>DATFWX010000130.1:0-106150 GCA_035258845.1 Polyangia bacterium | reverse complement strand
CGTCCTGGCCGCGCACGACCGCGACCAGCCGCTTGGTGCCGCTGGGCAACGCGTGACCGGACGGCACGCGGCCCAGCTCGGCGCCGCTTCTGACCGGCCAGGCCGCGGCCAGGATCTCGACCGGCCGCCGGCGGCCCGCCTCGTCCTCGGCCAGAAGGCGCAGCGTGCCGCGCGCCAGCGCAGGCCCGCGATTTGTGACCACCCATCCGTCGGCGCTGGAGGCAACCTGGAGCTGGCCGCGCAGGAGAAACGCCAGAAGATCCGCGGTCGCGCGCACGACTCGGGGCAAAAGCAGGCGCGCGTACACGGCGTGCGCGCGCTCGTCGAGCTCGAAGCGCAGCTCGCCCTTTTCGATCACGTAGCTGGCCAAAAGCGGCACCTCTTGCGAGCGCACCAGGCCGCCGGCTGCGCCTGCACGCGCATCCAGATCCAGCTTCTCTACTCGCGGCGTCGGCAGCGCGAGCGACCGGTTGGCGCGCTCGAGAAGCGCGGCCCCGTTGAGCCCGCGCGCGTCGAGCTCGGCCGGCAACGTGCCTGCCGAGAAGAAGCGGGGCTGCACCCACTCGGCCAGCGCGGTGAAGTAGTCGCGCAGACGCGCATGCGGCTGCGGGGATCCGGCCGGCGCCGGGACGCCCAAACGCCCGTAGCGCTGGGCCACAAAGTGCTCGTAGCGCGAGCGCTGGTCCCACACGCTCGAGCCCGGCACCTGCTGCAGGTGGTCGCCGCGGAAGTCGTTGCGCACGTGCGAGGGTGACCCCATGTCCTCGAGCAGATGTGCGAGCGCACCGAGGCACAAGAGCGCCTGCGCGGCCGCTCCTTCACGCGCCTGCACGGTCTCGCCGGCCGCGGTCTCGACGAGCGCGTCCTGGAGCGCCGGCACGCCCAGCTCATTGTCGGGCGCCACCGCCCACTCGGGCGCCGGCACCCCCCGCAGGTTGAAGGCACCGCCCACCTCGTGGTCGCCGAAGAGAGCGTAGAACAGGCGTGTCATCGCACCGTGCTCGTGCAGGCCCTGGCCCGTGCGCGGATCAAAGAAATGGTTGCGCGTGCGTGCGGGCGGCAGATCCTCGAGCACGGCCCCGGCCAAAAGCCACCCCAACGCGGTGTTCTGATCGCCGTCGGGGCGCAAGCCCTCGATCGGATCGAGCTGCCCGAGCCGCCAGGCCAGCTTTGGAGGCGCCTTGAGCCGGAGCGGCTCGAAAACGCCCAGCTGCAGGCCCCAGCGTTTGGTCAGGATCTGGTGCAACTTGACCGCCTGCGCGGCCCGCTCGGTCAGACCGACGTGCGTGGACTGGGCTTCGTAGCCCGATGCGGCCGGCGCAACCAGCGCGCACGCGAGGAGCACGGGCAAGAACCGGCGCGTCATTTGTGCGGCTTGAGCTCCGGCGGGGTGAGCTGGAACGGTTTTTCGGTGGGTGGCTTGGGCTCGCCGGGCACGTCCTCGTCCAGCTTTTTCTCGGGCGTGGCCGCGGGCCCGGTCGGCGAAAGCAGGTTCAGACGCGAGCGCACCAGGGCGGCCAGCTTGAGCACCACCGGGTAGTCGCTGCATTGGCCGCGCCCGCACGAGATCTGCACGATGACGCCCTGCGGCTGGTCGAACCAGGCCACGGCCAGGATGTCGCCCTCGCCCGCGCGCACCGAGTGGGTCCCGATCTCGTCGGTCGCCTTGGCGCCGGGCAGCGACTCGGACAGCTTCTTCCACTGCGCGTCCGCTTCCAGCGCGGGCAGCTTCCACAGCCGCAACGCCAGGTCCAGCTTCTCGGGCTCGCCGACCGCCTTGAAATGGTGGCTGTCGTAAAAGCTCGTGCGCGGCAAATCGCCCAGACGCTCTTCCTCGAACTCGCCGGTGTAGCCGGTGGCGGCCTTGACGTCGGCGACTTTGAGCAGCGGCCAGGCGTCGAGCGGGGGCGGCGCCAGGGTGGTGGCAGGACCCAGCTGGGTGCGGGCCAGGCCGGGCTTGCGGGTGCCCTCGAGCTCGGCGCTGGCCATCTCGATTTCCCAGGCGGCGGCCTTGCGGACCGGCGGCGCACCGCCCACGAACGCCAGATGGTGCGCGTGCGATAGATCATCGGAGAAGCGCTCGAGCCGGACCAGGTTGGCCCGTTGCGCAAAGTCGTAGCGGGGCGCGCCGTCGCGGAAGAAGCGATCGGACCGATAGCCCACGAAGCCGCGTTTATAGATGATGAGCGTGAAGGCATCCACGCGCGTGGACAGGCCGCCCGGCAGCTCGCGCAGCCGGGCGATGCTGTATTTGCCGTCGACGTCGGTTTCGGTCTGGCGTGTGATCGAGCCCGAGGGGCCCACAAAGCCGACCCCGCGCTGGAAGCTCCAGCTCGCCACCACCAGCGCACCCGGGACCGGCTTTTCGGTGTCTCCGTCGAGCACGCGGCCATCGTAGGGACCTAGAAGGTCTCCCGGCAGCGTGGTGTCCGGGCGCGCGTGGAAGGCGGCCTGCTCGATGATGGGTCCGCAGCCCCAGAACAGGGCCGAAACCAAAAGGGCGCGCACACGCATGGGGTCCCGAGGGAAGATCGACGGGCCCGTGCGCGCCGTCAAGAGGAAAGCGCGGCGCCGGTGCTTGATCGCAGGCGGCTCCATTGCTAGTGTCAAAGGTTGGATCGTAAAATGCCACGCTGCACCCAGTGCGGAAAGGTCAATCGGGAGGGGGCGCTGTTCTGCCAGGATTGCGGCGCCCGCATCGCCACCGAGTCCGACGTCCCCAAGACCCGGGTGGCTTCGCCGTCGGATCGGGTGGCACCGGCGGCGCCGGCGGCGGCGCCGGCACAGGTTTCGGGCATGGTGACCTGCCCGGCCTGCGGCGTGGCCAACCCGACCGGCATGAATTTTTGCAAGATGTGCGGGGTGCGGCTGGGTGGCTCGGGCTCGTCGCCTGTGGCCTCGCCCACTCCGTCGAGCGCGAGCCCGCGTACGACCTGTGCCGCCTGCGGCGGCCAGACGCCGGCCAACTACTCGTTTTGCCAGAATTGTGGGGCTAGGCTGGCGCCGCTGCCGCGCACGGTGCAGGCCGACGCGGTCGCTCCGACCGTGGCAGTCCCGCCCACGCCGCCCGCCGGCTTGCGCCCGGCCGCCGCCGCCGTCGGTGGTGCGCTGGCCGCCGCTGCGGCTGCTGGGGGTGGCGCCATGCCGCCGGCCGCCACTGCCCTGCCCGGCATGGCCGAGGCGGTGCCCGCGCGGCCGGGGACGCCCATCAGCTCACGGCCCGCGGCCACCGCACCCCGGATGTCGCCCGGCGGCGGGGTGCCGGTTTCGACCGGCGCGCCCACGGCGGCCCAGCCAGCGGCGGCGGGTCTGGCCAGCCCGGCGCGAGGGCCCGCGGTCGGAGGCGCGCGCGCGCGGCTGGTCAGCGTGCGTCCGGATGGCACCGACGCCGCCTCCTGCGTGTTCGAGGGGCCGGCGATCGACCTCGGTCGGACCGAGGGCACGATGCGGTTCGAGAACGATCCCTACGTGGCGCCCCGGCATGCTCGCATCGAACGCCGCGACGCCTCTTACCTCCTGTACCCGCTCGACTGGGTGAACGGCGTGTTCGTGCGGCTGCGGGAGCCGACCGACCTCGGCGACGGCGACTGCTTCCTGGTGGGTCGCCAGCTCCTGCGCTTCGAGGTCCCGCTGGAGGCCGAGCGCAAGGCGCGGGCCGCGGTCGAGCACGGGGTGGCGGTCTTCGGCTCGCCGCTCCGGTCGGCCTGGGGACGGCTGCGCCAGCTCACGGTGGCCGCGCTGACGCTCGACGTCTATTACCTGTCGCGGGCCGAGGTCGTGCTGGGGCGCGAGGAAGGCCACATCCGCTTCCCCGACGACGAGCACATGTCACGGCGGCACGCCGCGCTCTCGGAAACGCGCGGCCGGGTGCGGCTGGAGGATCTGGCCTCGTCGAACGGAACCTACCTCAAGCTCAAGGCCCCGCGTGAGCTGCGCACGGGCGATCTGGTGCGGGTCGGCGATCAGCTCCTGCGCTTCGAAACGTAGAGGGTTTGAAGCGATGCGCGTGATCGTCGAGCATATCGGTGGCGCGCGCTCCGGGCAGCGCCAGGAGTTCGAGGATCCGATCGTGGTCCGGTTCGGGCGCCATCCGTCCAACGACGTGCAGTTCGACGCCTATCAGGACCTCGACGCGTCGGCGCGCCACGCCGAGCTGCGGCGCGAGGGCGCAGGCTTCGTCCTGGTCGACGTGGGCAGCTCCAACGGCACCTTGATCGGGGGCGACCGGGTGACCCATCGCCTGCTCCAGGGCGGCGAGGAGGTGCAGTTCGGCAGCGGCGGGCCGCGCGTCCGCATCGGGCTCGAGGGTCTGGATGTGCCCAAGACCACGCCCGCTCAGGCCGGCATGCGCGCCGATGCGGCGCCGCCGGTCGCGCCGGTGCCCGCGCCCCCGCCCGCGGGAGTGCGCACCACCGTGTTCCGGTCGGCGGTCGAGGCCGCAGTCCGGCAAGCCACCCGGCCCATGCGGGCGCTGGTTCTGGTGCTGTGCCTGCTGGCGCTGGCGGCGGGCGCGGGGCTGCTCCTCTACCGGGCGCGCGGCGAAGCCCGCGAGGAGGCGCTGCGGCGCAAGATGGTGGAGCTGATGGAGAAGCAGCGCTCGGCCGACGAGACCGAACGCGCCAACATTGCCAAGCTCATCGAGCAGAAAAACTCGGAGCTGCGCAAGTCGAGCTCGGGCGGCGCGATTGGGCGGGCGGCCCGCGGCGGCATCTACCTGGTCGCCATCAAGCTGCCTTCGGCCGAGGAGGGCTTCTGCACCGCGTTCGCAATCCAGCCCCAGGTGCTGGTCACCAACGCGCACTGCGTGGCGGCGGCCGAGGAGTACGAGACCCGCGGCGGCAAGATCTTCGTGGTGCGCAACGGCGATCCCAAGAGCCGATTTTCGGTGCGCGCGGTCAAGAAGCATCCGAGCTGGCGGCCCACCCTGCGCGAGGTCACGCCCGACGTCGGGCTGCTCCGGATCGAAGGGACGGCGCCCGAGCTTCTGACCCTGGCCGCGCCCGACGAGCTGCGCCGCCTGGCGCCCGGCGACGTGCTGTATCTGTACGGCTTTCCGGGACGACTGGCCGACACCCGCTCGCCCGAGGCCACCTTCGTGCAGGGTGTGATCGGGCGGCTGACCCGACTTTCGGGGGAGGCGGCGGGGTTCGAGGAAGCCAAGCTCATCCAGCACAGCGCGTTCACCTCCGGCGGCACCAGCGGGTCGCCGCTTCTGGACGGAGAGGGTCACGTGGTGGCGGTCAACGCGGGCGGCTACGTGGAGCAGGGCACCATGCAGGTCCTGGACCCGCAGAGCGGCCGCGCCGGCGAGGTGGTGGTGTCGAAGAATCTGGCGGGCTACAACTTCGGTATGCGCATCGATCTGGTGCGCGATCTGCTCGCGCTGGTGGAGTAGGGCAGGGTCACATCAGGCGGCCCAGCGGGCCCAGATCCAGGTTGAGATCCTCGGGCGCCAGGCCGAAGTGACGGGCCAGGTCCTTTACGGTCTGCTCCAGCCGCATCAGGGCTTGACCGACCGCCTCCAGCTCCGCGGCCGTGAGCGTGCCCGCCTCCATGCGCCGGATGGCCTGCCGCTCGAGCAGCTTGCGCAGGAACTCGACCAGCGCCAGCACCAGCTTGGCCACCGAGCGCTGGACGTCCTCGGGATCGGCGTTCCAGCGCGGGGGTGCGGCCGCGGATGCGGTGCGGCGCTGCAGCTGGGTCCGCAGCGCGGCCAGCTCGCGCGCGCGCAGGGTATTGAGCGGGCGCGCGCGGGGCCGGGTAGGCCGGCGACTCTTCATGCCGGAACCTCGGGCGCAAAGGCGTAGGCGGGCCAGGGGCCGCTCAACGTGACCCGCACCGGCAGCGTGTCTGAAACCGTGCGCACCGCATCGGCGTACGCGGCCGCCTGCCCGCGCGCTATCAGATGATAGACGCTGGCCAGAAGCGGTGGCTGAGCGGCCGGCTCGACGCGCTCGGCGCGCAGCAGGCCTTGGAGCGCCGCTCGCAGCGGACCCAGCTCCGGCAGCGCGTACGACCGTGCGCGCGCGCGCAGGTAGGTTTCCCCGGGGCCGCCGCCAGCATCGGGAGGCGGGGGCGCGGGCGCGGGCGTGGGCGCAGCCCCGTGCGAGCCCCGCGCAAACACGCGCAGGGTCATCTGCTCGCAGCCCCGCACGGTCGCGAGCCCTTCGGCGAGCGCGTCCCGCTGGGGAGCCAGCGCGCGCACGAGCGCGCTATGGGAGGCGACCGCTCCGCCAAAGCGGATCGGCAGCACGGCTGCACAGGCCGCGCACAGGCGCCGAACCGCCGCGTCGTGGCCCTTCCACCCGGCTTCGTCGGCGGGCGGCGCGGCGTCGAGCTCGCCCACCACCACCTGGAGCCCCCGGGCGCGCACGATTCGCAGGGGCTCGCCAGCGAGCCCGGGTGGCAAGAGGCGCGGTGCCGCGTCCACCAGCGCATAGGGCCACAGCACGCTCATGTGCCCCGACCGCGCGCCAGCACTCGATCGGCTGCGCACAAAAGCGCCGACAGGCGCAGATAGATGAGATCGACGTTGGCCACGCCCAGCATGACCTCGCCGCGCAGCATCACGCCCTTGGTCACCACATGGTCGATCAGATCGAGCAGCGAGGCGTCGGCCTCCTCCAGGATCTCCTCGACCTCGACGCCTCTCCGTTTCTTCCTGCGGCGCCGGCTCATGATACGAAGTGGTAGGGGGGCCAGGGCCCGGTCAAGGTCACACGATAGCCCTGGGCCTCCAGACGCTCGGCTGCGCCGTCAGCGGCCGCCCGGAAGCGGTCCCGGCGCGGCTCCGGGACCAGAAACACCGCATCAAGCAGCAGGCGCGCGCCGATGGGACCGGCCGGCGGCAGGCGGCGCCGGGCCGCACGCGCCTTGCGCGCCAGCTGCTCGTAGAGCGCCCCCGCCTGCGCACGGGCCAGCCCGCCCAGGTTCTTTTTCGCTTCCTGCTCGGTCTTCTTGCGCAAGAGAAAGCTCTTGCCGCTCGAGACCGGGCCGGCCGCCCGGCGGGCCTTGCGCTGGGCGATCGCGAGCGCGCGCTGGGGGTCCAGATGGACCCGCAGGCCCCACTCGCGGCAACCCTGGATGCGCTGCAGCACCCGCTCGAGCTTGGGCCGGAGGCGCCCGATGTGCGCCCGCGCGCGCTCGTCGCTCGCGAACAGCGTGAACAGCTTCATGGGCACCACGGTGCCGCTTTTCGCGCACTCTTCGACCACCGCCTCGTGCGCCACCGCGCACGCCGACACCCAGTCCAGCGTGCGCAGCCCACGCTCGATGGCGGCCGCGCCGTACTGATTGAGCGGAGCGTCGGCGGCCACCAGCCACAGGCCGCGACCGGCGTCGAGGCTGCGGGGCCGATCCGCGCCCGGAAGGCCCCGCACGCGCCCCAGCCGGGGCGGGCGCTCATTCGCGACCAGACAGTAAAGGTAGGTGGCGTGCGCGTGCTTGCGCTGTTTCATGTGCGAATGCTCCAGGTCCCGCCGAACCTCCTCAGCGCAGCCGCGCCGCGCGGCGGGGGCGCCCGGGCGGGAGCCTGAAGCATAACCCATCCCGCGCCGCGCCGCCTGGGCAGCCGCGCCAGCTTTTGCTGCTCGGCCGCACGGATGCGCAGGCAGCGCGCGCAGCCAGGCGGAGTGACTGCGTTGTAAACCACTGCGCCCACCGGGATGTGGAGCCTTCCGAGCGCGCTCACCAGGCGCGCGGTCTCGGCTCCCGGCAGCTCGGCCGGCCGCGTGACCACGACGAACCGGGTGCGCCGCTTATCGCGCAGGAGCTGCCCGAGCGCGCGCAGCTCGCGCGCCAGGCCGACCAGGTCCTCGGCCAGCTCGCCCAAACCCACCACGCGCCGGTATTTGAGCAGGATCGAAAGCAGAGCGTGCACCCAGTCGAGCGCCGCCTCGGGCAACTTGAGCAGCCGCACCGCGTGGCCGGTGGGGGCGGTGTCGAGCACCACGGTCTGGTAGCGCGGGCGCCGGCCGGGCGGGGCCAGGAGCGCATCGGTCAGCGAGAGCACCGCAAACAGCTCGTCGAGGCCGGGCGGGGCCAGGTCGATCAGGTCCTGCACCACCTGGCGGTCGTACACGGCGTCGAAGCGCGAGCCGCCCGTGAAGCCGTCGAACAGCTCGTCGACCGCCGCGCGGTAGCGTTGCCGGCGCTCCGCGAACGCGCGATCGGCGTCGAGCTCGCGTGCCCGCAGGCGGGGTGGCGCGTGCGGGACCGGCCGCTCGGCATCGCCCACCTCGGCACCCAGCACGTCGCCCAGCGAATGCGCGGGATCGGCCGACAGGAGCAGGATGCGCCGACTGGGGTCGCGCGCGGCCAGGGCGAGCGCGGTCGTGGCTGCGCAGGTGGTCTTGCCGACCCCGCCTTTGCCGCCGAAGGCAAGCAACCGGAGGCCGGGCGGCCCGAGCAGGGACGGCCAGTCGACGGCTGCACGCGGGCGTGCGCGCACGACCGGCGGCTTCGGGATGCGCCCGGCCAGGAGCTCCTGGCCCGGCCCGCGCCCGCTCAGCGCCCGGCCCAGACGCAAAAGCGCCGGCTGACCCCGCGGCTCCCGCTCCTGGGCCGGCAGCAGGCGCAGCGCGAAGCCAGGGAAGGCGGCCCGCGCGGCCGCGAGGGCAGCCCGCTCGGCCAAAACCCGGCCCGCGCACAGTGCACACGGCTGGCGCGGCGGCGGCGTGACTCGATTGACCACGATCTCGGCGACAGGCAGGTTGTTCTCGCCGAGCGCGCGCACGCCGTCGCGGGCTTCCTCGATTGCCATCGGCTCAGGCAGCATGATCCACACGAAGCCGGTGCGATTGGGATCGGAAAGCAGGGCGGCCAGACCCTGGCCCTCGGCGTCGAGATCCTCGATCACGGCATCGGCGGCGTCAGCCTCATAGGCACCGGAAAGGCTGTGCGCGAGGAAGCGGTGCTTGGCCTGCATGTCGTCGAGCACGCCGGCGATGCGGCGCAGCGTCTCGGGCATCGCCAGCAGACGCAGCGTGTGCCCGGTGGGGGCGGTGTCGACCACCACTTCCTCCCAGGGGCCGCTGCGGGCCAGGCGCAGAAGCTCGACCAGGCCCATCAGCTCGTCCACCCCGGGCAGCGCCAGGCGCATGAGCTCGTCGATGTCGTCCTGGTCCAGGTAGGTGCCGCGAGCGGCGATTGTGCGCAAGGCGGGCAGGCGCGCGCGCAGCCACCGTGCGAGCGCGCGATCGGCCGCCAGCTCGACCGCGGCCAGGGCGCCCCGTCGGGTGGGCAGATGCTGCGGCCGCGCCGACAGGGGCACCGACAGCGCATCACCGAGCGAGTGCGCGGGATCGGTCGAGACCAGGAGCACCCGGCCCCCGGACGCCGCCGCGGCCACAGCCGCCGCCGCCGCGCACGTGGTCTTGCCGACGCCGCCCTTGCCGCCGAAGAACCGAAACCTTTGTGCTGGCAAAGGCTGCGCTGCCGCGCGGCTCGGGCTCATTCGCCGCGGTCGTGCTGATCGATCGAGTGGCCTTGTAGCACGCTAGCTTCCACGCCGGTCACCTTCAGCTCGCCCGGCTGCGCCTCCATGGCCCCGCGCTGCTTGCGCAACTCGCGCATGCGTGCCAGCAGCGCCTTCTCGAGCGCCGCAAAGGAGGCCTCGTCAATCTCGCCCAGCTCCAGTTGCATCTGTGCGGCCAGGAGCTCCTCGCGCACGGCGTCCTCGCTGCTCAGCTCCGCGTCCACGGCGTCCGCGATCCGATTCAGGACGAACCGGATGCCGCCCAGGAGCATGCGGTCCAGGATGATCATTCGGCGTCCTTGGCCCGTTCCAGCTTGAGCCGGATGTTGACGAAGTTGTAGGGCGGCCAGGGGCCCGTGTACTTGAAGGTCAGCTTGTCGTACTGCGCGCCGATCTCTTTGACCTTGGCGTCGAACGCGGCTTCCTTCTCGCGCGCCACCAGGAAGGCGGCATTCATGATCATCTTGTCGCCGATGGGCTTGTTGGCCCGCGACGCCACCGAGACGTCGCGAAGCTGGGCAAAGATATCGGCCACGAAACGCTCGCTCAGCGCCTGCAGCGCGGCGTCGACCAGCCGCCCGTACTGCATGCGCGCAAAATAGGTGGAGCCCTTCTGCGACGAGATCTCGGTCTTGAGCCTGCGCACGTCCTCGTCCTGCTGCTCGATCTCGCGGACCATCACGTCGCGGTCCCACAGTACCTTGAGCCCGAACTCGAGCTTGTCCTCCATCTTGACCAGCACATCTTGGAAGGCGTCGTAAGCCGAGCGCAAGAGCTCGACGATGTCGTCGCGGGTCTTGAACACGGTGCCGAACGACATCGGGATGACCGTGTGCTTGCGCATGACGGTTTCATTGACCCGCTCGTGTGCCAGCACATTCTCGCGCGTCGGCTCGTGCACCTCGATCGGAGTGTCTGACACCACGGCCGCGATGTGCTTGAAGTTGACCGTGTGGACCGGCGCCGGCTCGGCCCCCACGCCGATGGGGCCGAAGCTGAGCGGATCCGACGCCGGAATGATGCAGTAGACGTATTTGCCGCGGCTGTCGCCGGGGCGGGCCGGGGCCGGGGCCGCTCGGCTGGGCTGGGCCGCCACCCGGGAGGGCCGGGCCTTGCCATTGCCCGCGCTGGCGCGCGCGCGGGCGCGCACCTTGGCTTTGGTCTTGCCAGCGGGCTTCGAGGGCTTTCGCTTGGCCCCCATCGGCTATCGTCCACCTTTCGATCGGCTGCGCGGCGTCTTTTCGCCCTCGAGCATCCGGTGCACTTCCTTGAGCAGCACGTCGGGCAGACAGGGCTTGCTCAAGAACGAGTCGCAGCCGGCCTCGCGCGCGCCCTTGGAGTGGCCGGCCAGCGCGTGCCCGGTCACCGCGACCACCGGGATGTGGCGCGTGCGGTCGTCCTGTTTGAGCCTGCGCGTGGCCTCCCAGCCGTCCATGCCCGGCAGCGACAGGTCCATCACGATCAGATGGGGCCGCAGCCGGAAGGCCTGGTCGAGCGCACCCTGGCCATCGGATGCCTCGGCCACCCGGAAGCCCTGGAAGCGCAGATACTCGGCGTACATCTCCCGATTGTCCTGGAAGTCGTCGACCACCAGGATGAGCGGCTGCTCCCGCGCGGTACGATTCTCGCGTCGCCGTTTCATTTGCGCCTCAACCGCCGCGGCAGGCAGAGCGTGAAGGTGGAGCCGCGGCCGAGCTCACTGGTAAGCTTGATGCGGCCACCCAGCATGGAGGCCAGGCGCCGGCAGATCGACAGGCCCAGCCCGGCGCCCCCGTACTCGCGCGTGGGCGAGTTGTCGGCCTGCCGGAAGTCGTCGAAGATCTTTGCCTGATCATGCCTGGCGATGCCGATGCCACTGTCGGCGACCGCAATCGCGACCTGGTCGGTCTTGGGGTCGTAGGAGGCCCGGACCCGCACCCCGCCATTTTGTGTGAACTTGAGCGCGTTGGTGAGCAGGTTCTGGACGATCTGCTTGACCTTCTGACGGTCACTGAGCACCTTCGGCAGCTTGGGCTCCAGCTCGGTCGCGACCGGCAGCTTCGCGCGCGCGATGATGGGCTCGACCTCGGCCATCACCTCGGCCAGAAGGTCGCGCGCCGCGAACTCGTCCACGTGCAGCGGCATCTTGCCGGCCTCGATACGCGAGATGTCGAGGATGTCGTTGATGATCGACAAGAGGTGCTGCGAGTTGGAGTCGATCCGCAGCAGGCTGCGCTTCTGCTGCTGTGACATGGCGCCTGAAACCCCCTGCAGGAGCATGTTCGTGTAGCCCAGGATCGCGTTGAGCGGGGTCCGGAACTCGTGTGACATGTTGGCCAGAAACTGCGACTTGAGCGCGGATGCCTGCTCCAGCTCCACGTGCTGGCGCTGCAAGAGCTCGTTCTGGCGCAGAAGCTCCGCGGTCGCCTGCCCCACCTTCTCCTCCAGCTCCTCGGACGCGCGCTTGAGCTGCTCGTACAGCTCCGCCTTCTCGATGGCCTCGGTGCGGTCGTGCAGGATGGTCACGACCGCGATCACCTCGCCGTGCTCGGACAGGATCTTGCCCGCCACCGCCTCGACCGGGGAGGCAACCAGCGACACCGGATCGGTCAACGAGCATTCGCCGAGCCACCTCGAGCCGGTGTCGGTCAAGAACACGTTGGACACGAACGAGGTGAAGTGGGCGTCGTTCGCGCGCACCGCACGCGCCGCCGCCACGCCGGCCTGCTTGGGCACCGTGAACAGCCGGTCGGCGGGCGGGTTCATCATCACGATGTTGCCGGTGGGGTCGGTCACCACGATGGGGTCGGCCACCGAGTCGATGATGAGGTCGAGTCGGTCGCGCTCGGCGCGCGCGCTCTGCTCGGCCAGGCGCAGCTTGCGATAGTTCTCTTCGATCTCCTCGGTGGCCTCGCGCAGGTCGGTGACGTTGCGCAGGATCGACACCACGCCCGTGCCCTCGCGGGCATCGCGCGTGACCGCCGACAGGAGCTCGAACAGGAGATCGGACCCGTCTTCCGGATTGACGAGAGGCAGCTCGCGCCGGGTCTGCACGCCCCCCATGGCCTGCTGCGACAGCGCGGCCGACAGCAGCATGTTGTTGAGCGCAATCGCGCGCCGCCGACCTTCGCTCTCGCGTTCCTGGGCCGCGAACAGCATCTCGGCGCGCTGGTTGGCCAAAAGCATGCGGCCCTCGGTGTCGGTCAGGAGGACCGGGTCGGGCACCGCGTTGATGACACTGTAGAGCAGCGTCTTCTCACGCGCCAACCGACGCTCGGTCACCGCCAGCGCGAGCAGCGAGCGCAGACGCGCCAGGCGCCGGCCCAAGACGTCGGCGATCCACATGAGCTCGGGCGAGGTGCTCTGGAAGACACCGCTCAAGGCCAGAAGCCCCGCCTTCAGGTCGGCCTTGCCGGCCAGCGGGGTCAGTGGCAGCGGCAGCAGGAGGCAGGTGCTCTGGTCAAGCGGCGGCGGCAGCAGCTTGCGCGCTTCGGCGCCCACCGGCAAAAGAATGGGCTGCTTGGCGTAGAGCGCTGCCACCAGCGGGTGGTCGCGATCCTCGAGATCGAGCCCGAAGCCGCTCACCTCGGACGGGGCCAGGCCGCGACCGGCCAGGCCGCTCAGGCGCCCCTGCTCGGGGTCCACGGCCGCGCACAGCCCGTGCCGGAGATCGGCGTGCTCGCCCAGCCACTCGAGCGCCCGTTGTGCACACTCGGCGGGGTCGTCACACGCCAGCAGAAATTCGGCGAAGGCGAGCCGACTCGCGGCCGCGGAGGGTCGCCCGGACCGCCGTTGTGACGAGGTGACGAGCGACGCAATACGAGCCATCAGCTCCCTTTCACACGCGTGCCGGCTTGCGGCGCTTCTTCTCCCTGGGTGCGCCCGGGTTGCCGGCGGCCAGCGACGCGCGCAGCGCTGCCTTCTCGGTGAGCGCGGCCTCGCGGGCGCGCGCGTCGATGGTGGCGCGCGAGACCGGAGGCACCTGGCCCACCGCTTCCGAGTACTTGAGATAGGTGTCGATCGACGCCACCACCACGCGCGCCTCGACCGTGATCAGATCGATACCAACCAGCGACACGCGCACCCACGCGTCGATCACGATGCCCTTGTCGAGGACCCGATCGAGCACGTCGATGAGGCTGGTACCGCCTGAGGTTCTTTCAACGGGCATGAGGCCGCCTCCTCGCTTCTGCCGTAAGCGCCGCGACTTGGCGCTCGAGAGCCCGCAATTGCTTGCGCAGCTCCACGTTCTCGGCCGCGATGCGCGTCTGGTTGGGGGTCAGATGCGGATCGTACTTCCACCAGTCGAGACCGATCTCCTGTGCCTTGTCGAGCGAGCACACGATGAGCCGAATGCGAATGGTCAGAAGCTCGACCTCGGCCAGGGAAACCTTGACATCCCCAGCGATTACAAGGCCTTTGTCGAGGACTCGATCGAGCACATCGACCAGGCCGGTGGCACGGTGGTGAGGTCCAATGGGAAGGTCGGCACGCATGGCCAGTTTTTCCTTGTTATCACGGACACATGCTTTCTGCCAAGTGCATCTTTTGCACGGTGAGTGCAGGAGTCGCCTCCGGTTGACCGATCCGCAGCCGTTTGGTAATTTGAAATTGGCGGGGAATTTTGATGCACGTCCTGGGGCTTTTCGTCTCTCAGGTCAGCAGCACCAGCTCGTCCCCTTTTCTTGGCGCCATCGTGATGCTGGCGATGGGCGTGCTTTTGGTCGTGATCGGTTTTCTTCTGGCCTACGTGCTGTTCGAGCGCCGCATCGAGCGCCTGCCCTTGGGACGGACCAGCGCAGCGCCCGCGCCTGCAGGCGCGCAGAACACGAGCCCGCCCGCGCGCCCGGCGCGTCCGGCCGGCATGGTGTGCCCGGCCTGCCGGCGCGAGTACGACGCGGGTGTGCGCCACTGTGCCCACGACGCCAAGCTGCTGGTGCCGGCCGACGGCGGGCCACCGCGCGGAGCCGCCGGTGGCATCTGCCCGACCTGCAAGCGAGCCTTTGATCCGGGCGTCAAGTACTGTCCGCACGACGCCGAGGAGCTGATCCCGATGGCGTTCTGGGAGGCCACCCATGGCCGGGCGCGGCCGGCCGGAGTGGTCGGCAAGATCTGTCCGGCCTGCGCGGCCAAGTACGACATCGAGGCCACCTTCTGCGGCAAGGACGGCTCCGAGCTGGTCGCGGTCAACTGAGAAAGACCGCCGCCGCAGCGGGCGACCACACCAGGGCGCATTGCGCCGCTCCCGGTCGCGCGTGCTTCTGCAGCCCCGGCACCCGCGCGTCGGGATCGGGCTCGTCGAAGCCGGGCGCGCCCGCGAGAACGCCCCCACCGAGCGCCAGGAGAGCCTGCGCCACCTGCAGCCCGGTGCCGGTTTGATAGCTGCCGGCGGCGCCCAAGAGCGCGCCCGCCGGAACCGCCCGCTGGCCGAGCAGCCTTTCGAGCGCTCTCGCCTCGGCGGCGTCGCGCGAGCGGCTGCCGCAGGCGCCCAGCGCCAGGTAATCGAGGTCGGAAGGGGCGCGGCCGGCCTCGGCCAGGGCCGTGCGAGCCGCTTGCACCGGATCGGCCGCCAGCGCCAACCCGGCCAGCCGCGCCCGTACGCGGGCGCCCCGCTCGTGCGCATCCCGGGCGCGCTCGAGCACCAACATGACTGCACCTTCGCCCGGCAGAAGGCCATCGCGCCGCCGATCGAAGGGCCGCGCGACTCCGCTGGCGCTGACGAGGCCCAGCCGGCGCAGGCCGTGCTCGATCTCGGGCGAGAGCTCGTCACAGCCACCGGCCAGCACGGCGTCGGCGCGCCCGAGCGCGAGCAGATCGGAAGCCAGCGCGAGCGCACCCAGAAACGAGTCCTCGTGCTGCGTGACCGTGAAGTTGGGCCCGCGCAGCGCCAGCTCGATTGCGAGCTGAGCGGCCGGCTCGTTCAAGACCGAGGTCGGAAACAGGGTGGGCTCGGCGCCGCCCGCGCCGTGGGCCAGGTAGCTGCGCATGAATGCGACCGTGAGGCCGAGTGAGCCCAGCCCGGTGCCGAGCGCGACCGCGGTGCGCTCGGGGATCGGGGTCAGATGCGCATCGGTGAGCGCGCTGCGCGCGGCGGCGGCGGAAAGGAGCGCCAGCCGCGACAAACGCCGGGCCCGCCGGGCCGGGATGTGGGCGCGTTCCTCGAATCCGGTCACGCGCTGCCCGGCCGCGACCCGCCCCGAGCGCACGGCGTGCGCCAGCGCATCCAGGGACGCGCCGAGCGGGCTCTCCAGGCCCACCCCGGTCACCGCGATCATGGCCGGGGCATGTTGAAGCATGTCCAGGCACGCTGCAAGTCGTGATTTCCCTCACAGTTGCCTCACGGTTGAAGGATCTGCCGGTATGCACCGTCGAATTCGCCATGCCAATCCTGGACGCCAAGCGTTGGTCGTGGGAGGATGAGGCTGCGATGGCGCGTCGTGCCCTGGTCCTGGCGCTGGTCGCCTTCGGATGGCTGTGCGCGGAACGCTCGGCGCGGGCCGGCATCTTCGAGGTTTATGGGCAGGTGAACGCGGGCGGCGGCTTTGGCCGCGGCAACGCGGCCGCGCCGTCCAAGGATTTTTTCGAGGCCGTCCAGGGCGCGGCGGTGGGCGGCGAGCTCGGCATCGAGGTCATGTTCATCGACCTGTTCGTCGACCACGACGAGTTCTTTACCGATCGCATCAAGGGCTCGTGGACGCAGTTCATGATCGGCTTCGACGCCGACTTCCCGATGGACGACGAGCACACCACGCAGGGCACGGTGGGCGTGGACGCGGGGCTCGGCGTGGGCACCCTGCAATCGTCGCTGTTCTCGGAGCCGCCGCCGCCGATCTCGCGCAAGGGCGCCACTGCCGAGCTGCGCCTGCAGGGCGACCGGCTGCTGGGCAAGTATGCGGCCATCGGCCTCGACCTGCGCCTGGGCTGGCATTATCTGTTCGACCAGGACAAGGCCATCAACGCGCCCGACGCGTTCTCGCAGGGCATTCACCTGTTTGGTGGATTGGCCTTCAAGGTTCACTTCGGAATCAACTAGAGCTCAGCCCAGGCCGATGGCTTCCAGCTCCCGCTCGGACAGGCCGAAGAAGTGCCCGGTTTCGTGCAGCAGCGTGGTGCGGATTTCCTCGAGCATCTCGGCTTTGGTGCGGCTGGCACGCTCGATGTTGCGCTGATACAGAAAGATGCAGTCGAGGTGGGCGGCCGCGCCGCCGAGCGTCGACTTCTCGGGGTAGGGCACGCCCGAGAAGAAGCCCATCATGCGAGGATCGTTGCCCTCGGCCACGATTTCCAGGGACGGGTAGTCGCTGACCAGGATGGGCACGTTGGAAAGCAGCGCGCGGATCCGCTCGGGCAGCTCGAAAAGGGCCTGCTCGGCGATCTTCTCGAATGCAGCCTCACCCAGCGCCCAGGGCACGCGGCGGTCGCGCAGGTCCAGCTCGCGCACCTTGCGCCAGCACTTCACCATCTCGCGCTGTACGCCGCGCGCCTCCGCCACCATGCCCAGCGCGTGCCAGGCGTCGCCGTCGTCGGAGCTGGCGTCGAGAACTCGTCGGAGCGCCCGCTCGGCCCGCTCGGGCGCGCCCAGATCCAGCCACAACCGGCCCGCCCGCAGGTGCACGCCGGGATCTTCGAGGCCGTCCTCGGGCAGCTCGGAGAGGGTCGCGCGCGCCGCCTCATCCTGCCCGGCCGAAAGCTCGGCGTCCGCCTTGATGAGCAGAGCGTCGGCGAACAGATTTGGGTCGTCGCCGGTGTGCTCGAGCGCGAGCTGGGCCAGCTCGCAGGCGCGCTCGGCGTCGTCGAGCGCACACAGGCAGGTCTCGGCCGCATGCAAGATGGGCTCGAGGTAGCTGGGGTCGATCTCCATGGCTCGCTCGAACTGCGCGAGCGCAGCCTCGGGATCGCCGCGCCCGTTGGCGATCGCTCCCAACAAGAGGTAGCCCTCGGGCGCGCCCTTATCGAGGCGCAGGATCATGCGTGCGCTCTTCTCGGCGCCGCCAAAATCCCCCTTCTCGCACAGATCCCAGCCTCGATCCAGATGGGCGCTGATCTTCATGTGCGCCGCCATACGGGCCTTCGGTCGCTACTATAGCACTCAAAGTTTTGCAAGCCCGCACGGCCCACGCTAGATTGCCCTCATGGCGCGCACCTTTTCGCGGCTCGCGTTCGCGCTCGCGGCCGGGGCCACGCTATGCGTGGGCTGTCCATCGCGGTTCGATCCCCGCGCGCAGCCGACCGTGAGCACGTCCAACGCGAACGCCGACCGCGCGTTTCACGACGCGCGCGGCAAATTCGAGGCGGGCCAGTACGAGGCCGCACGGGTCGCGTTCGCCGAGTTCGCGCGTCAGTTTCCCAATGATCCGCTCAAGCCCTACGCCCAGATCTTCGCGGGGCGCGCCGCCTACGAAAAGGGCGACTACGCGGCTGCTCGCCGCGCGCTCGAAGGGCCGGCATCCGGTCCGCCCGCCGAAGCCGCGACCGAGCAGGCGCGCTTCTACCTGGGCCTTGCGCAGGCGCGGCTCGGCAAGTGCGGGCCCGCGCGCGAGCTTCTGGCCGGGATCGAGGAGCGAGTGGCCCCGGGCGACGACGCGGCCGAGATGCACGCCGCGCTGGCAACCTGCGCCGAGCACTCGGGCGAGATCGCGTTCGCGCTGGCGCAGTGGGGCGCCTATCACGAGAACGCGCGCGATCCCGAGCGGGCTTTCGCGCGGATGAAGGCGCAGCTCCTGGCCGACCGGGTGCCGGCTGGCCGCGCGCTCGAGCTGTACCGGGCCGCCCCCTCAGACAGTCTTACGCGTGCGGTGCTGGGTCCCAAGGCGGCGCTGGAGGCGCGCCGCGCCGGCGAGAGCCAGCGGGCCGAGGAGATCGCGCGCGAGAGCGAGCGGCTGCGCGACAAGCTCGGCTTTGGCGGGCGTAAGGAGGAGGTGTCGGCGCCGCCGCCGTCGCGGCAGGATGCGCACTTGATCGGGTGCGTGCTGCCGCTCTCGGGCCCCTACAAGGCGCAGGGCCGGCGCGCGCTGCGGGGAGCCGCCATGGCGGCCGAGGTGCTCGCGGGCGGCCCCTTCGCGCTGGCGGTCCGCGACACCGGAGGCGACCGCAGCCGGACCGAGCGTGCGGTCGAGGAGCTGGCGAGCGAGGAGGGCGTGGTCGCGATCGTGGGCCCGCTCGATCGCGGCGACGCCGAGGCGGCCGCGCACAAGGCGGCCGCGCTGGGCGTTCCGCTCATCGATCTGGCGGTGGCGCCCGGCGGCGCCTCCGGGCCCTACGTATTCCACGCGGTGCACGATCCGGTGGCGCGCGTGCGGGCGCTGGTCGAACGGGCACGCGCTCAGGGCGCCACTGCAGCCGCCATCCTGTACCCGGACGGGCCCTACGGCCGCAGGATGCGCGACCTGTTCGTGCAGGAGGCGCAGAGAGCCCGGCTGGCCGTGACCGGACAGTCGAGCTACGACCCCGCCTCGACCGCCTTCACGAACCAGGCGCGCGAGCTGCGCGTACGCCGATTCGAGGCTCTGTTCGTGCCCGATACCGCGTCGAAGCTGGAGCTGATTGCGCCCGCGCTGGCAGCGGCCGACCTGTGGCCGGCCCCGCCGGGTGCGGCCCGGCAGGCGCGCGTGCGCAACATCTTCCTCTTGTCGACGGCGGAGGATCTATCGGCCAAGATCCTGCGCGAGAGCCGCTACCTGCAGGGCGCTCTCTTGGCGCCCGGCTACTTCCCGGAGGAGGACTCGTTCGTCCAGCAGTACCGGACCGAGAACGGCGAGGATCCGAAGCTGTTCGAGGCCTTCGCGCTCGATGCCGTGCATGCAGTGCGGGCGGCGGTGGAAGCGGGCGCGCGCGGGCGGGCCGAGGTGGCGTCGCAGCTGCAGACGCTGCAGGGCGTGCACGGCGTGACCGGCTCGATCCGGTTTGCGCCCTCGGGCGAGCGGGCCGACCCGGCGGCGGTGTACACGGTGATCGGGGAGGCGATTCACCGGGCCCAGTAGGCGCGCGCGCTCACAGCGGCTTGCCCAGGCGCTTCTCAAGCTGGGCCCGGTAGCTGCGGCCCAGGCGCAGCTCCTGGCCGCCCGCGAGCACCACCACGGCGTCGCCATGATCGGCCGCCCGAAGCTCCCGGATGCGCGCAAGGTTCACGATGGCCGAGCGGTGGATGCGTAAGAAGTGTGCCGCCGGCAGCTCGGCTTCCAGCTCGCCCAGCGTGCGCCGCAGAAGGTGTGAGGTCGCGCCCACGTGCAGGGCCACGTAGTTGCCGGCCGCCTCCACCCAGTCGATGTCACGGGCCACCACCATCTGAATGCCGCCGGGCGCGCGGATGGCCAGGCGTGCCGGCTCGGCGAGCGTGCCCAGGAGCGCCCGCAGCTCGCGTGAAAAATCGGCGGGCGCGGCCGGCTTGCGGAGACGTTCGCGCGCCCGCGCCAGCGCGCTTGCAAAGCGCCGCCGATCGAACGGTTTGAGAAGGTAGTCGACCGCGTGCACCTCGAACGCGCGCACGGCGTACTGGTCGTACGC
The DNA here is from genome assembly GCA_035258845.1 of Polyangia bacterium. Lineage (GTDB taxonomy): Bacteria > Myxococcota_A > Polyangia > JAHFDS01 > DATFWX01 > DATFWX01. Next base: position 86,193 of record DATFWX010000130.1, on the reverse strand, counting down.
GGTCACGAAGATGACCAGAGGCAGCCGGCCGCCGCCCGCTTCCGCCAGCACCGCGAACCCATCCAGCTCCGGGATCTGGATGTCCAAAAACACCAGATCGGGCGCCAGGCGCCGGATGGCCTCGGCCGCGCTGCGCCCGTCGCCGCACTCGCCCACCACGTCTAGGTCGGGCTCGCGCGCGGCCAGCGTGCGAATGCGCTCGCGCGCCAGCGGCTCGTCGTCGACGATGAGCACTCTAATCGGCAAGACTGCTCCGGAACGGGATCGAGATGGCGACCCGCAGCCCGCCCGCGGGCGGCGCCTCGATGGAAAGCCGCTGCTCCTCACCATAGAGCTGCTCGAGGCGCGCGCGCGTGTTGGACAGGCCCCGGCCGGGCTTGACCGGCGAGCTGGCGGGCCCGCAGCCGTCGTCGCGCACCTCCAGCTCGAGGCGGCCGTTCTGTCGGCGTGCGTGGATCCCGACCCGCCCCGGCCGCGCGCGCGGGGCGATGCCGTGCCGGATCGCATTCTCGACCAGCGGCTGCAGGATGAGGCTGGGCACGAGCGCATCGAGCGCCGCCGACTCGACGTCGAGATCGACCGACAGCCGATCCGGGAAGCGGGTGCGCTCGATCTCGAGGTAGGGCTCGAGCAGATCGAGCTCGCGGCGCAGCGGGACCTCGTGCGCGCCCGCGTCCTCGAGGCTCATGCGCAAAAGGTCCGACAAGAGAGTGATCATGCGTTCGGCGGCGTCGAGATCGCGCTGCATCAGGGTCGCGATCGCATGCAGCGTATTGAACAGGAAGTGCGGGTGAAGCTGCGTCTTGAGCAGGTCGAGCTGCGCCCGCGCCAGCCGGGCCTCGAGCTGCGAGGCGCGCAGCTCGCGCTCGCGCAGCCGGTCGCGGTCGTCGAGCGCGCTGGCCACCGCGACCATCGCAAAGTAGGTGAGGATGCCCGAAAAGGTGCGCCGGAGCACGTGCGAGCGGAACAGGTCCCAGGCCGACAGGGCCGGGCCGGCGGCGCCGGCGGTGCCGGCCGCGCCCGCGGTCGCGCGGTCGAGGGCCGCGAACAGAGCCAGCTGCGCGAGCGCAACCGCGCCCGACAGGATCATGTGGACGGGGACGCTGCGCGCCAGCTGATCGCCGCCCAGGCGGAACCCGCGCGCGAACAGGCGCGTGAGCGGCCACAGCGCGGCCCACAGATACCACTCGATGAGCGAGCGCCGCAGCGCGTCCGCCCAGTCGAGGCCAGTGGCGTGGAGCTGGCCGGCGCCCAGCAGCGCGATGCCGGTCCACACGAGAAAGCCGCGCGCGGCCCGAGCCAGGCGCCTCCGCTCCATCCGCACTCAAGATACCTCACAGGTTGCGCAGCAGCCAGAAGGCGAGGATCCCGAGAAGAAGCAGCCAGATCGTGCGCGCGCGGAGGACCCGGGGCGGCTGGCCGGCCAGGGCCCGCGCGGCTTCCCAGCCCAGGTACGGCAGCGCAATCACGGCCAGCGGGTTGAGCTGGAAACCGGCGCGCAGGTGGCCGTGCAGGAGCTGGTGCAACGCGCGCAGCGAGCCGCAGCCCGGGCACGAAAGGCCGGTCAGCGCGCGCAGCGGGCAGGGTGGGAACAGGCGCGAGGTGGCGGGATTGTAAAGGTACACGAGGACCGCGAGCAGGACGAATGCAGCGCCGGCGGCGGCCTGCCAGCGGCGGTCGGTCATCGGACGTTGAGCATGCTGAGGCCCATTCCGAGGGCGAACATCACCACCCAGAACAGCCCGTGAGCCAGGCCGAGGCCGAACGCGACCCAGCTCCAGATCTTGGCCTGCCGCGAGGCCGCCAGCGCGCCCGCGTGGTCGCCCATCGTGAGCTTGCTTGAGACCTGGGCCGCAAACACGATCGCCACCACGCCCGGCGGCAGGCAGCAGAACAGCGTGGCCAGGATGGCGGGCGCCAGGTAAGTGGGCACGTTCTTGCCCGGCCCGGGCGGGTTCAGCGGCGCCAGCTGTGCGTCCGCGGCCGGACCCGGCGCCGGCGCCTGCGGGGGCGGCGGTACCACCCGCGTCAGCGCCTCGCCACATTGCACGCAATGCTTGGACTGGTCGTCGTTTGGGCTGCCGCATTTGGGACAGTACATGCGATGCGCGTCCTTTCAGTGGCGTTTGAAGAGAGTCAAGAGCAGCACCCCGCGCGGATCATCTCCAGCCGAGGTCAAAAGTGCAAGCGGCTCCGCTGGCGCGACTGCCGCGGGCGCGATATAAGCCCGGCATGCGCTTTTCGCGCTCCTACATCCCCACCTTGAAAGAGCCGCCCGCGGAGGCGCAGGGGGTGTCGCATGGCCTGCTCATCCGGGGCGGCTACATGCGCAAGCTGGCGGCCGGGATCTACAGCTTCCTGCCGCTCGGCTGGCGTGTGCTGGCGAAAATCGAAAACATCATTCGCGAGGAGATGAACCGCGCGGGCGCGCTCGAGCTGCTGATGCCGGCTGCGGTGCCGGCCGAGCTGTGGCAGGAATCGGGGCGCTGGGATGCCTATGGGCCCGAGCTCCTGCGCCTCCAGGATCGCAAGGGCGCCCACTTCTGCATCGGGCCCACGCACGAGGAAGTGATCGTCGACCTGGTGCGACGCGACGTGCGCAGCTATCGCCAGCTGCCGCTCAATCTCTACCAGATCCAGAGCAAGTTTCGCGATGAGATGCGGCCGCGCGCCGGCCTTTTGCGTGGGCGCGAGTTCATCATGAAGGATGCCTACTCGTTCGACGTCAGCGAGGCGGCCGCCAAACAGTCGTACCAGGCCATGTACGACGCCTACGGACGCATCTTCGCGCGCTGCGGGCTCGAGTTCCGGCCGGTCGAAGCCGATACCGGAGCCATCGGAGGCTCGCTTTCGCACGAGTTTCAGGTGCTGGCCGAAAGCGGTGAGGATGCGATCGTGGCCTGCGACAACTGCGAGTATGCGGCCAACGTCGAGCAGGCCGAGCTGGCGCGCGAGGAGGCGACCAAGCCCGAGCGCAAGTTCGGCGCGCTCGAGAAGGTGGCCACGCCGGGCCGCCGCACCATCGAGGAAGTGTCGGCCTTTCTGGGCGTGCCAGCTGCGCAGCTGGTCAAGACGCTCATCTACGTGGCCGACGGCACGCTGGTCGCGGTGCTGGTGCGGGGCGATCACAGCGTCAACGAGCTCAAGCTGAAGAAGCTTCTGGGCAGCCGCGAGATCTTCGCGGCCGGTGATTCCGACGTGGAGACGGCGACACAGGCCCCGGTCGGGTTCGCGGGGCCGATCGGGCTTTCACTGCCCATCTACGCGGATCTCGAGGTGCGCAACCTGGCCAACTTCGTGGTGGGCGCCAACCAGGCCGACGCGCACTTTCGCAACGTCAACGTGGGGCGCGACTTCCGGACCACTGCGTTCGAAGATCTGCGCATGGCTGCACCCGGCGATCCGTGCGCGCGCTGCCAGGGCGGCACCTACAAGGGCTACCGCGGAATCGAGGTCGGCCACGTGTTCTTCCTGGGCGAAAAGTACTCGGCACCCATGCGCTGCACGTTTCTCGACGAGCGCGGGGCCGAGAAGCCGATGGTGATGGGCTGCTACGGCATCGGTGTGACCCGGATCGCGGCCGCCGCCATCGAGCAGAACCACGATGCCAGCGGGATCATCTGGCCGATGGCGCTGGCACCGTTCCAGGTCGAGATCGTGGTCGACCAGGCGGTCCCCGAATGCGTGGCCGCCGCCGACGAGATTCATGCCGGGCTCGAGCGCGCGGGCGTGGAGGTTTTGTACGACGACCGCGACCAGCGGATGGGGCCCAAGTTCAAGGATGCCGACCTGATCGGCATCCCGCTGCGCGTGACCGTGGGCAAGAAAGCGCTCGCCGAGGGCGCGGTCGAGCTCAAGCACCGGCGCGCCCCGGAGGCCGAGCGGGTCGCGCGTGCGGATGCGGTGCGCAAGGTGGCCGAGCGCGTGCGCGCGGAGCTGGCGGCGGCATGAGCGGACGCGAGCGGCTCATCCTTGCGCTCGACGTGCCGTCGCTCGGCGAGGCGGTGCGCTTGATCGAGCAGGTGGGCGAGGCGGTGGGGTTTTACAAGGTCGGGCTCGAGCTTTTTGCGGCCGAGGGCCCGCGGGCGGCGGCGGCGGTGCGGCGCTACGGGCGCGTGTTCCTGGATCTGAAGCTGGACGACATCCCGGAGACGGTGGCGCGCGCGGTCGCGGCCACGACGGCAACCGGTGCCGAGATGCTGACCGTGCACGCGGGCGGCGGGCGCGCGATGATGGCGCGCGCGGTCGAGGTCGCGCACGCGCACGGCATGAAGGTGCTTGGCGTGACGGTGCTGACCAGCCTGGACGCGCGCGACCTGGCCGACATCGGGGCCACCGGCACACCGGCCGAGCTGGCCTGGCGGCGCGCCCAGCTGGCGGCCGAGGCGGGCTGCGACGGCGTGGTGGCAGCGCCGCCCGAGGTGGCCGCGCTGCGCAGCCTTCTGCCGCCGCCGTTTCTGATCGTGACCCCAGGCGTGCGGCCGGCGGGCGCGGCGGCGGGCGATCAAAAGCGGGTGGCGTCCCCGGCCGAGGCCGTGCGCGCCGGTGCCGACTATGTGGTGTGCGGCCGGCCCATCCGCGACGCCGCCGATCCGGCTGCGGCCGCGCGCGCGATTGCGGCCGAGATCGACGCAGCCTGACATGTCGCGGCTGCTCTACGGAGTGCATCCGGTGCTGGAGGCGCTGGCCGCGCGGCGGCGCGAGGTTTCGGCCGTGTACACCAGCGAGGACGCGGTCGAGAAGCAGGCGCGCACGCTGGGCGTCCCGTGCGAGCGGCGCACGCGGCCCGAGCTCGATGCTCTGGCCGGTCCCGGCGTGCGCCACCAGGGCGCGATCGCGGTGGTGGGCGAGTATCCCTATGCCACCGTCGAAGCCGTGGTGGCTGCGGTGACGCCGCCGCTGGTGCTGGCGCTTGACAGTGTGACCGATCCGCAGAACCTGGGGGCGCTCGTGCGCTCGGCGCACATGCTGGGTGCCGGCGGTGTGATTGTGCCCAAGGATCGGGCCGCCCAGGTGACGCCGGCCGTGGTGCGCGCATCGGCGGGCGCCAGCGAGCACACGAAAATCGCAAGCGTGACCAATCTGGCGCGCACGCTCGAGGAGCTCAAGGAGCGCGGGCTCTGGATCGTGGGTGCGGTAGCCGGCGGCGCCGAGGCACCGCTGCCCTGGCAGGTCGATTTCCGCACACCCACCGCGCTCGTGATCGGTTCCGAGAGCACCGGCCTGCGCCGCCTGGTGCGAAAAATCTGTGACCTTTCGGTGCGCATCCCGACGCTGGGCCAGGTGGGATCACTCAGCGCGGCGGCGGCGGGTGCGGTGCTGCTGTACGAGGCGGCCCGGCAGCGCAAGGAGGCTTCCCCATGAAAATCGAGGTCAGAAGTGGCAAGCACATCGAGCTCGCGCAGGGCGACATCACGCGCGAGCGCACCGATGCCATCGTCAATGCGGCCAACTCGTCGCTCATGGGCGGCGGCGGCGTGGACGGCGCGATTCACCGAGCGGGCGGCCCCGGCATCCTTCGCGACTGCGAAGATTGGGTGGCGGCGCACGGCCGGCTGCCCTCCGGCGGCGCCATGGTCACGGGCGGCGGCAAGCTGGCGGTCCGCTACGTGATTCACGCGGTCGGACCACGCTATCGCGACGGCCAGCACGACGAGCCGGCCACGCTCGCCAGCGCTTATCAGGAGTCGATGCAGCGGGCCCAGGAGCTGAAATTGGAAAGCGTTTCCTTCCCGTCCATCTCGACCGGCATCTACGGCTATCCGGTGGCCGAGGCCGCGCGGATTGCGCTGGAGACGGTTCGGCAGGCGCTCGCGCGGGGGCAGCACGTTCGCACGGTCCGATTCGTCCTGTTTGATCAGAAAACCTTCGATGCCTACGCCGAAGCGGCGCGCGCGCTGCCGACCCAGATTTGACGCCCCCCAAGGGCTCGGGTATGTAACCGCTGATGAGTCGCATCCCTGTTTGCGTCGTCGGGGCCACCGGGCTGGCCGGGCAGCAGTTTCTGGCCGCGCTCGCCGACCACCCGCTGTTCCAGGTGGCTCGCCTGGCGGCCTCCGAGCGCTCGGCAGGCAAACGCTACGGCGACGCCATTCGCGATTCGTCGGGGGCCTCGCGCTGGTATGTGTCGGAGCCTTTGCCGCGCGCGTTCGCGGAGCTGCCCGTCGAGGACGCCGCCCAGCTGGATCCCGAGGGCCTGGGCGCGGCTTTCTGCGCGGTCGAAAGCGACGCCGCGCGTGAGATCGAGCCGCGACTGGCCGAAAAAGTGCCGGTCCTGTCGACCGCGAGCGCGTTCCGGTACGACGACGACGTGCCGGTTTTCATCCCGGGCGTGAACATGGCGCATGCACCGCTCATCGACGTACAGCGCAAGCGGCGGGGCTGGAAGGGCTTCATCACGCCGGGCCCCAACTGCACGACCACGGGCCTCGCCATGTCGCTGGCCCCGCTCCACCAGGCCTACGGTGTGCGCAGCGTGCTCATGACCTCGCTGCAATCGGTTTCGGGCGCGGGCCGCTCACCGGGCGTGATGGGGCTCGACATCATCGACAACGTCGTGCCCTACATCGCCAAGGAAGAGGACAAGGTGCAGCGCGAAACCCAGAAGATCCTGGGGCGCCTTCACGGCCACGCCATCGAGCCGGCCGCCTTTCCGATCTCGGCCACCTGCACCCGGGTGCCGGTGCTCGAGGGGCACACCGAAGCCGTGTTCGTGAGCCTTGCGCGCGCGGCCTCGATCGACCAGGTGAAAGCCAGTCTGCGCGAGTGGGGCGCCGAGTTCCTTGCGCTCGGGCTGCCCTCGGCGCCGCGCCGCCTGATCGTGGTGCACGACGACCCGTTCCGCCCCCAGCCGCGGCTCGATCGGGACGCCGAGCAGGGCATGGCGACCTCGGTGGGCCGACTGCGTCTCGATCCGGCGCTCGAGCATGGCCTGAAGTACGTCCTGGTCTCGCACAACACCAAGATGGGCGCTGCCCGGGGCGCGATCCTGGTGGGCGAGTATCTGGCCAAGCAGGGCTATCTCGGCTGATCATCCAAGGAGAGAAGCCGCATGAAGCGAATCGGTGTGCTGACGGGAGGCGGCGACGCGCCCGGGCTGAACCCGGCCATCCGCGCGGTCGTGCTGCGGGCGGCCGAGGCCGGCCTCGAAGCAGTCGGCATCTACGACGGCTGGCAGGGCCTGCTCGACGAATGCGTGCACGAGGTGTGCCCGCTCGATCCGTTCGTGGTGCGGACCTGGGACCGCGACGGCGGGACCAACCTGGGCAGCTCGCGCACCAACCCATTCAAGGCCAGCGGCGCCAGCCCGGGGGCGCCCGTGGATCGCTCGGCCGAGGTGCTTCGCAACCTGCGCGAGCGGCTGCAGCTCGACGCGCTGGTTCCGATTGGGGGCGAGGATACCTTGGGCGTGGCCGCCAAGCTGGCGGCGCTGGGCGCGCCCCTCATCGGCATCCCCAAGACCATTGACAAGGATCTGGGCGCGACCGACTACACGCTCGGGTTCGATACCTCGCTGCGCACGTGCGCCGACATCATCGAGCGCTCGCGCACGCCCGCGGGCTCGCATCACTGGGTGCAGATCGTGGAGGTGATGGGCCGGCACGCGGGCCATCTCGCGCTCTGGTCGGGCCTGGCCGGGGGCGCGTATGCCATCCTGATCCCCGAGCATCCGTTCTCGCTCGCACACCTGTACCGGCTCATCGACGAAAGGCTGTCGCAAGGCCAGAAGGATCGGCGCCACCCGCGCTACGCGGTGGTGGTGGTGGCCGAGGGCGCCACGCCGGCCGGCAGCGACCTCATCACGGTCGAGACCAAGATCGACGACTTCGGCCACGCGCGCCTGGGCGGCGTGGGCGCCTGGCTGGCCGAGCGCATCCGGCGCGACACGCACTGGGACGCGCGTGCGGTTGCGCTGGGTCACCCGCAGCGGGGCGGGCCGCCCTCGACCACCGATCGCCTGATGGGTCATCTGTTCGGCACCGCCGCCGTGGAGGCGGCGCTCAGGGGAGCATTCGGCACCATGGTGTCAGCGCGCGGCATCGCGCCCGCGTGCGAGATCTCGCTGGTTGCGCTGGCCGACGCGGTGCGCGCGCTCAACCTGGTCGACGTGTCACGCTTCTACGACACCGAGCGGTATCATGTGAAACGCCGCGTCCTGACCTGACATTTTTCGGCTCGGTGAATCGCGTCCGGCTGTGCTACGATGCGCTCTGGTCGGGGGTGGGTTTGCACGGGCTGCTTTTGGTCGCATACCGGCGCTTTCTGGCGGATCGCTTCGGCGAGAGTCTAGCTGACGAGGTGTTTGCAAAGCACCAGCGCATCCAGGCGCGCCAGGTCTATCCGGATCCGATCCTCTTCGAGCTGATCGAGGGTGGCGTTGCGCGGACGCGCAAGCCGGCCGAGCAGCTCCTGCGTGAGTTTGGCGCGCACGCGCTGCAGACCTTCTACGAGCTGCATCCGACCTATTTCCCGCCCGAGGGCGCGCGCCGGTTCCTGATGCAGCTCGAGGAAACGGTCCACTCGCGCGTGCGCGAGATGATGCCGGGCGCGGCGCCGCCCCAGCTCAAGGTCAAGGATCTGGGCGCGGGCCGGCTGCGCATCTCGTATCGATCGCAGCGCAACCTGTGTCCGCTGCTGGCCGGTCTGCTCGACGGCACCGGCACCCACTACCAGACGCCGGTGCGGCACATCGAAGAAACCTGCATGCGGCGCGGCGACGCCGAGTGCTCGTTTCTGGTCGAGGTGCAGCAGACTCTGTTGCCGCGGGGGACCCGGAAAACCCTGCCGCCACGGTAGCGCCGGCCAGCGCCCCGATTCAAGCTGGCGGTCAGCGCCGGGCGCGGCGGCCGCCTACTGGCTCGATCGGTGGGCCCGCGCCGCGGTGGGCGGCCACAGCGGCGTGCCGTCGCGCACGTACGAGCTGCCGGCCAGCGCCTTGGCCAGCCGCTTCTCCTCGGCCGCCAGCGTGGCCAGCTCGGCCGAGTCGCGCGCCGCCACGTTGTGCGAGGTCAGCGCGGCCACGCTGACCGTCATGATCGGGAACTGGCGCAAGGTGCCGTAGCGGTCGGCGGTTTCGATGTAGCCCCGTTCGCGGTCGACCCGGTTGTAGTAGAGCGGGATCAACCGATCGAAGGTCTCGATCAGAGTCTGGCACACGCGGTCCACCCGATCGCTGGTCGTGATGACGACGAAGTCGTCGCCTGCGATGTGGCCCACGAAGTCGCTCGGGTTGCCCTCGCGCAGCACGACCTCGCGCAGGATGTCGCCGGTCTGGCGGATGACGCCGTCGGCCTTGGCGTAACCGTAGTAGTCGTTGAACGACTTCAGATTGTCGAGGTCGACGTAGACGAACGCGAAGTCGCCGCGCGCGGCCAGGCGCTTGTCGGTCTCGGATTCGATGACCGCCGAGCCGGGCAGGCGTGTGGTCGGCGACGCCGATGCTTCGCGCGCGCGCCGCTCGAGTGCCTTGGCCACCCGCATGACCAGCTCGGGATGATCGAAGGGCTTGACCAGATAATCCTCGGCGCCAATTTTGAACGCGCGCACCTTGTCGGCGGTCTGCCCGCGCGCGGACAGGAAGATGACCGGCAACTCGGCGGTCGCCTGCTCGGACTTGAGCCGTCTGAGCACCTGATAGCCATCGAGCTCGGGCATCATGACATCGAGGACCAGGAGGTCGGGCAGCGCGCGCGCGATTGCCTCCAGCGCGGCCTGTCCGTCGGGAGCCTCCTCGACCTGATAGCCGGCCCGCTCCAGCACCTCGCGGCAGATCACGCGGATGTGCGGATCGTCGTCGCACACCAGGATGCGCGCGGGTGCTTCGGTCCCGCGCTCGGCGGTCAGCTTCTCGCAGTAGGCCACGAAGGTTTCGCCGTCGAGCGGCGTGTGCAGCGCGCCGTCGGGCTGGCGCGTGGGCGTGCGGTCGAGCAGCCGCCGAGTGCCGATCGCGAGCAGCGGGACGCTCTTGGTTTCGGGGTCGTGCTTGAGGATCTCGCTGAGCGCCACCGCGACGCCGCCCTGAAGCTCCATGTCGAGCACGATCAGCTCGGGCCGCTTCTCGCGCGCGAACGCGAGGCCATCGTCGGCCGCCTGAGCGATGTGTACGCGCCGGCCGCTCGACGAAAGCAGGCCCTTGAGCAGGTAGGCCATGTGCGATCGATCCGACACCACGAGGGCCAGATGCGCACCCTGGGTGGGAGCGCTGCCGCCACTCCCGGCGGGCGTGGTTTCCTCGGGCGGCGAGACCGGGAGAATCACCACGAAGCGCGCGCCCTCGGGCGAAGGCTCCACCCAGATGCGGCCGCCGTGGGCTTCCACGATGCCGCGCGAGATGGCCAGGCCCAGACCGGTACCGCCCACGCGCCGCGACGGGCTCTTCTGGGCGGTCTCGAATTTGTCGAAGACGCGCTCGTGCGAGTCCTCGGGGATGGGCTCGCCGTTGTTCCAGATCGAAAGCCCCACGTGCGTGCTGGCGGCTTGCGGGCCGAACACCTCCACCTCCACGCGCCCGCCCTCGGGCGTGAACTTGAGCGCGTTCGAGAGCAGGTTGTTCAAGACCTGGGTCAGTCGGTCGCCATCGGCCACCATGCGCAGGCTTTGCTGGGCGACCTTGAGCTCGAGCGCGATGTGCTTGGCCTCGGCGGCCGGGCGGAATTTTTCGACCGCGTCGTGCGCCAGCGCATCGAACGACAGCGGGGCCGGCCGCAGAGGCACCTTGCCGCGCTCGAACTTGGCCACGTCGAGCAGATCATCGACGATGGCGCCCAGACGGGCGCAGCCTTCGCGCGCCATCTGCACGTAGCGGCGCGGCTTCTCGCCCACCGCCTGCGGGTAGTTGTTGAGCACGATGTCGAGCGCGCCCGTGATCGAGGTCAGGGGCGTACGCAGCTCGTGCGAGACGATGCTGATGAACTCCTCTTTGCGCTGCTCGAGCTCGGTGCGCTCGGTGATGTCGCGCAGCACCACCACCACGCCCACCGTGCCCTCGCCCGAGCGCACCGGCGAGACGATCGAGTGCAGAACCTTGCCGGCGATGCGGACCTCCTCGCGCACGTACAGCGCGGCCTCGCCCGCGCTCTTGGCGGCCTGCCCGCGCACCAGATCGAACGGATAGAAGCCCAGGCGCTCCTTGAGGTACTTGGTCGTGACCGCGATGTGGGGCTCGATGTCGAGCATGCGCCGCGCGGCCGGGTTGCACAGGCACACCTCGCCCGATTCGTCGGTCATGATGACGCCGTCGGCCATCGACTCGACCATAAGAGCCATCTTGCGGCGCTCCTCGAGGATGCGCGTCTCCAGGCGCCGCACGGCCTCCGAGGTCTGGTTGGCCAGAACGTAGAGCAGCTTTTCGTCGTCGGGCGAGAAGGCGTACTCGCGGAACGCGGCCAGATAGATGACCCCGACCACGCGCGCGTCCACCACCAGCGGAATGTGCGTGGACGAGAGCAGCTTGCGCGGTGCGGCGACCGGGCCTTCCTGCACCCGCTCGCCCGTGATGTCGAGCAGGAGGTCGGCCTCCCCGACCTCCTGGCCGGTCAGCGTGGACAGGAGCTCGACGGTCCGGTCGCGCACGTAGAGCAGCGTGTCCTCGTCGCACGCGGAGGGCGCGTGCACGTGCATGGCGGCGCGCGAGACGTCCTTGGCGATCAGCGAGGCCGCGACGTCGAAGCGCACCACCCGGTTGAGCGCGCGGGTCAGCGTGTCGACCAGCTGCGCGTAGCTGCGCGGAGCCGCCGCCTCCGCCGACACCTCGTACAGGATCGAGAGCGCATCGAGGCGCCGCTGCAGCCTTTCGAGCAGCGAGTCGCGCTCTTTGCGCAGGCCGGCCGCCTCGAGGCCGTTGTGGATGGTCATGGCCAGCTCGGCCGGGTGAGCCGGCTTGCGCACGTACCGATATACGCGGCCCTCGTTGATCGCGGCCAGCAGATCCTCGGGCTCGGCGTAGGCCGACAGCACGATCGCGACCAGATCGGGCTGGTGCTCGCGCGCCCGCGTCACCAGCTCGAGGCCGCTGAGGCCGGGCAGGCGCTGGTCGGTCAGGAGCACGTCGACCGGCTGCGTGCGCAGGATCTCGAGCGCGCGCTCGGCCGACTCGACGCACAGCATCTGGTAGCGCGACTCGAACTGCTGGCGCAAAAAGGCCAGCGTGGGCGCATCATCGTCGACCACGAGGACAGTCTGATCCCAGGAGCCCGGCATTGGCGCCGTCCATAGTTTAACGCGCGTACTGGTAAGCGAGCAAACGAAGTCGTGTGTGGGAGTTATCGCACACGTCAGGATGAGCGGGCGCGCATCCGATCGAGCAGCCGCGAAAGCTCGGCGCGCATGGCGGCCGGCGAGGCGGCCTTGAAGGGCCGCCCATGACCGGGCAGCACCCACTCGAATCGATGCGCCAGCAGCTTTTCGACCGAGCGCACCTGCTCGCGCCACGAGTACCAGCACACCGAGCGCGAGGCGGCCAGGTGGCCGTCATCCTCGTCGCCCCACAGATGGTCGCCGCTGAACAGAAAGCGCTCGCGATACAGGAGGGCGCAGGAGCCGCGGGTGTGGCCGGGCACCGGGATGACCAGCAGATCATCGGCCAGTGCGATCGGCTCGCTGCCGCCCGGGGTCCGCTCGAGGCCGCGCGTGGCCGCGCTGACATCGTCCTCATGCAGCATGCGCGCGCAGCCGAATCGCTTATGAAACTCGGCGTGATCGGCCACGTCGTCGCGGTGGGTGAGGAACATGGTTAAAACGCCGCCCAGCTCCTCGAGCCGCCGCATGAGCGGGCGCGCGGCCCGCGGCGAGTCGACCAGCACGTTGCCGCCCGGCCGGCGGATGAGATAGCAGGAGGCGCCGAAGGAAGCCTCGGCCGCGAACCCGCAGTAGTAGACGCCGTCGGCGATCGGTTGCGGGAAGGCGCGCACGCCCGGCGTCACGTCGAGCTTGTGCACGGTGCCGATGGAGCTGGTCGGGCAGGCCACCAGGGCCGCCAGCGCGAGGGTGTGCTCGGCTTCGCCGGTCGGCTGTCTGAACACGAACGACTGGCCGTGCGCGGGCGAGCGCGCGAACGAGGCCGGTGCGAGCTGCCGGCAGGTCTCGCAGTCGATGCAGCTCTGGTCGACAAAGAATTCGCCGTCCACGTTGACCGGGAGCCTCTCGGAGAGCCGAGCCACGCAAGCAGTCTAGCGCACGCGAGAGGCCGCGCCAGAGCCGCGCCCGAGTTGGGTTACGCGGGGGCGGGGGCGGCCGGCGCCGCGGCGGAAGCGGCCGTCACGTGGAGCTTGTAGAGCTTGGCGTACAGGCCCTGGTGTGACATCAGCTCGGCGTGCGTGCCCTGCTCGGCCACGCGACCCTTGTGTAGCACAACGATCCGATCGGCCCGGGTCAGGGTCGACAGCCGGTGCGCAATCACGATGCTGGTGCGGCCGCGCGAGAGCTCCTCGATGCCACGCTCGACCAGGCGCTCGGTGTCGGGATCCACGCTGGCGGTGGCCTCGTCGAGGATCAGGATCTCGGGGTCGCGCGCCAGCGCGCGCGCCAGCGCGAGCAACTGCTTTTCGCCCGACGAGAAGTTGGCGCCGCGCTCGGACAGCTTGTGCGCCCAGCCGCCCGCGCGGTGAAGCAGCCGCTCGGCGCCCATGCGCCGGACCGCGTCCTCGAGCCGCGGCCGCGCCTGCGCGGGCAGGCCCAGCGAAAGGTTCTCCTCCAGCGTGCCTTGAAACAGGAACACATCCTGCGGGATTACCACGATGCGCCGCCGGAGATCGTTGGGCTCGAGCGCGCGCACGTCCACGCCCCCGACCAGGATGCGCCCGCCGTCGATCTCGTACAGGCGCGCCAGAAGCTTGATGAGGGTCGACTTGCCGGCTCCGGTCGAGCCGATGACGGCCACGGTTTCGCCGGTTGCAACCCGCATGGAGGCGTCGACCAGCACGGGCTCGTCGGGCTTGTAGCCGAAGCGGACGTGCTCGAGCTCGACCGCCGCGACCGGCTGCGCCACCGGCGCCGGCGCGATGCCTTCCACGCGCCGGGCGTCCAGCTCCTTCACGTCGAGCAGACCGAAGATGCGCTCGGCCGCTGCCATCGCCGACTGCATGATGGTGTACTTGGTCGACAGATCGCGGATCGGCATGAAGAAGCGGTCGATGTATTGGATGAACGCGACCAGAACGCCCACGGTCAGGGTGCCGCTGGCAATCCGACCGGCCGCGCCCAGCAGCAGCGCCGCCACCGCGAACGAGCCCACCATCTCGACCACCGCAAACAAGACCGAGTCGGCCTTGATGGCGCGCAGGTTGGCGTCGCGGAAGCCGCGGTTGCGCTCGTCGAAGCGGGCCGCCACGTCGCGCTGTCGGCCCAGCATCTGAACGATCTTCATGCCGGTCACATGCTCTTGCAGAAACGTGTTGAGCGCGGCCAGGCGGGCCCGCAGCTCCCGAAACGCATCGCGCACGTAGTGGCGCGCGAGGGCAGCCACCGCCAGCAGCACGGGCGCTGCGGCCAGCGCGACCAGCGTCAGCTTGAAGTCGATGCGGAACAGGATGACCAGAATGGCGGCCAGGCGCACGAAGTCGGCCACGATGGTGACCAGGCCGGCCGAGAAGGCCTCGTTGATGGCCTCGACGTCCGACGACACCCGCGTCATGAGCCGGCCCACCGGGGTGTGATCGAAAAAAGCCATGCGCAGCGACAGCAGGTGCCGGTACAGGTCGCGCCGCAGATCGTTCGTAGTCTGCTGACCCAGAAGCTGCAGGCAGTACAGCTGGAAGAAGCCGGCCGTGTGCTGGCCCAGGAGCGCGCCCAGGAAGGCCAGCGCCAGGAGCGGCAGCTTGTGAAGGTCGCCGGTCGCAATCGCGCGGTCGATCGCAAGCTGCAGGATCTTGGGCTGCAGGAGGTCGAACACCATCACGATGGGCAGAAGGAGCAGGCTGCCCAGGAACAGTCCCGGGTAACGCTTGACGTAGCCCCAGATCCGACGCAGGAGGCGGGCGTCGTAGGCTTTGCCGAGGATTTCCTCTTGCTCGCTCACTGTTGCACCGCCACCGCCGGGGCCTGCTCGATTTCTTCAGCCAGAAGCTGGCGCTGGTACAGCTCGGCGTAGATGCCGCCACGCGCCACCAGCTCGGCGTGGCGGCCCTGCTCGGCGATCCGGCCCTCTTCCAGCACCAGGATCTGATCGGCGTGCTGCACCGCCGCCACCCGGTGCGAGATGATGACCGCCGTGCGGCCGGCCAGCATGCGGCGCAGGCCGGTCAGAATCTCCCGCTCGGTCTCCGCATCGACCGAGGACAGCGAATCGTCCAGGATGAGCACGCGCGGGGCCGTGGCGAGCGCGCGCGCCAGCGCGACCCGCTGCCGCTGTCCGCCCGAAAGCGTGATGCCGCGCTCGCCCACCACGGTCTCGACTCCGGCCGGAAAGCCCGCGATGTCGCGCGTCAGGCCGGCCGCCCCGATGAGCTGCGCCAGCTCCCAGCGCTGCCCATCGGCCGAGCGCTGCCCGAGCTCGATGTTCTCGCGAATGGTGGTCGAAAACAGGAAGGCTTCCTGGGGCGCATAGCCGACCGCCCCGCGCACCGCGTCGAGCGGCAGCGTGTTGACGTCGCGGCCGTCCAGGAACACGGTGCCGTCGGGAACCTCGGTAAGACGCGCCAGGGCCTCGGCCAGCGTCGATTTACCGCAACCGGTGCGGCCCACGATGGCGAGCGTGGAGCCGGCCGGCACCTTGATCGACACCCCATCCAAAACCTTGGTGCCGCCCAGCTCGAGGGTCAGGTTGCGCGTCTCCATGGCGCCGCGCACGTCTGCATGCGCAATCCCGTCGCCGGTGCCGTCGTGCAGGGTGACCTCGGCAGTCAGGATCTCGCGCAGCCGCTCCCAGGACGCCAGACCGCGCTGCAGCACCGTGATGATGAAGCCGAAGGCCAGGGTCGGCCAGGCCAGCTGCACCAGGTACATGTTGAAGGCCGCGAACTGGCCCAGGGTCAGCCGGCCCACAATGACCGCGCGACCGCCCGCCCACAGCACGATGAGCGTGCCCAGCGCGGACAAAAGGCCCATGATCGGCCACATCACGCCGCGCGTGCGCACGAGCTTCATGTTCTTGGCCACGAACTGGGCGCACAGGCGCTCGAAGTTCTTGCCGCGCACGTCCTCGAGCGCGTAGTGCTTGATCATCGCGATGCCCGAAAAGTCCTCCTGGGCCGCGGTCGACATCGTGCCCAGGTGCTCCATGACCGCGCGACTCTGCGCAAACATCACGCGCCCGAACGCGCGCCCGGCCAGAATCAAGGTGGGATAGGGCAGAAGCGAAAGCAGCGTGAGCCGCCCGTCGAGCGCGACCATCCGCCACAGGACCAGGCTGTAGATGAACAGCGTATTGACCACGTTGAGGATGCCGAAGCCGAACATTACGCGCACCGCCGCCAGATCGTTGGTCAGGCGCGACATGAGGTCGCCGGTCGGGTGCGTGCGGTAGTACGAGGGGGGCAGGGAAAGCAGCTTGTCGAGCAGCTGGCCGCGCAGGTCGTACTCGACGTTGCGGCCGGCGTTGAACACGGTGACGCGCGAAACAATGCGAATGACCGCCTGGGCGAGCGCAAAGGCGGCGATGAGGAGGGCGGCCGTGCGTGCGTCCGCAAGCGCGTTGGGTTGGCGCAGCGCGTCGATCCCGCGCTGGAGCGCCCAGGGCACGCCGACCGCGGCCAGGTTGGTCAGGAGCAGGCACGCGGTTCCGCCTGCCAGCAGCAGCTTGTACGGGCGAAGGTACGCGCCGATCCGGGGCATGGGCGAGGCGGGCACTCCGTCTTTGGATGCCACGCCGCGCGTCTTGGGTCAATCCGCCGTTGAACTCGGCGCAGCGCTTCAGCTATCATCAGGGGTCTCGCCACTTGAGAAACCCTGACAGGGGATGGCCATGAAGGCTGAGCTCCAGAGCTATCTAGCAATCCTGGAAACCGAGCCGGATAACGAGCGGGCCCTGGCGGCACTGGAGGCGCTGGCCCCCAAGGTCAAGGAAGACAATGGGCTTTCTCTGGAGGCCGCAGGACGGGCCTTGAGCAACGCCCGGCGGGTCCATCGCGAGCGCTCCGACTGGGAGCTGGTGGCGCGCCTGCTCGATCTGGAGCTGGGCTGGACCGGCGAAACGGCCCGGCGGGCCGACCTTCTCTACGAAAAGGGGCGGGTGCTGTCGGACGAGCTTTTGCGCGAGCAGGAGGCCATCGGATGCTTCCAGAAGGTGCTCGAGCTGCGGCCCGATGACGCGGCCGCCCAGGAGGTGCTGTCGCATCTGTCTCTTTTGCGCGAAAACTGGGAGGCCATTGCGGCCCGGTACCTGGGCGAGGCCAAGGGCGCGCAGGACCGCCAGCTCGCCACCACTCTCTATCTGTCGGCGGCCGAGCTGTACCTGAAATATGCGCCCCAGGCCCTGGAAGGGGAGGGCCTTCTGCGCAAGGCCCTGGAGCTGGATGCGCGCAACCGCAAGGCGAGCGCGCACCTGGAGCGGCGGCTGCGCGCGCGCGCGGCCTGGGACGAGCTGGAGGCGCTGCTCAAGTCACGCGCCGAGTCGGCGCAGACCAAGGATGAACGGGCGCAGGTCCTGGTCGCGCTGGCCGAGCTCTCGGAGCGGCGCGGCGTCGAGCAGGCGCGCACGCTGGAGGCCTGGAAGAAGGTTCTGACCGTCGACCCGGCCAACCCGCGCGCGCTGCGGGTGCTGGTCGACCAGCTCACCGAGGCCGGCGACTGGGCGGCTCTGGTCAAGGTGTACGAGACCGCGCTCAAGGCGCGTCCGCGCGGCGAGCACGAGCTGGCCCTGTATCTGCAGATCGGCATGCTGTACTGGAGGAAGCTGCAGGATATGGAGAGCGCCGAGCCGTTTTTCCGGCGCGTGCGCAAAGCCGATCCGGCCCACAAGAGCGCGCTCGAGTTCTTCCGGGCCTTCTTTGGGGCGCGGGGCGAGGCGCAGAAGCTTTTGGCCGTGCTGCAGGCGGCGGCCAAGGTGGAATCGGATCCCGGGCGGCGCCTGGCGCTGGCCATGGAGATGGCGCGGGCGGCCGAAAACGAGGCGGGCGCGACCGAGAAAGCCATCGATCTATGGAAAGTCGTGCTGCGGATGGATCCGAAGCACGAGGAGGCGGCGGCGGCGCTGCGGCGGCTCTATCGCAAAACCGAGAAGTGGAACGCGCTGCTCGAGCTGCTCAAGGACGAGATCGAGGCCCTGCCGGCCGCCCAGGTCGACGCCAAGATCACGCTGCACCTCGAGGTGGCCGAGATCTACCGGGACAAGCTGGGCCTGGACGCGATGGTGGTCGGCACCTACCAGAACATCCTGGCGCTGCGGCCCGATCACGAGGGCGCGCTGGGCGCGCTGGCCGACAAGTACGAGGCGCTCGGGCGCTGGAACGATCTCATCGCGGTTTTGCAGAAGCGCGCCGACGCGGCCGGCGATCGCGCGCACAAGGTCGCGCTCCTGCGGCGGGTGGCCCAGCTGTGGCTGGAAAAGTTCGCCAATGCCAACCAGGCCGTCCGGCCGCTCGAGGAGATCCTGGTGCTCGAGCCCGAGGACGCGCAAACCATCACGTCCCTGCGCGACATCTATGCGCGCCGGCGCTCCTGGAAGGCGCTCCTGGATCTGGACCGGCGCGAGCTGCCGCGTCTGGCCGGCAGCGAGCGGCGCGCGCGGCTGGCCCAGATGGCGCGCCTGGCCGCCGAGCGGCTGGGCGACGCGCGCGAGGCGGTGGGGCTGTGGAACCAGGTCCTGGAGCTGGACGAGCATGATCCGGAAGCCCTGGCTGCGCTGACCCAGCTCTACGAGCGCGACAAGCGCTGGCCCGCCTTGTGCGAGGTGCTCAGGCGGCAGGCGGCGGCGGCGCGCGAGCCGGCGGCGCGGGTTGCCATGCTCGAGCGCGCGGGCGTTCTCCTGGTCGAGCGGCTGGGCGCGCAGGCGCGGGCCGCCGACGTGTATCGCGAGATCCTGCAGCTCCAGCCCGGGCACGCCAAAGCCCAGCGCACGCTGCGCGAGCTGTTCGCGCAGCAGGGCGATTTCTCCCAGCTCGAGCGACTGTACGCGGAAACCGGGCAGTGGGAGGAGCTGGCCGAGGCGCTTTTGGCAGTGGTCGACCGTTCGACCGACACGCCGGGCCGCATCCGGCTGCTCGGCCGCATCGCCGAGATCTACATCGACAAGCTGGGCCGGCCCGAGCGCGCGGTCAAATCCTACGAGCGCATCCTGGCCCTCGAGCCCGGCAACCTTTCGGCCGCGCGCGCTCTGGTGCCCATCTATCAATCGACCGAAAAGTGGGCGCGCCTTTTGGCCACCTACGAGATCCTGCTGGGCCACGAAAAAGGGCGTCCCGAGCGGCTGGAGCTTCTGCGCGACATCCGCCTCCTGTGCGAGCAGAAGCTGGGCTCCAAGGGTCTGGCCTTCCAATGGTGCTCCAAGGCCTACGAGCTGGCTTCCGACGACCCGGTCGTGGTCAAGGACCTCGAGCGGCTGGCCGAGGAAGCGGGCGCGTGGGACGACCTGTCGGCGCTGTACGCCCGGCGCGCCGAGGGCATGTCCGACCCGGCCGAGCAGGTGGTCGTGTTTCGGCGGCTCGCGCGGATCGCGCGCGAAAAGACTGGTCGCCCGGTCGATGCCCGCAGGTACTGGGAAGAGGTCATCGCGCGCGACGGCAGCGACCCCGAGGCGTCGGCGGCGCTCGAGCAGATCTTCACGCAGCAGTCGGCGTGGCCCGAGCTGTGTGAGATCTACAGGCGCCGTGCGGACGCCGAGCGCGAGCCGCAGAAGCAGCTCGAGCTGCTCACGCGCATCGCGTTCATCGAGGAGGAGCGGCTGGGCGATCTGGCCGCCGCCGCGGCCACCTACCGCAAGGCGCTTCTGGCCGCGCGCTCCGCCGGCGCGGCCCGCGAGACCAGCAAGATCCTGTCCTCGCTCGAGCGCATTCACACCGCGCGCCAGGAATGGCCCGAGGTCATCGGGGTGCTCGAGGACAAGCTCGCGCTCGCCGACGCCGACGACACCAAGGCGGCGCTGTGGGCCGATCAGGGCAAGATCCTGGAGCAGCAGCTCGGCGACCGCGCGCGCGCGCTGGCTGCCTACAAGCAGGCGCTGCAGGTGCTGCCGGGGCATCGCAGCTCGGCGCTCGCGATCGAACGGCTGCTCGACGACAAGGTGCATCGCGCCGAAGCCGCCCGACTGCTTCTGCCGCTCTACGAGCGCGAGGCCGATCCGCAGAAGCTCGCGCGGGCGCTCGAGATCCTGTACGCGGCCGCGCCCGAGGACGGCGAGCGACTGGCGCTGTCGCGCCGCCTGGCTTCTATCTACCGCAAGCTGGGCGATGGAGCCAAGGCCTATGACCACGCAGCGCGGGTGCTCGAGAAGCAGCCCGGCGAGGCCGACCTGCGCCGGATGCTCAGTCAGCTGGCCGAGGCGCTCGATCGCTGGGACGATCTGGCCGCACGCCTCGAGCAGGCGGCGGGCGCGGTCGACCCCGACACGGCCCGCGAGATCTTCACCGAGATCGCGGACATCTACGACAGCCGCCTCAGCCGCAGCGACAAGGCGGCCGAGTTCTACGCCAAGGTGGCGGGCACGGCGACCGGCGAGGCGGGCGAGCGTGCGTTCCAGTCGCTGGCCCGCATCTACCGCCAGGAAGAGAAGTGGCAGGATCTGCGGGCCCTGCTGTTCGAGCGCCAGCAGCGCGAGGCCGACCCGGGCCAGCGCCGGCAGCTCCTGTTCGACATCTGCGACCTCGACGAGGGCGTGCTCGAGGACCAGGAGCACGCGGTCGAGATGTATCGGCACGTCCTGGAGCTCGATCCGGGCAACGCGCGCTCGTTCAAGGCGCTCGAGCGCGTGCTCGCGCTGGGCGAGAAATGGGGCCAGCTGGATGAGCTCTTGCAGAACGAGCTGCCTTATGCGCGCGCGCCCGAGGAAGCGGCCGCCCTCCGCTTCAAGCGCGCTGAGCTGCACGCGACCAAGCTGCAGGACCTCCCGGGTGCGGTCGATCTGCTCGAGGAGGTGCTGGCGGCCTCGCCCGGGCACGAGGGCGCGCGCAAGGTGCTCGAGCGGCTGATGGGCCGCGCCGAGCTGCGCCAGCGCGTGGCCGGCGTCCTGGAGCCCCTGTTCGAGCACGACGAAGCGTGGGCCAAGCTGGCCGTGGTTCTGCAGGTGCGGCGCGAAGCTGCCAACCCGGTGCAGGCGCGCGAGCTGACCGCGCGCATCGCGGAGCTGCAGGAAGACAAGCTGGCCGCCCGTCAGGCCGCGTTTCTGACCTGGCGCGAGGGCCTGCGCATGGATCCGGCCGACGAGCGCGCACGCGACAACGTGCAGCGGCTGGGTAAGCTGCTCGAGAAATGGAACGACGTCGCGCAGGCGTGGGAGGAATCCATCGGGCTGGCGCCGCCCGGCGACCTGGCCCTGCGCGCCGAGTACCTGGAGCGCGCCGCCCGGATTTACGACGAAAAGCTGTACGACCCGGCGCGGGCTCAGGGCGCCTGGCGGCGGCTGCTCGATCTGGATCCAAAAAACCATACGACCGCGCAGCCGGCGGCGGCCGCGCTGGCGGCCCTGTACGAGCGCGCCGAGGCGTGGACCGATCTGACCGACATCTTGCTCCTGCAGGCGGGCTGGGCTGACGATGCGGCCGCGCGCAAGGACCTGCTGCTCCGGGTGGCGCAGATCCGCGAGCAGAAGCTGGGCGACGCTGCGGGCGCGGTGGCGACCTACCGCGAGGTTCTGGAGCAGGAGGCCGACGACGCGAGCGCGCTCGATGCGCTCGAGCGGCTCTATGCGTCCGGCTCCTCGTGGCGTGACCAGCTCGGCATCCTCAAGCGGCGTGTCGACCTGTCGCACGAGGCGCGCGAACGGCGCGACCTGTACTGGCGCATGGCCGAGATCCAGGAGCGCGAGCTGGGTGTGGCCGCCGAGGCCATCGACAGCTATCTGGCCATCCTGGACGAGCTGCCCGACGACCTGCAGGCCCTGCATGCTCTGGGGCGCCTGTACGAGGCGGCCGGCCGCTGGGCCGATCTGCGAGAGGTGCTGATCCGCGAGCTGACCCTTTGCGAGGACCAGCCGGCGCGGCTCGCGCTCATGCATCGGCTGGCCACGCTGGCCGAGGACAAGCTGGGGCGGCTCGAGGTGGCGGTCGAAAGGTGGCAGGACATCCTGGCGATCGAGCCTGCCGACGGCAAGGCCATCGCGGGCATGGAGCGGGCACTGGCCGACGAGGCGCTCAAGCTCAAGGCGGCCGAGGTGCTGGAGCCCATCTATCACGCGCGCGGCGACCTGGCCAAGCAGGTGGCCCTGCACGAGCTACTGGCCGAAACCGTGTCGGACCAGGAGGTCAAGGTGCAGCGGCTGCGCGCGGCCGCCGAGCTGAAGGAGAAGCTCGGCGACTCGGACGGCGCGTTCGACACCTACGCGCGCGCGGCCAAGGGCGCGCTGGCGGGCGGCGATCTGCCGGTCATTCTGGATGCGCTCGAGCGCATCGCGGCCGATCGGAGGCGGCAGGCCGAGCTGGTCGAGCTGTATCGCGAGGTCGGAAGTGACGTTCTGGATCCGGAGGCCCAGCAGCGCATCTATCTGGCGGTGGCGGATCAGGCCCGCGGAAAGCTCGGCGACGTGGAGCTGGCGCGCGAGTACTACCAGCGCGTGCTCAACGCGGCACCCGATCATCCGCGCGCGCTGGCGGCCCTGGAGGCCCTGTATCTGGAAGCGCAGGACTGGGAACCGCTGCTCGAGGTTTATCAGAAGCGAGCCGACCTCTCGCGCGATCTCGACGAGAAACGCGACTACCTCGCGCGCGCGGCCGCGCTCTGTCAGGAAAAGCTGGAACGCGAAGGCGAGGCCATCTCGCTGCACGAGCAGATTCTGGAGATCGCGACCTCGGACCGCGAAGCCCTGGCGGCGCTGGAAAGCCTGTACCGCGGCGCCAAGCGGTGGGCCGACCTGGCCGACCTTCTGGAGCGGCGGCTCGGCTTCGCCGAGGATCTCGAGGAAGCGGTGCGGCTGCGCTTCCAGCTCGGCGAGCTGTACGAGCGGGTGCTGCGCGATCCCGATCGCGCGGTCGAGAACTATCGGGCCACCCTGGGCGGCGAGCCTGGTCATGCGGGCGGCATCGCGGCGCTCGAGCGCTACCTCGAGGATCCGGCGCAACAGGGGGCCGCCGCCGAGGTGCTGGAGCCGGTGTACGCGGCGCGCCAGGACTGGCCCAAGCTGGTCCGCATCTACGAGATCCGCCTGCTGGCGGCCGAGGAGCCCAAGCTGAGGATGCAGCTCACGCGGCGCATCGCGCGCCTGTACGAGGAGCAGCTCGAGGACCTGGAGCAGGCCTTCCGCTGGTACGGCAAGGTGTTCCGCGAGAGCCCCGAGGACCGGGGCGCGCGCGATCAATTGGTGCGTCTTTCCGGCATCCTCGAGCGCTGGAAGGATCTGGCCGAAACCTATCAAAGCTATCTCGACGACACGCTCGAGCCCGGACCGGCCTGGTCGGCCGTGTGCTGGACGCTGGCGGGGCTTTACGACGAGCGGCTGGGCGATGTCGAGCGCGCGCGCCAGTGCTACGAGAGGCTGCTCGAGCAATCGCCCGGCGATGCGACCGTCGTGCAGGCGCTCGAGCGCTCGCTGCAGCGGGCGGCGCGTTGGCGCGATCTGCTCGACCTGTACGAGCAGCTGGCCGACAAGGAAACCGAAGCCGGCGTGCGCAAGGAGCTCCTGGTCAAGAGCGCGCGCGTGCACGAGGTCGAGCTTTCCGACCGCGAGCAGGCCATTTCGGCGTGGCGGCGCATCCTGGAGCAGGATCCCGAAGATGCGGCCGCGCAGAGCGCGCTCGATCGGCTCTTGTCGGCCGAGAACCGGTGGCACGATCTGGTGGAGCTGCTCCTGCAGCAGCTCGACCGCGCCGAGGGCGCGGCCTACCTGGCGCTCAAGTTGCGGCTGGGCGGGATTTTCGAGCAGAACCTGGAGGACATCTCGTCGGCCATCGACGCCTACGAGGAGTGCCTGCAGCGCGATCCCGCGCACAAGGAGTCGCTGGCTGCGCTCGAACGGCTGAGCGCGGACAAAGATCACCGCTTTCGCATCGCGCAGATCCTGGAGCCGATCTACCGGGGCGGCGACCAGTGGGCCAAGCTGGCGGCCGCGTACGACGCCCAGCTCGAGTTCATCGAGGACTCGGGGCGGCGGGTCGAGATCCTGCGCGAGATCGCGCGCCTGCACGAGGCCCGGGGCGGCGATCGCAAACGGGCCTGGGACGCGCTGGCGCGCGCGTTCGCGGAAGACCCGGGGGCGGAGGGGACGCTGTCCGAGCTCGAGCGCCTGTCCGCCGAGCTGGATCGGTTTGGCGATCTGGTCGGCGTGCTCGAGAAGGCAGCCGAGGCGACCTACGATCCCGAGCTGGCGATGCAGCTGCATGGCCGCGCGGCCGAGCTGTACGCCGAGCGGCTGCGCAATCTGCCCGCTGCCATCGAGGCCTGGCGGCGCGTGCTGGCGGCCAAGGACGACGATGTGCGGGCGCTGGGGGCGCTCGAGAAGCTGCTCGAGAGCGAGCGGCGCTGGGAAGAGCTGATCGACGTGATGGAGCGGCGCAGTGACCTCAGCGACGATCTGGTGCTGCGCAAGACGCTGCTGTACCGGGTGGCCGAGCTGGAGGAGAAGACCCTGGCGCGGCCCGCGCGCGCGGTCGAGATCTGGCAGCGCGTGCTGGGCATCGATGACGAGGACTCGCGGGCGCTGGAGGCGCTGGCGAGCCTGCACGAAGCGGCCGGCGAGTGGCGCCAGCTGGCGCTGGTGCTGGCTCGCAAGGTCGAGCTCGGCGTCGACGCCGCGGCAAAACGCGCGCTGCTCTACAAGCTGGCTCGCGTTTACGAGACCCAGATCGAGGACCGCTACGAAGCCATCGGTTGCTACAAGCAGGCGCGCGAGCTGGATCCGGAGGACCTGGAGGCGCTGGCGGCGCTCGACCGGCTCTATGACGCCGAGAAGATGTGGGCCGACCTGCTCGAGGTTCTGGAGGCGCGCATCGCTGTGGCAACGCGGCCGGCCGAGCGCGAGGAGCTCCGGTTCCGGGCTGCGCGGGTGCTGGAGGACGACACCGGCGACGTCGATGCGGCCCTGGCCCGCTACAAACAGGTGCTGGAGACGCTGCCCGAGCATGCGGGCGCACGCGATGCCCTGTTTGCGCTCACGCGCGCGGAAGGCACGCGCGAGGTGGCGGCGGCCGCGCTCGAGCCCTATCTGCGCGCCCGCAAGGAATGGGATCGGCTGGCCGAGGTGTACGAGCTGCGCCTGGAGGCGGAGACCGATCCGGCGCGGCGGCGCCAGCTGCTCGCCGATCTGGCCGCGCTGCACGAGACTGGCCGGGGCGATCTGCAGGCGGCGTTTGCGGCCTGGGGGCGCACGCTGGCCGAGGACGCCGGCGACGCCGATGCGCAGCGCGAGCTGGAGCGGCTGGCGGCGGGGCGCGGTGCGTTCGCCGACCTGGCGGCGCTGTACGAGGATCGGCTGCAGAGCCAGTACGACGCCGAGATCGGGCGCGCGCTGGCGCTCAAGCTGGCGGCCATCTACGAGGACGCGCTGGGCGATGCCGCGCGCGCAGTCGAGAAGCTGCGGACCGCGCTCGAGTTCCCGGGCGAAGAGAGCGGGCCTCTGGGGGCGCTCGATCGGCTGCTGGAGACCCTGGGTCGCTGGGATGAGCTGGCGGAAGTGCTCGAGCGGGAGGCGCAGGCGAGCCTGGATCCGGGCGAGCAGGCCGGGTTTCTGTACCGGCTGGGCCTGATGCGGGTGGAGCGGCTGGTCGATCATGAGGGCGCCATCGCGGCCTGGCGGCAGGTGCTCGATCGCGAGCCGGGCCACGACGAGGCCATTTCCGGGATTGCCAAGTACCTCGACGACGTGACCTATCGTGAGGAGGCCATCGAGGTCCTGGAGCCGGTGTTCGAGACCCGGGCCGACGCCAAGAACGTGGTGCGCGTGCTCGAGGTCAAGCTGCAGCTCCAGGATGAGCCGCTGGAGCGGGCGCGGCAGCTGGAGCGCATTGCCGAGATCCAGGAAAAACAGCTCCAGGACCCCGCCGCGGCGCTCGATGCCTACGCGCGCGCGCTGGCCGAGGATCCGGGCGAGCTGCGCTACGCCGAAGAGGTGGCGCGGCTGGCGGCGGCCCTGGGCCGGCACGCCGACGCGGCCGCGCGCATCGAGGCGGTGGCCGACGCGGCCCAGGAGCGCTCGCGGGAGGCGGCGCGCGACCTCGGGCTTTCAGCGGGGGCGCTGTGGCTGGACCAGGCCGGCGACCCCGCGCGTGCGGAGGCGCGCTACCGCAAGGTGCTGGGGCTCGATCCCGAAAACTCGGATGCGCTGGAGGCGCTCGAGCGCATCTATCGCATGCGCGGCGACGAGCGCGCGCTGGCCCAGGTGCTGCAGAAGCGCGCGGACGGCGAGCTGGACCTGTCAAAGAAGCGGGCCCTGCTGGCGGAGGCGGCCGGGCTTTACGAGGGCCGGCTGCGCGATCGTCAGGCGGCGGTGGAGGTGTGGCGGGCGGCCCTCGATGCCGACGAGACCGACGCGGATGCGTGCCGAGAGCTGGCGCGTCTGCTGGAGGCGGCGGGCGAGTGGGCCGAGCTGGCGGCCGTGCTCGAGCGGAGCGCTCGGCTGGCCGACGACCCGGCCCAGCAGGCCGCTCTGCTTGCGCGCGCGGGCGCGGTGTTCGGCGAGCGGCTGAGCGACGCCGATCGCGCGGCCGACATGTACCGGGCGGCGCTCGACGCGCGGCCTGGTGATGCGGAGGTTCTGGCCGCGCTGGAGGCCGTGCATACGCAGCGCGGGGACTGGTTGGCCGTGCAGGAGGTGCTCACGCAGCAGCTGCAGGCCGCTGGCGGGCCCGGCGAGCAGCTGGCCATCTACGGCAAGCTGGCGCGTTTGGCCGAGGAAAAGCGCGAGAGCGCCGACGAGGCGATCGGCTTCTGGACGCAGGCCCTGGAGTCGCAGCCCGAGAGCGAGCCGGTGCTCTGCGAGCTGGAGCGGCTGCTCACGGCCGGGGAGCGCTGGTATGAGCTGGCGGACGTTCTGGCCAAGCACGCCGAGCTACTGGCCGGGCGGCGTGACCATGCCGGCGAGATCGAGAAGCTGCTCGCGCTGGCCGATCTGTGGGAGCGGCGCATCGGCAACAGCGACAGCGCGGCCGAGATTCTGGAAAAGGTGCTGGCGCGGGATCCTCGGAGCGTGGCCGCCATCACGCAGCTCGCACGCATCTACGAGACGCAGGGCGAGTGGGACAAGTGCGCGCAGGCGCTGGAGCAGGCGGCCGCGTTGGGCGCGACCGGTCGGCCGGCGGCCGAGCTCCACTTCCGCATGGGGCGCGTGGAGGCCCAGCGCTCGGGTGATCCGGCGCTGGCAGAGGAGCACTGGGCGCAGGCCATCCAGTACGACCCCACCCACACGGAGGCGCTGGACGGGCTGGCCGAGCGCGCGCGCGAACGGGCCGATTGGCGGCGGGTGGTCGACCTTCTCAAGCTGCGCGAGCAGGCCGAGCCCGACCCGGCCAAAAAGCGCGACCTTCTGGTCGAGCTGGGGCGGCTTCTGCGCGTCCAGCTGGGCGCGCCGGCGGCGGCGCTGCCGTACCTGGAGCAGGCGGCCCGGCTGGCGCCCGAGGACGCGCGGGTGGTCGAGCCCCTGGCCGACGCCTATTTTTCGGCCGGACGGGTGGCCGAGGCAGGTCGCCTCTATACCGATCTGATCGAGCGGCTCAAGGGCAAACGAAGCCGCGAAGCGGCGCGCTGGCAGTTCCGGCTGGGCGCCATCGCGGAGCAGCAGGGCCAGGAGGCGCAGGCGCTCGAGCACCTTCAGGCCGCATTTGCGATCGACCCCACGCACGGCGCCACGATGGCGGCGCTAGGGCGCCTGTACATCAAGCAGTCCGAGTGGGAAAAGGCGCGCAAGGTGTTCCGATCGATGCTGCTGCAGAACCTGGACGCGGACAGCAAGATGACCAAGGCTGACGTGTACCTCGAGCTGGGTCGGATCCACGCACGGTTGGGAGAAGGCCCCAAGGCGCGTAATATGTACGAGCGGGGCCTCGAGCTCGAGCCCGATCACGGGCCACTCAAGGAGGCACTGGCGGAGTTGCGTTGACAGGACTTCTGGCGCTGGCATGGCTGCCCCTACTCGCGGGACCGCGCGGGGAGCTGGCCGTGCACTCGCGAACCGTGGGCGCCGAGATCTACGTCGACGGAAGGCTCATGGGCAAGGTCCCGATGGCGCGGCCCATCTCGCTCGCGGTCGGGCAGCACACCGTGAAAATCACCAAGCGCGGCTTCACCGACTATCTGGATGTGGTGACGGTGCGCGAGCACAAGCGCACGCCGGTCGACGTGGACCTTCTTCCGGTGAGCGGGATCATGCGCCTGAGCTCATCTATCCTGGGCGCGCGCGTGTTCGTGGACGGAAAGTTCGTGGGTGAGGTATCCGACGAGCCCGTGGTGGCCGAGCTTGCGGCCGGCAAGCGGTCGGTGCGGGTGGTCAAGGGCGGCTACCACGACTTCTTGACCAGCGTGGAAGCGGTGGCGGGGCAGACCATCGATGTGCGCGCCAACCTGACCGAGCTGCCAGCGTCCGAGAATCCGTTCCGCCCGCCGCCGCCGCCGCCGCCCAAGTGGTACGACCACTGGTACGTGTGGGCGACCGGGGCCGCGGTGGTGGTTGCGCTGACGGCGGCGCTCGTCATTCCGGCTGCGCTCGGCGGGCCCTCGAGCTGCCGCGACTTTCCCGGTGCCATCTGCTTCGAGAAGGTGCCCTGACCTTCCAGCGGCGATGTCCGACGCGCAGCGCTTTTACGACGACCTGGCCCCCGAGTACGAGGCCATCTTCGTGGACTGGGACAAGGGGATGCGCTGGCAGGGCGAGCTGATCGCAGGATTGCTCGGGCCGGCGCCCGATCCGGTGCTCGACGTGGCGGCCGGCATGGGCACGCAGGCGCTCGGGCTCGCGCTGCGCGGCCTAAAGGTGCGGGCGCGCGACCTCAGCCCGGCATTGGTCGAGCGGGGGCGGCGTCAGGCCGAGCGGCTCGGCGTCGCAGTCGCATTCGAGGTGGCCGACATGCGAGTGGCGCAGGCGGCCGATGCCGGTCGCTACGGCACCGTGATCGGCTTCGACAACGCGCTCGTGCATCTGCTCACCGACCGCGAGCTTGGCGCCGCGCTGGGCGCCGCTCGACAGGCGCTGCGTCCGGGCGGCCGCTTTCTGACGTCGCTGCGCGATTACGACGCGCTGGTAACGGACCGGCCGGCGCTCGATCCGCCGCGCTTGCTCGGCAGCGCGCCCGCGCGGCGCCTGGTGCTCCAGGTGTGGACGTGGGCGCCGGACGGCAAGAGCTATCAGCTCGACCACATCGTGCTGCGAGAAGCGCCGGGCGGGTGGCAGGGGCACACTCGACGCACCACCTGCCGCGCCCTCTTGCGCGCCGAGCTGGAGCAGGCGGCGCGGGCGGCTGGGTTCACGTCGCTCGAGTGGATCCCGCCCGAGCGCAGCGGCTACTATCAGCCCATCTTCGTGGCCGGGCTGGCGTGAGCGGCCTCAGTGCGACGGTGGCGAGCCGTGGCCGACCGTACACCGATCGAGCGCGCTTCGGGCCGCCCGCCTAAGGAGCGGGGCCTCGGTTGTCGCCGCCTTGGTCAAAGCTGCCTTGGCCGCGTCGCCGCACGAGTGCGCGAGCCCCTCGACAGCCGCAATCTGCAGCGGCGGATGTGCGCCGTCCTGCACCACCTCGACCAGGAGCTTTTCCGCGGTTGCGCGGGCGCCCCCCGCGTGCGGGGCCGCCGCCAGCCCGCCCAGGGCGCGCAGACATGCGGTCGCAATTCCGCTGGCGCGATCGTCGCTGGCTGCCTGCGTGCGCAGGCGCCGCACCAGGCCGGTCAGATCGCCCAGGATGGCCGGGTCGCCGGTGGCGCTGGCGAGCCCGCACGCCTCCGCGCGCAAGTGCACGTCCTCGGCCGGGCCGGCGGCCACCTGCAGGGCCAGGCGCGGCGCAACCCCGTCCTTGCATCGCACCAGCGCGGCCAGGGCTGCGCGACGTACGTCGTCGTCCTCGTCCGAGGCGCGCGCCGCCGTGCGCAGGGCTGGGGTGGCCTCGGAGCCGCAGTGCGCGCCCAGAGCCTCGGCCGCGTCGCGCCGCACGAACATCCAGCGATCGCTGAGCAGTGTGTGGGCCAGCGAGGCCGGTGGAAAGGGTTCCTTGCGCGCGCCCAATCCGAGCGCGGCGGCGTCGCGCACCCGCGGCGCCGCATCTCCGAGGGCAGCGAAGAGCGCCGACAGCGCCTCCCGGCCCGGCAGCTCGGCCAGCGCACGCACGGCCTCGAACCGGATGATCTCGTCAGAATCGCCATGCGCACTCTGCGCGAGCGCTCGCGCAGCTTGCGGATCGCCGGTCGCGCCGAGCGCCTGGATGATGCGCACCCGCAGCTCGAAGACCTGGGCCTTGGGCAAGCGGTCCGCGAGCACGCGCACCGCATCCGGGCGTAGCGCGACATCGCGCCGCGCCAGCAGGCCCACGATGCGTGCCAGGTCGGCCGCACGAGCGATGTCGGGCGCGCTCGACGAGTTGCTTGGCTGGGCGCCGGTCGGCTGGGCGCTGGTCGACTGTGTGCCGGTCGATTGGGCGCCGGTCGGCTGCGCGCCGGTCGACTGGCCGCCGGTCGGCTGCGCGCCGGTCGACTGGGCGCCGGTCGACTGCGCGCTCGTGAATGCGACCAGCGCGTCGTAACCGTTCGGCGTGGCCGCCGCCCCGGCTGCCACGACCACCGCTTTGCGCAGCGAGCGATCGCCGCTTCCCGCCGCCGTCAGCAGCGCTGCAAGCGCATCCGGGCTCGGCAGCGCACCCAGCACGGCCGCCGCACGCTCGCGCGCGGCCGCGGGTGCGGTCGCATCCAGAAGTAGCTGGGCCGTGGCGGGAGCCGCGGGCGCTCCGATCTTGATGAGGCCGCGGGCTGCGATCTCGCGCTCGCGCGCGTCGCCGGCCCGCAGCGCGTCCGCAAGCTCGGGCAGGGCGGCTGGCGAGCCGACCGCAGCCAGGGCCTCGAGCGCGGTCAGACGGCCCTCGCCCCGCGCCTGCGCGAAGGATGCGCGCAGACGCTCCACCGCGGCCGCGCCTTCGGCCAGAAGCAGTCGGGCTGCCATGCCGGAGCCGGCGGCGGCCTCGACCGCCAGCTTCTGCGGGTCGGTTTCGGTCTGCACGGCCAAGTCTGCAATTTCGCTGGCGCCCTCGACCACCGTGAGCTGGACGCAGTCGGTGCGCACCGACTCGGGCAGCGCGAACCAGCCCGTGCCCTCGATCAGAAAGCGCTTCTCGGGACCCAGCGCGAGCACGCTCCTTCCGAGCTTGCCGGTCAGCGCCACGCCGCGCACCTCGGTCTGGGCTTCCGCCCGCAGGGTCACGAAATCGCCCGGGATGCCACGCCAGGCCGTGCGCGGGTCGCCGTCGCCGATGGCGACGGGTACGGTCAGCTCGCCGGCGGTCCGTGCGGTCTCATCGCGCGAGCCGGCGGCGGGGCGGAACACGCGCAGGGGTCGCCTGGCTTCGACCGGGCGCTCGGGCTCGCCCGGGCGGCGCGGCGCCAGTCGCGGCAGGCCGGTCGTGTCGGGGGGCAGCTCCACCGGCCGCATGCGGTAGGTCGTGAAGTCCCAGGCCCGCGGCAACAGCCGGGTTGGCTGGCCGTCGCAGCGCGCGATGCGCGTGGAGCGTTCGTATACCAGGATGGCCTCGGTCGTGACCTCCAGATGGCGGCTCCACTCCCGATCACGCCCCTGTGAGCCCAGAATGCCCGACCAGATCAGATAGAGCGCATCCCCCCGCGCCTCGGCCACCAGCGCAGTGTCGGTGGCCCGGCCGCGCAGGGCGGCGCGCGCCTCGATCACCGCGTGCTCCTGGATCTGGTGCACCGCGACCCGAGCGCTGACAAGCCGGTGGCCTTGCGTCTCGAGCGTGAGCTCGCCGAGCGGGCTGTCGGTGGCCGAGACCGCCTGCACCCGACCGTCAGCGAGCACGCGCACCGTGTCCGGCCGCCCATCACCGTCCAGATCAGCAGTTGTCTGCGCCAGCACGGCGGCCAGCAGAAGCACGCTCACTGGATCACTGTAACACGAGCGCACATCGGCTGCGGGAGCTTCGATTTGACAGGGGCGCCGAGGGTTTGCAGACTCGCCGGGTCGGATGCGAATCGAGGATTTCGACTACCCGCTCCCACCCGGGCACATCGCGCAGACACCCGCCGCGCGGCGCGATGCTGCCCGCTTGCTCGTTTATACGCGAGCCTCGGGCGCAATCGAGCAGCGGAGCTTTGGCGACCTGCCGGCGCTGCTGCCGCCCCACACAGTGGTGGTCCTCAACGACACCCGGGTCATTCCGGCACGCCTGCGCGCGCACAAGACCACGGGCGGCGCGGTCGAGCTCCTGGTGCTCGACGCGGCCGCGGCGCGACCCGGGGCACAGGCGGCCTGCCTGGCCCGTTCGGCCAAACCTCTACGCGCCGGAGCGCGCCTGAAGGTGCTGGCGCCCGGAGGCAAGCCCAGCGGCGTCGAGGCCGAGGTGCTCAGCCGCGAGGCAAATCAATTCCTGGTCCGCTTTCACGGGCTCGGTGAAAGCGGGCTGCTCGAGGCGCTGGCCACGCTCGGCGAGGTCCCCCTGCCGCCGTACATCGTCCGGGAGCAGGCACCTGGGCCCGAGGACGCAGAACGCTACCAGACCGTGTACGCGCGTGAGCCGGGTGCGGTGGCCGCTCCGACCGCAGGCCTTCACTTTACCGCCGAACTGCTGGAAGCCCTGCGCGCGCGGGGACACGAGGTTGTCGCGCTCACGTTACACATAGGCCCTGGCACGTTCGCGCCCGTGCGGGTCGGCGACCCCCGCGCGCACACGATACACCCCGAACGGTACACCATCCCCGCCGCCACCGCGGCAGCAGTCAACCGAGCCAAACGCGAGGGTCGACCCGTGCTGGCGGTGGGCACAACGGTCGTGCGGGCACTCGAATCGGCAGCCGGCTCCGGGCCGGTGGTCGTGCCGGCGGTGACTGCGCCAACGCAGACACAACTCTTCATATACCCCGGATACCAGTTCCGCGTGGTCGACGCGCTGACTACAAATTTTCACCTCCCGCGCTCGACCCTGCTCATGCTGGTCGCAGCGCTGGTCGGCCGCGAGCGGTTGCTCGCTCTCTACGCGCAGGCGGTCCGCGCGGGCTACCGGTTCTACTCCTACGGCGATGCGATGTTGATCCGATGACCCTCAAGCGAGGCAAGAAGCAGCCGCCGAAGACGCGCCCACGTGGGCGGGCCGGCGCCGTAATCGCCCCACGTGGGGCGCCTGGTCCCGCGACTGCCCCACGTGGGGAAGCTGGTCCCGCGACTGCCCCACGCGGGCAGACCGAGGCGGCGAACGCCCCACGTGGGGAGGCAAGTCCCGCGACCGCTCCACGGGGGCAGGCAGCCACCTCGCTGCTCCGATTCACGCTCGAGGCCACCTGTGGCCGCGCGCGCGCGGGCCGCATCTCGACCCCCCACGGCACGGTCGAGACCCCGGTCTTCATGCCGGTCGGAACCGCCGGCGCGGTCAAGGCCATGACGCCCGGCGAGCTTTCCGACCTCGGCACCCAGATGATCCTGGGCAACACGTACCATCTGTACCTGCGCCCCGGCATCGATGTGATCGCGGCCGCCGGCGGCCTACACCGCTTCATGGGCTGGTCGCGGCCTCTGCTCACCGACTCGGGCGGCTTCCAGGTGTTCTCGCTGCGCGCCATCTCGGCCGTCTCCGACCAGGGCGTCACCTTCCAGTCGCACCTAGACGGCTCACGCCATCTTCTCACCCCCGAGCGCTCGGTTGCCATCCAGACCGCGCTGGGCTCCGACATCGCGATGGCCTTCGACCACTGCCCGCCTGGCGACGCGCCGCCGGCCCTGATCCAGGAGGCGATGGAGCGCACCACGCGCTGGGCCGTCCGCAGCATCGCCGCTCCCCGCGCGCCCAGCCAGGCCATGTTTGGCATCGTACAGGGCGGGTCTGACATTGCTCTGCGCCGCCGCCACCTCACCGAGATCTGCGCGCTCGACTTCGACGGCTTCGCGCTGGGCGGGCTCTCGGTGGGCGAGCCCGGCCCGGCCATGTATGCGGTGCTCGACGCCACCGCCGACGAGCTCCCGTGCGACCGCCCGCGCTACCTGATGGGCGTCGGCACACCGGCCGATCTGGTGACCGCGATTGGCTACGGCATCGACATGTTCGACTGCGTGCTCCCGACCCGGAACGCCCGCAACGGCCAGCTCTTCACGTCACAGGGCCGCATCACCATCTCGAACGCCGAGCATCGGTTTTCGACCGCCCCGGTGGATGAGCGCTGCGACTGCGAAACCTGCCGCACCTACAGCCGCGCCTACCTGCGGCACCTCCTGATGTCCCGCGAGATCCTCTACAGCCGCCTCGCGACCCTGCACAACCTTCATTATTATTTGAGCCTGATGCGCGAGGCCCGCCGGGCCATCCAGGCGGGCCGCTACAGTGCTTTCCGGCAAACAATCCTTGACGACCCCCAAGGTGGGTGATAAACCCTGTCGTCCTATTTCAGGGAGGAATTTCCGTGCTTTCGCTCCTCATACTCGCCCAGCAGAGCGACAAAGGCGGCCAGCAAGGAGGCGGCAGCAGCCCGTTTTCGTTCATCTGGATGATGCTGCTCATGTTCGGGGTGGTCTGGTTCATGATGATCCGCCCCCAGCAGAAGAAGGCCAAAGAGCATCAGCAATGGCTCAAGGATCTCAAAAAGGGTGACGAGGTGGTCACGCAGGGCGGCATCATCGGCCGCATCACCGGGCTGAGCGACACCATCGTCACGCTCGAGGTCCAGGAGAAGGTGCGGATGCGGGTCTTGCGCAGCTCGATCCAGGGCAAGCCGCCCGAGTCCAAGAAGGCGCAGGCCAGCAGCGCCTCCGAGGAAAAGCCGGCCGAGGAGAAGAAGTAGCATGGAGCGGTCCTGGTGGTGGAAGGCCGCCTTCTTTCTCGTCATCACGCTGGTCAGCGGCGTGTACCTGGTGCCCACGCTGGTGCCGGACGCCCGGCAGCCGGTTTTTTTCAAGAAGCACTTCACCAAGAAGATCCAGCTGGGGCTCGACCTGCAGGGCGGCCTGCATCTGGTCTACGTGGTCGCGGTTGGAAAGGCGGTCTCGGACAAGGCCGATCGGGTGGCCACCGATCTCGAGGACAAGCTCCACAAGGACAAGAAGCTCAAGGAATTCAAGGTCGACCGCGACGGTGACAAAGACATCGTCATCAGCTTCAAGCACCCCGACGACGTGGCCAAGCTCGACAAGCAGTTTTTCATGGAGTACCGCACCCAGCTCGACGAGGTGACCAAGGATCCGCAAAAAGGGCTGGTGCGCTACACCATCGCGCGCGACTACATCGACAACATCAAGGATGGCGCGATCCGTCAGGCCATCGAGACCATCCGCGGCCGAGTCGACAAGTTCGGCGTGGCCGAGCCCTCGATCGTGCGCAAGGGCGACGACATCGTGATCGAGCTGCCCGGCCTCAAGGAAGCCGACTTCGAGCGCATCAAGAACATCATCGGCCGGACCGCGCAGCTCGAGTTCAAGATCGTCGACGACGCCGACCCGGCCAACAACTATATGAAATCGGTGGCCGCGCTCGTCCCCAAGGACTCAGGAATCGTCGTGCGGTCCCCATCGTGGACCGAAAAAGACTCGACCCGCGAGCACATGAACATCGTGCTCGAGGCCAAATCGCGCGACGCCCTCGAAAAGTTTTTCCAGGGCCTGCCCGCGGACAAGCAGCCCCCCTCAGGCAATGAGATCGGCTACGAGGAGATCCAGCCGCGCGATCGCGCCGCCGAGGAAGACGAGGGTGACGAGGGCGCAGACCAGAAGCAGAAGGGGAAGAGCAAGATCAAGGCGGGCGAGGTGGTGTGGCAGGGCATGCTGCTCAAGCGGCGCGCCGAGCTGACCGGCGAGTACTTGACCGACGCCGACGTAGGCTGGGACCAGCAGACCGGCCGGCCCGAGGTCAACGTCGTCTTCGACCGCGAGGGCGCGAGCATCATCGAACGCCTGTCGACCGAGAACATCGGCCGCAAGATGGCCATCATTCTCGACGAGCGCATCACGTCGGCGCCCATCATCGAGTCGCGCCTGGGCCAGCGCATCCGCATCACGCTGGGCAGCTTCGGGGCGCCCGAGCAGTTGGTCAAGGAAGCCAAAGATCTGGTGGCGGTTCTGCGCACGGGGGCACTGCCAGCCCCGCTGCACAAGACCTTCGAGACCAAGGTCGGCCCGACCCTGGGGCGGGACGCGGTCAGCAAGGCCAAGTTTTCGATGACGGTGGGCTCGCTGGCCGTCATCCTGTTCATGCTGCTCTACTACCGCAAGGCCGGCTTTATCGCAGACGTCGCGATGGCGCTCAATATCCTTTATATGGTGGCCATCATGGCGGGCCTGGAGGCCACGCTCACGCTGCCCGGCATCGCGGGCCTGGTGCTCACAGTCGGCATGGCGGTCGACGCCAACATCATCATCTACGAGCGCATCCGCGAGGAGCTGCGCGCCGGCAAGTCGCCGCGCGCAGCCGTCGACGCCGGCTTCAAGCGCGCTTTCTGGACCGTTTTCGATGCCCACGTGACCAACTTCATCGCGGGCGTGGTCCTGCTCTCGTACGGTTCCGGGCCCATTCGCGGCTTCGCGGTCACGCTCCTGGTTGGCATCGTGACCAACCTGTACACCTCGGTCTGGCTCTCGCGCGGCATGTTCTCGCTGCTGGTCGACCGCAGAAAGCCCGCGCAGGTGCTATCGATCTAGGGGGCGCCATGAACGAGCGGCAGAAATTCGTCGAGTTCATCCGGCCCGGCACCAAGATCGAGTTCATCGGTCACATGTGGTTCTGGATCGGCTCGTCGATCCTGTTCCTCATCATCACGTTCGCGATGCTGCCGATCAACCGCTATCTCATCAAGAGCCGCGGCGCGATTCTGAACTGGGGCGTCGACTTCCGCGGCGGCACCGAGATGACGGTCGACTTCAACCGCGAGGTCGATCCGGGGCAGCTCCGCAGCGCGCTCGACAAGGCCGGTTTTGCCAACTCCGACGTGGTCAAGATCAATGAAGCCGGCAAGGTGGAGTACCTTTTGCGCCTGGCGGCCGTGACCGTCATGTCGCCCGAGAAGGAGCTGTCAGCCCGGCAGGCCCTGCAGAACGTCGGCGGCGCCAGCGTCAGGAAGTTCGAGTTCCCCGAGGGCGGCGACAAGTTCTACGTGCGCTACGACAAAACGGTCGAGCCCGAGGCGATCGAAAAGGCGCTCACTGCCATCGGCGTCCAGACCCAGCAGGTGCAGCGCTTCGGCCGGCCCGATGATCACGGCTTCGAAATCGTGCTGTCGGGCCTCGACCAGGCGGCGCGCTCGGGGCTCGAGCGCGTCCTGGGTGCAGGTGTGGTCAAGGCCATCCCGCGGGTCGACTCGATCGGCCCCAAGGCGGGCGCCGAGCTGCGCAACGACGGCATCCGGTCGCTCTTGTACGCCATCTTGTTCATCATGGTGTACATCGCGATCCGGTTCGACATTACCTATGGCCCGGGCACGGTGATTGCGCTGCTCCACGACGCCCTCATCACGGTGGGCGCGTTCGCGGTCACCTACAAGGAGTTCTCGCTGACCACGGTGGCGGCCGTGCTGACCATCATCGGCTACTCGATGAACGACACCATCGTGGTGTTCGACCGCATTCGCGAGGACGCGGCGCGCCAGCGCGATCGCAAGTTCGACCGGGTGGTCAACGAGGCCATCAACCAGACCCTGTCGCGGACCATCCTGACCTCGGCCACCGTGTTCTTCGTGACCCTGGCCATGAACATCTGGGGCACCGGGCTCATTCGCGACTTCGCGTTCGCCATGAACGTGGGCGTCATCGTGGGCACTTATTCATCCATCTTCATCGCGTCGCCGGTCTTGATCTGGCTGCACAACCGAATCGCGGCGCAGGCCAAGAAGATCGAGAAAAATCCGCGCGCATCGCGCCGCGCCCGCGCCACCGCGCAGGAAACCGAGCCTTCGCCCTAAGACCGACTACACTAGAAGCATGCGCACCCTTTTGGTCGCGCTGGTCGGGCTCGCGCTCGGCTGCAACGAAGCGGAGCGACCGCGGCCGCTGCCGCCGCCGGGCGGCGGTGGCTTCGTAGGCAGCGGCGGCTCGGGGGGCGGGGGTGGGGGCGGGGCCGGCAGCGGCGGTTCGGGGGGAGCCGGTGACGCCAAGGCGGCCGACGCGGCGCCGACCGACGCGCGGACCGACGCCATGTCGATCGACGCGCTGCCGATCGATGCGCCCATCCAGACCTGTCCCAATGGATCGACGTGCCCGGTCGGTTACGTGTGCTGCACTCTGGGCTGCGTGCCGCCGCCCGGTCCGTGCCCGTAGCGC
The DNA here is from genome assembly GCA_035258845.1 of Polyangia bacterium. GTDB lineage: Bacteria > Myxococcota_A > Polyangia > JAHFDS01 > DATFWX01 > DATFWX01. Next base: position 47,750 of record DATFWX010000130.1, on the reverse strand, counting down.
AAGCGCTGTCAGACCCCCCTGCTATAAGGGGTCATGGACCCCAATTGGCTGATCGCGCGACCAGACGCCGAGCGCGCGCGCACGCTGGCCGGTGAGCTGGGCATCGCGCAGCCGACGGCGCTGGTTCTGGTCGGGCGGGGGCTCGAGGATCCGGATCGTGCGCGGCGCTTCCTGGCGCCCCGCCTGGGCGAGCTGCGCCTGCCCGACGCCATGGCCGGCTTTCCGCGCGCGGTCGAGCGGCTGGCGCGCGCGGTCAAGTCAGGCGAGACCATCGGCGTGTTCGGCGACTACGACGTCGACGGGGTGACCACCGCCGCGCTCCTGGCCTCGTTCCTGCGCGCCTGCCGGGCGGTCTGCCACGTGCGCCTGGCGCGCCGCGACGCCGGTTACGGCTTCGGGGCCGCCGACGCAACCGAGCTGGCCGATCGCGGCTGCTCGCTGGTCATCACGGGCGACTGCGGCACCAGCGACCACGAGGCGATCGCGGCCGCGCGCGCACGGGGCATCGATGTCATCATCGTGGATCATCATCAGGTGCCCGAGCGTGAGTCGGCCGCCTACGCGCTCATCAACCCGCACCAGAGCGCCTGCGGGTTTCCGTTCAAGGGCCTGTGCTCGGCCGGCGTCGCGTTCTACCTGTCGGCCGCGCTGCGCACGCGGCTGCGCGCCGACGGACATTTTTCCGGCCCCGAGCCCGATCCGCGGGCGTGGCTGGATCTGGTGGCGGTGGGGACGATCGCCGACCTGGCGCCGCTCGAGGACGAGAACCGCATCCTAGTGGCAGCCGGGCTCCGGCTCCTGGCCGAGCGCCGCCGGCCCGGGCTGGCGCTTCTCATCGAGCGCGCCCAGATTGATCGGGTGCCGTCCGCATTCGACGTCGGCTTCCGGATCGCGCCCCGGCTCAACGCGCCCGGCCGCCTGGGCGACGCCGAGCCTGCGCTCGCGCTGCTTCTGGCCGACGACCTTGCGCAAGCACACGCGGCCGCCGACGCCTGCGAGGCGGCCAACCTCAAGCGCCAGGAAATCCAGGATCAGGTCTTGCGCGAAGCGCTGGCCGAGGTCGAGCGCGGATGCGCGGACAGCCCGGCCGCGCTGCTGGTGGCCGGGCAGGGCTGGCACCCGGGCGTGGTCGGCATCGTGGCCGCCAAGCTGGTCGATCGGTACGGCCTGCCGGCCGCCGTGCTGGCCGGCGAGGGCGCGCGCTTTCGCGGCTCCGTGCGCTCGGTGCCCGGCTTTCACGCGCAGCGCGCACTGGCCGCGTGCAGCCAGCTTCTGGAAAAATTCGGGGGCCACGAGGGCGCAGCCGGCCTGACCGTTCTGGCCGAGCGGCTGGAGCCGTTCCGCCAGGCCTTCGATCGCGAAGCGCGGCAGGCGCTGGCAGAGGGCGCGCCCGCACGCCAGCTGGCCGTCGACGCCGAGGTGGCGCTCGACGAGGTGGACGAGCGGCTGGCGGCCGAGCTGGCGCGCCTGGGCCCGTTTGGCCGGGGCAACCCGGAGCCGCTCCTGGCCGCGCACGCGGCCGCCGTGCGCACGCGCGTGGTGGGCCAGGACCACCTCCAGCTCACCTTGTGCGGCCGCAGCGCCTGCCACGACGCCATTGCATTCCGGTTGGCCGAGCGGGACCCGGGGCAGGGCGCCGCCGTGCGGGTCGCGTTCGTGCCCGAGATCGACCAGTTTCGCGGCCAGCGCCGCCTGCGGCTGCGCGTGCGAGACCTGCATGCGGTGGCCTAGCAAGTCGGCGCAGCGCGACCTCTTGCGCATCCTGCTTCTGGGCGCGGCGCTGGTGATGGTGCTGTGGATGATGCGCCACTGCGGCCCCCTGGCGGCCGACTTCTTCCGTGCCTTCGATCAGGCGGCGGTGGACGCGGCCGCGCGTGCACGAGATTAGCCGGCCCCCGGTCAGGACCCCTTGACACGCGGCGTCACATGCCCCTTCAATCGATGAGGGCGCCCCGACATGAAAGACAAGAAGCCGCTGCAGGATGTCTTGCGAGAGACCTGGATGAGCGCGCTCGGCGTGCTCTCGAGCGCCGAGAGCGAGCTCCAGCGTGTCACCTCGCGGCTGGTCGAGATCTTGGGGCGGCCCGCCGAGGAGGCGCAGAACCTGGCGCAGGAGCTGCAAAACCGCGTGCGCAGGAATCGAGCGCTGTTCGAACGCCGAGTCGAGGAAAGCGTCAAGACGGCGGCCGAGCGCCTGCGCTCCCCGCTGCAGAGCGAGATTGCGGCTCTGCGCATGCGCGTCGAGCGGCTCAATCTGCGCATCGAGGAGCAGCTCCGCCGCCGCCGCGAGCCCCGCGGCTAGGTCGGGCAGCCCGCAGCTAGGTAGCCGCGCGCTCGGCAAAATGGCGCAAGGCGGCCATCTGGCTGGGCGACTCGACCGCGTTCGGATTGTAATCCTCGCGCACGCGCGTCACCGCCTCCAGCGCGGTCTCGCACAGCCCGCGGTGCAGAAGGTAAGCCGCCAGCACGGTCCCGGTGCGGCCCCAGCCCATCCAGCAGTGCACGAGCGTGGCCGCGCCAGCTTCGCGTGCCTGGTCGATAAACGCGCAGGCGGCCCCGAGATCGGGCGGGGGCGTGAAGTTGGGCGTCGGCTGCCACAGATACCGGATGCGCAGCCGCTCGAGCTCGCCGGTGTCGAGCGGCTCCTCGAACACCGACAGGATGGCGCCGATGCGCGCGCGGCGCAAATACCCCAGCAGGGCCTGAAGGCCGCCCAGCCGATCCGGATGCGGCCCGCCCGCGACCACACCCGGCAGCAGCCATGCAAACGAGGGCAGCACCGCCTGATTATACTTCCCCCTTGTCTGGCGCGCCCGGCACGTGCATGAATCACGGCATGGCCGCCGCCTCGCCTGCCTCGCCCGCACAACCGTTCCAGCTCGGGCTCGTGCAGATGCGCTGCACGGCCGATCGCGACGCCAATCTTGCCGCCGCCTGTCAGGGCATTCGCGAGGCGGCCGGCCGGGGCGCTCAGCTTATCTGTCTGCCCGAGCTGTTTCGCTCGCTCTATTTCTGCCAGAGCGAGGATGCCGCCCAGTTCGACCTGGCCGAGCCGGTGCCGGGCCCCACCAGCGAAGCCCTCTCGAGGCTCGCGCATACGTTGGGCGTGGCCGTGGTGGGCTCGCTGTTCGAGCGGCGCGCCTCGGGCGTCTATCACAACACCGCGGTCGTGATCGATGCGGACGGATCCGTCCGGGGCCTGTATAGAAAGATGCACATTCCGGATGATCCGCTCTACTATGAAAAGTTTTACTTCACCCCGGGCGACCTCGGCTTTCAGTGCTTCGAGACCCGCTTTGCGCGCGTGGGGGCGCTGGTGTGCTGGGATCAGTGGTTCCCGGAAGGCGCGCGCCTGACCGCGCTCCAGGGCGCACAGCTTTTGGTGTACCCGACCGCGATCGGCTGGCACCCGCGCGAAAAGGCCGAATTCGGAGCCGCGCAGGCCGACGCCTGGCAGACCATCCAACGCAGCCATGCCATTGCCAATGGCGTCTACGTGGCCGCAGTCAATCGAGTGGGACACGAGGGGCCGCCCGGCGGCGGGCTCGAGTTCTGGGGCGGCTCCTTCGTGTGCGATCCGTTCGGGGTCGTGCTGGCCGAAGCCGCCCGCGATAAGCCCCAGGTGCTGGTCGTACCCTGCGACCCGGCCCGCCAGGAAGAGGTGCGGCGCAACTGGCCCTTTCTGCGCGACCGCCGCATCGACGCCTACGGCGCCATCACACAGCGCCTGATCGATCGCCGATGAGGCCGCGGCGGCTCGACGCGGCACCGGCTGCGCTCGGCTACGCCATGCCGGCCGAGTGGGCGCCTCATCGCGCAACCTGGCTGGCCTGGCCGCACAATCAGGCCGACTGGCCGGGCAAGTTCGCGGCCATCCCGTGGGTGTTTGCCGAGGTGGTGCGCCACCTGCACCAGCACGAGCGGGTGCAGATCCTGGTCCCGGACGCGCGTGGGGAGCGGCGCGCGCGGCGCGTGCTCGTGCGTGCGGGTATCGAGCTTGCCCGCGTCGGGTTTTTTCGGGTGCCGACCGACCGCGCCTGGATGCGCGACTCCGGTCCCACCTTCGTGCGCCGGCCCGACGGCACGCGTGCAGCCGTGTGCTGGCGGTTCAATGCCTGGGCCAAGTATTCCGACTGGAAGCGCGATCAGAAGGTGGCCGCTCGCGTGGCCGAGCTGGCCGGGGTGCCCCAGTTTCAGGCCCGGGCGGGCGCGGAGCGCGTGGTGCTCGAGGGTGGCGCCATCGACGGCGACGGCGCGGGCACTCTTCTGGCGACCGAGGAGTGCCTGCTCGATCCTGTGCAGGCGCGCAACCCGGGCCTGGGCCGGGCCGGCACCGAGCAGGTGCTCTACGAGACCCTGGGCGCGCGCAAGCTGATCTGGCTGAGCCGGGGCCTTTTCGGCGATGATACGCATGGCCACGTCGACGATGTCGCGCGCTTCGTCGAGCCCGGGCGCGTGGTGCTGTGCCGCGCCCGCGATCCGCGCGACGCCAACTATGCGCTGCTCGAGGAAAACCGCGAGCGACTGGGCGGCGCCACCGATGCCGCCGGCCGGCGCCTCGAGGTGATCCCGCTGCCGCTGCCGCGCCCGATCGATTTCGACCGGCGCCGCTTGCCGGCCAGCTACGCCAACTTCTATCTGGCCAACGACCTCCTCCTGGTGCCGACCTTCAACGATCCGCACGACCGCGACGCGCTGGGCCTGTTCAGCGAGCTGTTCCCGGATCGCGAGGTGATCGGCATCCACGCGGTGGATCTTCTGTGGGGACTGGGCACGCTCCACTGCATGACGCAGCAGGAACCGGCGTAACTCATTCCACCGAGCGCCGGAAGCAGTACACGAACACCGATCCGCTGCCGGCGCCGGTGACCAGCTCCCAGCCCTGCTTGCCATAGTTCATCAGGTCATCGTTGGTCTGCTTGAGCATGGCCTGCGGGCTGCCGGCGCCGCTCTGCGTGCGGTAGCTGCAGAACTGCTCCCACCGGTGCGAGCCAGGCGCGCTTGCGGGCAGTTGTGCGGCCGCGTGGGCGGGCGCGCGCACACAAAGGGTCGCGAGCGCGCCGCCGAGAAGAAAGCTGAACAGCAATGCGAGCGAGCGAGTCATGAGCGCAGTGTAGAGTCTCCCGAGGCGGCTGGCTACCGCGGCGCGGCCATTCGAGCTAAAATGGATCGGATGGCACGCTGCCGTCGCTGTGGCACCGACTGGCCGGCGAGGCTGCGCGCCTGCCCCGACGATGGCGAACCGCTCGTCGCCGGCGCCGCCGCCGACGGAGATGCTCTGCCGCGCACGACCCCGGGCCCGGCCGCCGGCGCAAGCGTCGAGCTGGTCGCCGGCAGCCTGGTCGGTGAGTACCAGATCCTGTGCCCGATCGGTCAGGGAGCCATGGGCACGGTCTACGGCGCCGTGCAGCCACAGATTGGCAAGAAGGTGGCCATCAAGGTCATTTCGAAAGAGATGTCGGCGCATCCGAACGGGGTTGCGCGGTTCGTGCAGGAAGCGCGCGCGATCAATCAGATCGGGCATCCCAACATCGTCGACGTGTTCTCGTTCGGCAAGCTCGCCGACGGCCGCTCGTACTTCGTCATGGAATGGCTGCCCGGCCGGACCCTGGCCGATCGACTCGCGCGCGGCCCCATCCCGCTCGACGAGCAGCTCGACATCCTGGAGCAGGTGGCAGACGCGCTCGAAGCCGCCCACCGCTCTGGGATCATCCACCGCGACCTCAAGCCCGATAACGTGTTCCTCACCGAGGTGGCCGGGACGCGCCGGGTCAAGCTGCTCGATTTCGGCATCGCGAAGCTGGGTGGCGGCCTGGCGTCGCAGCTCGAAAGCGCCGGCACCGGCAGCGGGGTCATGATGGGCACGCCGTTTTACTTCGCGCCCGAGCAGGCGCGCGGCCGGGGCGTGGACGCGCGCGCGGACATCTACTCGCTGGGCGTGGTGGCGTTCGAGCTTGCGACCGGCGAGCTTCCGTTCGACGCCGACAACGTGGCCGACGTGGTATCGATGCACCTTCATCAGCCGCCGCGCGCGCCCTCGAGCCTGTCGCCCGAGCTGCCGGCCGCGCTGGATCGATTGATCCTGCAGACGCTCGAGAAAGATCCCAGCCGGCGGCCGACCTGGCTCGCGATCCGGGCCACCCTGCGCGAGCTGCGACGCGCCGGCCCGGCGCGGGCGATCTCGTCGGCCCCCAGGGCCACCGAGCCGGCAGGCGTGCCGGGCCCGCCCCCGGTTGCGCAGGCCCTGCCGCCCGCATGGGCCGACGCCACGCAGCGTGTGGGCCCTTCCGGCCGCCGCCGTCACGTGCTGGCAGTCGGTGCAGGGATGCTGGCGGTGGCTCTGCTGGTGCTGGGATTCTTGCGCCACCAAGTGCCGTCGCGGCCGCGCGCGGTCGCATCTTCACCGACGCTGACCCCGGTTGCGCACCCGCCTCCTCCGCTGCCACCGCCGTCCCTGCCGCCGCCATCCCTGCCGCCCGCGCCGGCGTCACCGGCCGCGATGGGAACCATCGCGCTCCGCGGGCCCCTTGCCGACGCCAACGTTCAGATGGACGGCCGGCCGGCCCCGACCCACTGGCAAGCTGGCGTGCGGACGCTCGAGGCCGTCCCGGGGCTGCATCGGGTCGTGGTCAGCGCGCCCGGCCACCGCGTCTGGCACCAGCAGGTGGCGGTGGAGGCCGGCAAGACGGTCGAGCTGGCGGTCGTGCTCGCGCGTGCGGTCGGCGTGCCCAAACGGGCGCAGGCCAAGCCCGCGCTCACGCCTGCGGCCGCGACGCCCAGCGCGCCCTCGCCCGCGCCGACACCAACCGTGCAACCGGTGCGCACGGCGCCGCCGCAGAAGAAGGGAACGCGCGATTCGCTGATTGACCCGCTGGCACGCCCACCTTAAGTTGAAAGAGCGTGATGCTTGGCTTAGGAAGGCTCGGCGCCGTGTGGGTGGTCTTGACGGCGGCACGAGCCGCGTGGGCGCAGAGCGCACCACACGATCCGGATCTCGAGCGCCGCCAGCACGAGGCCCAGCGCTTGTTTCGGCAAGCGCAGACTCATTACAACCTGGCCGAGTACGATCAGGCGATCGACCTGTTCAAGCAGGCCTATCAGCTGGTGCAGGCGCCCGGCTTCCTGTTCAACCTCGGGCAAGCGTATCGGCTCAAAGGAGACTGCGCGCAGGCGCTGCAGTTTTACAAAAACTATCTGCGCGAGGAGCCCGACCCACCCGACCGCGCGCATGTCGAGGACCTGATTGCGGACATGCAGAAATGCGTGGACTCGCCGCGCCCACCGCCCCAGCTCGCACCCAGCACGCAGCCGTTGCGCGCGCTGGGAGGGCCCAACGCGCCCGCCGAGATTTCCGAGGACACCGGCAAGAGCAAGCGCATCGCGGGTCTGGTCACGGGCGGCGCCGGGGTGGCGCTTCTGGTCACGGCGATTGCGTTCGGCGTCAGCGCGTCGTCGTCGGCCGATGATGTCAACCGCATGTGCACGAGCGCGATGCCGTGCGCCTGGCAGGCGCCGGTCGCACCGATCGACGCGGACGGACGCAGCGCGGCCACGACTGCGACCGTGCTGTATGTGCTCGGCGGGGCCGCCCTCGCCGGCGGCGGCATCTTGTACTATCTGGGCTGGCGCGACGCCGAGCCGCACGTCACCGTGACGCCGCAGCCGGCCGGGCTCAGCGTGGGGTGGGCGTGCCGGTTCTGACGCGGCTGGGCCTGGCGGCGCTCTGGCTTTGCCTCGCGATGGGGCTCGGATGCTACGATCCCGCGCTCGCACCGTGCACGATCCGGTGCGGCTCGGGCGGCGCGTGCCCCGAGGAGCTTTCGTGCAACCAGGCGACGGGGTTCTGTTTGCGACCCGGGCAGACCTGCTCGCCGGCCCCGGACGCGGCAGCCGACGGCGCGCCCGATGGCAGGTCCGATGCGCCAATCGTGGATGGCGGCGTCGACCGGCCGGCCGACGGCCCCGGCTGCACGGCCGCCAGCTGCACCGGTGGGACGTGCTACGGGGACGCCTGCTGCCGCGGCTGCTGGGACAGCACGCAGTCGCAGTGTCACGACGGCAGCGAGCTCGACTTCTGCGGCCTGGGCGGCGGGGCGTGCGCGGGCTGCAACGATGGAAACGAGTGCACGCGCGACCGCTGCACCATGGGTGCATGCGCCCATGACATGTTCGTTGGAAACTGCTTGAACGGCGTTTGCGTGGGCGGCGCCGACGGCGGGCCGCCCCGGTGCGAGTGCGGCGCGGCCGCTGAGCCCTGCTGCAACGGGACCAGCTGCAACGCAGGGCTGACTTGCATGATTGGCAGCTGTGGCGGCTGCGGATTGGTGGGCCAGCAGTGCTGCACCGGCGGCGCCTGCGCGCCCAACGCGATCTGCACTGGCAGCGTGATGTGCGTGGCCTGCGGCGGCGCCAACCAGGCCTGCTGCTCGAACCAAGGCTGCGGGCCCAATCTGATCTGCGCGAGCGGGACCATCACGTGTACGCCCTGCGGGATGTCGGGCCAGCCCTGCTGCGCCGGCGGCGCCTGCCCGGGCCCCGGGCACCTCTACTGCAACAACGGCACGCGCTGCGATCCGTGCGGACTGATGAACCAGATCTGCTGCCCGGGCAACGTATGCTACGAGGGCCTCCTGTGCGGGGCGGTCAGCCACACCTGCGGCATCCTATAACCGCCGGTGCGTGAGGCACGGCATCTCGCGGCGCGTCTTTTCCAGAAAATCGAAGTCCAGCTCCGCCACCGCCACGCCCTCGCGGTCGCCCATCTCGGCCAGCACCGTGCCCCAGGGATCCACGATCACCGAGTGCCCGTAGGTGGTGCGCTTCTCGTTGTGGCGCCCGAACTGGGCGGGCGCGATCAAGAAGCACTGGTTCTCGATGGCGCGCGCGCGCAGGAGCGCGTGCCAGTGATCCTTGCCCGTGTGCAGGGTGAACGCGGACGGGACCACGATCATGCGCGCACCTTCCTGCGCGAGCGCCCGATACAGCTCGGGAAAGCGCAGGTCGTAGCACACGCTGAGCCCGAGCCGGCCCCAGGGCGTCTCCACCACCACGGGCCTTTGGCCGGGCACCACGCTGTCGGATTCGCGGAATTGGGCGCCGTGCGGGATGTCGACGTCGAACAGATGGATCTTGCGATAGGTCGCGGCCAGTCGCCCGGCTTCATCGACGACCACGCAGGTGTTATAGACTTTTTCAGGCTCGCGCGTCTGCTCCGGCATGCCGCCGCCCACCACCCAGCAGCGATTCTTCTGGGCGGCCGCCTTGAGCGCGCCCAGGATGGGCCCGGGCTGCGCGTCGTCCAGCACCTCGGCCACCTTGAACTTGTCTCGCTCGTGTAAGCCCAGAAACGCAAAATTCTCGGGCAGGGCTAAAAGGCGCGCGCCGCGGCCGGCCGCCTCCGCGATCGCGCCCTCGCAGCGGGCCAGATTGGCGGCCACGTTCTCGCGCGAGGTAATCTGGACGACACCGACGCCGAGCCGCGTCATCATTTTCTTCCTTCGCGGCACGCTAGCATCGGGTTGCGGGCCTCGCAAGCCCGGGACCGCCCCTTGGAGAAACTCCCGCCGATTCCAGTAGATGGGCCCTCGGGTCAGCGCGCGGGTGGGCACCTGCCAAATCTTGCGCCGATGCACCCACATGCGCCGATTCCAGCGCACGCCCACCCGCCGAGGCGCCAATTTTTACTTGCCAGATTGGTCCATTTCAGCTAAGTAAACCCGGTCATTTTTAGTAGCAGCAAACCTACTAAAAGTGGGCTTTCCGCCCACTTTTTTAGTTTTTGGGGTTCGGAGCAGATGGCTGAGCAGGCGGTATTAAATAACATCTGCGAGCGCACTCTCGCGGCGGCGGGCTACGAGCTCGTGCAGGTGGAGCTCGTGCGCGGAGCCCCCGGCTGGGTGCTGCGGGTGCTGATTGACAACCCGCATACGGGCGCGGTCACGCTCGACGACTGCGCGCGCGCCTCGCGCGACCTTTCGGCTGCGCTCGACGTGGCCGATCCGATTGACCAGCACTACACGCTCGAGGTCAGCTCGCCGGGCCTCGAGCGCCCGCTCACCCAGGAGCGTGATTTCGAGCGCTTTGCAGGCCGGCGGGCGCACCTGCGTTTGCGCGAGCCGCTCGAGGGGCGCCGCAACTTCTCCGGCACCTTGCGTGGCTTTCGGGGGGGCCTGATTTCGATCGAATGTGAAAACCGACTCTACGAGCTGCCGCTTTCGGCGGTGGCCAAGGCCCACCTCGAGGTTGAGCCTGCCTTAGGAAGGGGATAGAAGCATGCAGCCCAATCTCAACATGGTCATCGATCAGGTCGCCAAGGACAAGAACATCGACAAAAAGGTCCTGGTCGAGACCCTGGAGCAGGCCATCCTGACCGCGGCCAAGAAGGTGTTCGGTATGCACCGCGAGATCGAGGCCCGCTACAACGACCAGACGGGCATCGTGGATCTGTTCCTGGTGGTGCTGGTGACCGAGACCCCCCAGATCTACGGCCGCGAGATCTCGTTCGAGGACGCGCACAAGGTCGATCCAGGCGCGCAGCCGGGCGACGAGCTTCTGTTCCAGATTTTCTATCGCGACGAGGACGCCGAGCACGCCGACGAGGAGCAGGAAAAGTGGGGCCAGGTTCTGGATCTGCGCGACACGGTCAAGCACTTCGGCCGCATCGCCGCGCAGACCGCCAAGCAGGTCATCATCCAGCGGGTGCGCGAGGCCGAGCGCGAGAACGTGTTCAACGAGTACAAGGACCGCAAGGGCGAGCTGATCACCGGCATCGTGCGGCGCTTCGAGCGCGGCAACATCATCGTCGATCTGGGGCGCGCGGAAGCCATCCTGCCGGTGCGCGAGCAGGTGCCGCGCGAGAGCTACCGGGCCGGCGATCGCATCGTGGCCTACGTGCTCGACATCGAGCGCAACGCGCGCGGACCCCAGATCGTGCTGTCGCGCACGGCCAAGGGGCTGGTCGAGAAGCTGTTCGAGATGGAAGTGCCCGAGATCTACGAGAAGATCGTGCGCATCGAGGCGGTGGCGCGCGAGCCGGGCGCGCGCGCCAAGATCGCGGTCAGCTCACGCGACCGCGACGTCGATCCGGTGGGCGCCTGCGTGGGCATCAAGGGCTCGCGCGTGCAGGCGGTGGTGCAGGAGCTGCGCGGCGAGAAGATCGACATCGTGCCCTACGATCCCGATCCGGCCCGCTTCGTGTGCAATGCGATTGCGCCGGCCGAGGTTTCACGCGTGCTCATCGATGCCGAGACGCACACGATGGAGCTCATCGTGCCCGACGACAAGCTGTCGCTGGCCATCGGCAAGAAGGGCCAGAACGTGCGGCTGGCCTCGCAGCTGACCGGCTGGAAGATCGACATCCACTCGGAGAGCAAGGTGCGCGAGCTGGAGGAGCAGGCCAAGCGCGCCATGGCCTCGCTCGAGGGGCTGGACGTCGAGATGGCCGAAACCCTGTTCAAGCTGGGCTGGCGCTCGCCCAGTGATCTGGCGGACGCGCAGGCCGAGGAGCTGGCGGCAGTGCCGGGCCTGGGCGGGGTCGAGGCCGCCGGGCGCATCATCGAGGCGGCGCGGGAGCTTCTGGTCGAGGAGGCGCGCCGGGCCAAGGAAGAGGCCGATCGGCGCGCGCGCGAGGCCCAGAAATCGCCGCAGGAGCGGCTGCTCTCGGTCAAGGGCGTGGGCCCGCAGGTGGTGGAGGCGCTGGCCAAAGGCGGCGTGACCACGGCCGAGCAACTGGCGCACCAGAGCGACCCCACTTCCCTGCGCGAGCCGACCGGGCTGTCGCCGCGCCGGCTGGCCAAGCTCTCGCATTGGGCAAAAGTGTATCTGGGCGAGCTGCCCGCCGACGCGCCCGAGCCCGAGCTCGAGGAGGAGGCACCCGAGCCCGAGCCCGCGGCCGCGGCCGCGCCCGCGGTCAAGAGCGAGATCGATGCCGGATGGGAGCTCAAGTAGATGAAGCGGATCCCCGTGCGCACCTGCGTCGGATGCCGGAAGACGGCCACCAAGGCCGATCTGACCCGGCTCGTGCTGCGCGGTGGCGCGCTGGTGCCCGATCCCGAGGGTAGAGAGCCCGGCCGGGGCGCCTATGTGCATCCGCGCCTTTCATGCCTCGAGGCAGCCCTTCACGGTGGGCTTGCCCGATCCTTCCGGGGCAAGCTTTCCAAGGCGGCGCTTTCGACTGTCGACTTTCGACTGTCGACTTCTTCCGAAAGCAGGAACGTATGATGAATAGCGGCGAGCGCGTGTTAGGGCAGATCGAGAAGACGCAAGCGGCGGCGGCAGCGCCCGGCCGGCCCCAGCGCGCCTACGAGGTGGCGCGCGAGCTCGCGGTCGAAAACAAGGGATTCTTGGCCAAGGCGCGCGCCCTCGGCATCGACGCCAAGAACCACATGTCGCTTCTGTCCGCGGACGACGTCGTGCGCATCAAGCGCGCCTTCGACAAGGAGCGCCAGGACAGCCTGATCGAGGAGCGGGTCGCTTCGACCGTAATCCGGCGTCGCTCGCGTACCGCCCCGGCGGCTCCGCCGGCCCCCGCCGCCGCCCCGGCCGCGCGGCCCGAGCCCAAGGTGCGCGAGGTAGCTTCACAAGAGGTCACGCCCCCACGCCAGGCGACGCCGCCGCTCGCCCCGCTCCCGGAGGTCGAGATCGCGCCCGCCGCGCTCGAGCCGAAGCCGGTTCTGGAGACAGTCGTTCCGGCTGCGTCCACCGAGGCACCGCCCGCGCTGGACGCCTCGGCGGCCGAGGTCGAGCCGATACCCGCATTCGCACCTGCCCCCGACGGCGCCGCCCCGGCCCCGGCGGGAGCGAGCTCGGAAGAGGCGCCCGCGGCCGCCACGCCCAAGCCCGAGCGCCGGTTCATCCAGCTTCCGGGCCGGCCGCCGGTTCCGGGTGCAACCGAGATCAAGGTCGAGGCCAAAGCCGCGCCCAGCGCGGTGGAGCCGGCGCGGCGTATCACGCTGCCGCCGCGCATCCAGATCGAGGACCGCGATGCGCGGGGCCGCCAGGATCTGGTCATGCGCCGGCAACAGGACGCGCGTGACCGCTTCGCCAAGCAGCAGCAGCGCGGCGGCATGGCCCAGAAAAAGAAGATGCCGGCCGGCAAGAAGGCCAAGCAGACCCAGATCACCACGCCGGCCCAGCACAAGCGCATCATCAAGATGGACGAGACCATCGCGGTCAGCGAGCTGGCCCACCAGATGGGCGTCAAGGCGCCCGAGGTGCTCAAGAGGCTGTGGTCGATGGGCATGGTCGGGGTCAACATCAACCAGTCGATCGATCACGACACCGCCACTCTTCTGGCGACCGACTTCGGCTTCGAGGTCGAGTCGCGCGCGTTCCGCGAGGAGGCGGTGCTGGCCGAGACCGAGGACAAGCCCGAGGACCTGGCGCCGCGCGCGCCCGTGGTCACGGTCATGGGCCACGTCGACCACGGCAAGACCTCGCTGCTCGACGCCATCCGCTCGACCAACGTGGCGGCCGGCGAGGCGGGCGGCATCACGCAGCACATCGGTGCCTACCGGGTATCGACGCCGCATGGCGACATCACGTTCTTGGACACGCCCGGCCATGAGGCCTTCACGGCCATGCGGGCGCGCGGCGCGCACGCCACCGACGTGGTGGTGCTGGTGGTGGCGGCCGACGACGGCGTGATGCCGCAGACGGTCGAGGCCATCACGCACGCCAAGGACGCCGGCGTGCCCATCATGGTCGCGGTCAACAAGATCGACAAGCCGGGCGCCAATCCCGATCTGGTCAAGCGCCAGCTGGCCGACAAAGGGCTGAACCCGGAGGTGTGGGGCGGCGAGACCATCTACTGCGAGGTGTCGGCGCTCAAGAAACAGGGCATCGACCACCTGCTCGAGATGCTGGCGCTGCAGGCCGAGGTGCTCGAGCTCAAGGCCAATCCGAATAAACCCGCCAAGGGCATCGTGATCGAGGCCAAGCTGGATCGTAACCGGGGCCCCATGGCGACGGTTCTGGTGCAGGAGGGTACGCTCAAGCTGGGCGATCTGGTGGTGACCGGCGAGCATGCCGGCAAGGTGCGCGCGATGCTCGACGACAAAGGCCGCCAGGTCAGCGAGGCTCGGCCGTCCATGCCGGTCGAGATCCTCGGCATCGACGGCGTGCCCGAGGCCGGCGAGAACATCAACGCGGTCGAGGACGAGAAGGCGGCCAAGGTGCTGGTCGAGCACCGCCGCCAGCAGCGGCGCAGCAAGGAGATGGGCGCCGCCACCAAGGTCTCGCTCGAGAACATTTTGGAGAAGATCCAGGAGGGCGAGGCCAAGGAGCTCAAGATCGTGCTCAAGGCCGACGTCCAGGGCTCGGCCGAGGCGCTGCGCGATGCGCTCACCCGCCTGGCCACGAGCGAAATCAAGGTCAACGTGCTGCAGGCCGGCGTCGGCGGCATCACCGAGACCGACGTCAACCTGGCCAAGGCGGGCGGCGCCATCATCATCGGCTTCCACGTGCGGCCGGCCGGCAAGGCCACCCAGCTGGCCGAGCAGGAGGGTGTCGACATCAAGCTGTACGACATCATCTACGAGGCGCTCGACGACGTGAAGAAGGCGATGGCCGGCATGCTGGCGCCGGTTTTGCGCGAGAAGGTGCTGGGCCGGGCCGAGGTGCGCAAGATCTTCAACATCCCGAAGGTGGGCACCGTGGCCGGCTGCGGCGTCACCGATGGCCTCATCCGGCGCAACGCGCAGGTGCGCCTGATCCGCGATAGCGTCAAAATCTTCGAGGGCCGGCTGGGCTCGCTCAAGCGGTTCAAAGACGACGCGCGCGAGGTCACCCAGGGCTACGAGTGCGGGCTCTCGATCGAGAACTACAATGACGTGAAGGTGGGCGATGTGATCGAGGCGTTCGAGATCGAGCAGATCGCGCCCACGTTGTAAGGCCTTGCCCCATGGTTGTCGGAGTGTGCCGTTTGCACTTGATGCTGCCCGAGAGCCAGTCGCTCAAGGAGAAGCGAGTGGTCCTGCGCCGCATCAAGGACAAGGCACGCCAGAAGTTCAACCTGGCCATCGCCGAGGTCGGCGACGCCGACTACTGGCAGAGCGCGGTGCTCGGGTTCGTGGTGGTGGCCAACCAGCGTCCGTTCGTGGAAGCGATGGTGGAGAAGGTGATCCGTTACATCGACACGCTGGCCAAGATCAGCGACGACGAGCGCGATTTCGTGGTGTACGGCGACGAGCAGCTTTCGTCCGAGGACTACCAGCACTGGGAGCCCGATCAGGACGCCCCGCCGCCCGCGCACAGCAAAAAGCCCCGTCCGCCCAAGCTCGAGGACGAGGAGCCCTTTCCCTGGGAAAAGGGAGAGGACGAGTGATGCAGGGGGCGCGGACCGAGCGGGTGGCGCAGGTGGTGCGCGAAGCGGTGACCGAGGCGCTCGCCTACGGCGCGGTCAAGGATCCGCGCGTGGCGCAAAATGGCCTCATCACGGTCACGCACGTCCTGGTATCGGGCGATCTGCGCCACGCCAAGGTGTACGTGGTGGTGCACGATGGCGACGTGGCGTCGGCGGTCAACGGGCTGGGCTCGGCGGCCGGCTTTCTGCGCCGTCAGGTGGCCGAGCGCCTGCGCGCGCGGGCGGTGCCCGAGCTGCGCTTCTATGCCGATGAGGGCTTCGACCGCGCGCAGAATATCGAACGGCTGCTGGCTGAGGTGGCGGTGGAGAAGAAAGAATGATCGAGCGCGTGGCCGAGATCGTGCGTGCGGGCCAGCGCTTCTTGCTGCTCACGCATCGTGGGCCCGACGGCGATGGGCTGGGCTCGATGGTCGGCTGCGCCGAGGTCCTGCGGTCGCTCGGCAAGCAGCCGGTGATGCTGCTCCCCGACGGCGCCCCCGAGCCGCTGCGCGACCTTTCAGGGGTCCGGGAGGCGCCCCGCAAGCTCGACAGCCGCGCCCGCTTCGACGCCACCCTGGTGTTCGACTGCGGCGATCCGCGACTGCTCGCGGGCACCCTGCCGGCCAAGGAGATAAGCGGCACCGTGGTGGTTCTGGATCACCATCGGGTCGCGGTCGAATTCGGCGACGTGTGCTGGCGCGATCCGGACGCGGCCGCGGTCGGCGTGCTCATCTTCCGGCTGGCCGAAAGGCTGGGCGCGCCCATCACGCGCGCGGCCGCGGGGGCGCTCTATGTCTCCATCGTCGCCGACACCGGCTGGTTCCGCTACGCCAACACCTCGGCCGAGGTATTCCGCATCGCAGCCGAGCTGTGCACGCGGGGCGCCGATCCCTGGCGCACGACCCAGGTCATGACCGAGTCGCAGCCGCCCGAGCGGCTGGCCCTTTTGCGCCGGGTGCTGGAGACGCTCAAGATCTCGCTCGGCGGCAAGCTGGCCACGCTCGAGGTCTCGGACGAGATGATCAAGGAAACCGGCGCCACCGCCGAAATGGTCGAGGGCTTCGTCAGCTACGCGCGCGGGATCCGCGGGGTCGAGGTGGGCGTTCTTCTGTCCAAGAAGGGGTCCAACGTGAGGGCCAGCCTGCGCGGCCGGGGCGCGGTCGACGTGGCCGGAATCGCGGCTGGCTTCGGTGGCGGCGGCCATCACGACGCGGCCGGTTGCGAGATCCCCGCGCCCGACCTTGCGGCCGCGCGGGCTGCCATCGAGCAGGCGGTCGGGCGGGCACTTTCTGGGGCGACGCCACCGTGAACGCCATCGTCGTGCTCGATAAGCCGCTCGGCATGAGCTCGCTTGCCGCCGCGCAAAAGGTTGCGCGCGCGCTCGGCGAGCGCCGGGTCGGCCACGGCGGCACGCTCGATCCGCGCGCCAGCGGCGTTCTGCCGGTGTGCCTGGGCGAGGCCACCAAGCTGGCCGCCTTCCTCCTTCACGGCGACAAGGAGTACGAGGCCGAGATCGTTTTTGGCGTGGAGACCGACACGCTGGATGGAGAGGGGCGGGTGACCGCGCGCCAGGACGCCAGCCACCTCGAGGCGGCAACTGTGCGGGCCGCGCTGGCGGGCCTTCAGGGCCCGCAGGCGCAGACCCCGCCCATGTACTCGGCGCTGCGCAGCAAGGGCCGGCGCCTGTACAAGCTGGCGCGGGCCGGGCTCGAGGTCGAGCGCGCGCCCCGCCCGATCGAGATTTTCGCGCTCGAGCTGCTCGCGTTTTCGAATGCCATCGCGCGGGTTCGCATCGCATGCAGCAAGGGCACCTACGTGCGCGTGCTGGCCGCAGATCTGGGCCGTGCGCTGGGCACGGGCGCGCATCTTTCGGCGCTGCGGCGCACGCGCTCGGGGCCCTTCACGCTCGCGCAGGCGGTCGCCCTGGCCAACGTCGCACGTGCGCAGCCGCTCGCGCTGGCAGCCGCGTTGCCGGATTGGCCGGAGGCCAGGCTCTCGTCGGGCTTGCTGGACCGAGTTCGCCATGGCCGCGCCTTGTCGGCGGCCGAGCTGGGCTGCCCGGAAGCGCCCCCGGGCACGCGCCTGCGCCTTTTGACCGTGCGGGGCGACCTGGCCGCGCTGGCCGAGGTGCGTGCAGGCGGCCAGGTTCGGGTCTTGCGCGGGTTCAATTACGGGTTGACAGACGAGCCACTTTCGGCAATTCTTCCGACCAATTAGAAGAGAGGAAAAAAGCAGACAATGAGTCTGGCATCGACACGCAAGCAGGAGCTTATCAAGAAGTTTGCGACCCACCAGGGCGACACCGGGTCGCCCGAGGTCCAGATAGCCCTATTGACCGAGCGCATCGCTTACCTGACCGAGCACTTCAAGGTGCACGCCAAGGATCATCACTCGCGTCGCGGGCTGCTCAAGCTGGTCGGTCAGCGGCGCCGGCTTCTGGACTACCTGCGGGTCAAAAATATCGAGCGGTATCGCAAGCTCATCGGCGAGCTGGGCATCCGCAAGTAGCGAAGCCGGGGCGGGCGCGCGAGGGCGCGTTCGGCCCGTTTTTGGAGCCTCGCGGCGAGTTGGTTCTTGACTCCTGCACCTCGGCAGCGCGGGGTGCAGGCGCGAAGGATCAAGCGCCCGCGGGCTCCGACGAAAGGAGTCCGCACAATGTTCATCCGAGAAAGCGTCATGGTCGGCAACCGCGAGTTGTCGATCGAAACCGGCCGCATGGCCAAGCAGGCCGACGGCGCGGTCATGGTGCGCTACGGCGACACGGTCGTCATCGTGACCGCGGTGGCGAGCGATTCGCAGCGCGAAGGCGTGGATTTTCTGCCGCTGACCTGCGATTACATCGAGAAAACCTTCGCCGCCGGCAAGATTCCGGGCGGCTACTTCAAGCGCGAGGGCAGGCCCACCGAGATGGAGATCCTGACCTCGCGCCTGATCGATCGGCCGTCGCGGCCGCTGTTCAAGAAAGGCTGGCGCTGCGAGACCCAGGTCATCGCGCTCGTCCTGTCGTCCGACCGCGAGAATCCGTCGGACGTTTTGGCCATGACCGGCGCCTCGACCGCGCTCCACATCTCGGACATTCCGTGGGACGGGCCTTACGCGGCCGTGCGGGTGGGCCGGATGGAAGGCCGGTTCATCGTCAATCCCACCTTTGCTGAGCAGGAAAAGTGCGACGTCAACATGGTGGTGGCGGCCAGCCGCGATGCCATCGTCATGGTCGAAGGCGGCGCGTCGGCGGCGCCCGAGTCGGTGGTCATCGATGCCTTGATGTTCGCGCACCAGTCTGCGCAGCCGATACTGGACCTGCAGGAGAAGCTGCGCGGTGCAGTCGGAAAGCCCAAGCGCGAGTTTTCCGCCCCCCAAAAGGACGAGGCCGTCGCGCGCCGCGTGGCCGAGCTGGCCCAGGGGCCCATGATCGCCGCCATGGCGCTGGCCAACAAGCAGGAGCGCTACGGCACCCTGCACAAGGTGGAGGAGGAAACCGCGGCCGCGCTTTCGGCCGAGTTTCCCGAGCGCACGAAAGAAGTTGAGGCCGCGTATGAGGACCTCAAGAAAAAGTATGTGCGCGAGATGGTGCTCTCGACCGGCAAGCGCATCGACGGCCGCGCCACCTCCGACATCCGGGCCATCTCGTGCGAGGTGGGCCTGTTGCCACGCACGCATGGCTCGGGGCTGTTCACACGCGGCGAGACCCAGGCCCTGGTCACTACCACGCTGGGGACCCAGCAGGACATGCAGCGCATCGACGCGCTGATCGGAGATGTGACCAAGCGCTTCATGCTGCATTACAACTTTCCGCCCTTTTCGACCGGCGAGGCCAAGGCGCTCCGCGGCGCCTCGCGGCGCGAGATCGGCCACGGCGCGCTGGCCGAGCGGGCGCTCAAGGGCATCCTGCCCTCGTACGAGGACTTTCCCTACACGATCCGCATCGTCAGCGAGATCCTGGAGTCCAACGGCAGCTCGTCGATGGCCAGCGTGTGCGGGGGTACGCTGTCGCTCATGGATGCCGGCGTCCCGGTGACGGCGGCAGTGGCCGGCATTGCGATGGGCCTGATCAAGGAGAGCGATCGGATCGCGGTCCTGTCCGACATCCTGGGCGACGAGGATCACCTGGGCGACATGGACTTCAAGGTATGCGGGACCCGCGACGGCGTGACCGCAATCCAGATGGACATCAAGATCCAGGGCCTGTCGCGCGAGATCCTGGAGCGCGCGCTCACGCAGGCGCGCGAGGGGCGCCTATTCATCCTGGATCGCATGGCCGAGGCCATCGCCGCCCCGCGCGACGACCTGTCGCCGCATGCGCCCCGCATCTTCACCATCCGCATCAAGCCCGATCGCATCCGCGACGTCATCGGCCCGGGCGGCAAGATGATCCGCGCGATCATCGAGCAGACCGGCGTCGCCATCGACGTGGAGGACGACGGCACCATCTCGATCGCCTCGCCCGATGACGCCGGTGCGCGCAAAGCCATCGACATCATCAAGGGCCTGACCCAGGAGCCCGAGGTGGGCGAGTTCTACATGGGCGTGGTGCGACGCGTCGTCGAGTTCGGCGCCTTCGTCGAGATCCTGCCCGGCACCGAGGGGCTGCTCCACATCTCGGAGCTGGACTCCAAGCGCACCGCGCGGGTGGAGGATGTGCTCAAGGAGGGCGACGAGGTCCTGGTCAAGGTGATTTCGATCGATCAGCGAGCCGGCAAGATCCGGCTGTCGCGCAAGGAGGCGCTGGGCGCCAAACCCGAGGTGGTTCATAATCTCAGGCAATGATGGGTGCGGGCGTGTCGATCAAATGCAAGCGGCTGCGCGCCCAGGCGCGGCTGCCGCAGTACATGACGCCCGGGGCTGCGGGCGCCGACCTGTATGCTGCGCTGGTCGAGCCGGTTCGCATTGCGGCCGGCGATCGCGCGGTCATCCCGACCGGCCTCGCCGTCGAGATCCCCGAGGGCTACGAGGGCCAGGTGCGGCCGCGCTCGGGGCTCGCGATTCGCGACGGGTTGACCATCCTGAATGCGCCCGGCACCATTGACTCGGATTATCGAGGCGAGATCAACGTCATCGTTGTGAACCTCGGGCAAAAGGAATGCTGGGTGCGAACGGGTGAGCGGATTGCGCAGCTCGTGATCGCTCCGGTTGCGCACGCAGAGCTCTTGTGGGCCGAGCGCCTGGGCGAGACCGGCCGTGGCGCGGGTGGCTTCGGGCATACGGGTTGAGATGATCTGCTTCCGCTGCGGTTCGCCGGTCGCAGAGGCTACCGCGCAGTGTCCCACCTGCGCGCAGCCTCTGAGCGGGCCGCCGCTGGCGGGGCCGCCACCGGTCGAGCAGCCGGCGCCGCGTGCGCGCGAAGGTGCGACCGGCCAGCTGGTGGCGGACCGCTACGAGATCAAGCATCGGCTGGGCGAGGGCCCCACCGCCACGGTCTATCGCGCGCTCGATCACGATGTCGAGATCGAGGTCGCGCTCAAGATCCTCGATCGGGAGCGGCTGCCCGACTGGGAGGCGCGGGGTCGGTTCGTGCACACGCTCGCGCGCGCGACCCAGGTCGTGCACCCCAACGTCGTGCGCTGCTTCGACGTGGGGCTCGATGGCGAGCGCGCCTACATGGTGCTCCAGCTCTGGGAGGGTCTGCCGCTGCGCAAGGTGCTGGAGCTGCGGCGCGACAAGGCGGAGACGTTTTCACTGGCCGACCTGGAGCCGATCGTACACCAGGTGTCGCGGGGCCTGCTCGCGCTGCACAAGCGCGGGCTGCTCGCGGGCACGCTGCGGCCCGAGAACATCATCATCCTGCCGGATGCGGTCAAGGTGGCCGACGCCGCCGTCTGGCGGGAGCTGCCGCACGCGCAGCTGCAGGAAATTTTGGCGAAAACGCAAGCCGATCGCTACCTGGCGCCCGAGGTGCGGGCGGCCGCCCTGCCCGATACCCGCGCCGATAGTTACTCGCTTGCGGTTGTGATCGAGGAGATGCTGGGGGGCCCGCTCAAGGTGCCGCCGGCGCTGGCCGAGGTGCTGGCCGAAGCACGCGACGATGACGTGACCCGACGGCCGGGAGTTGTCGAGCTGGCGGCCGAGGTGCAGGCAGTGGCGCGAACCGGGCGCCGGGTGCCGCCCGCGCCCCCACGCAGCGTGCGCCCACCCGAGGGACAGGGGCCGGCGCGCGCGGGCGAGCGGCCGTTGCGGCTGCCCATGCCGGTGGCGCGCGATGACACACGGCCGGACGCGACCGTGCGACCCCTTTCGCCCAGCCCGCTTTCGGCCGCCGATCCGTTGCTGACCGAGCGCACGGTGCGCATCAGCGACGAGGAGCTGCAGGTAGCGCTGGGAGCCGAACGCGAGAAGACGCGCCAGGTCGGCGAGAAGGAGATGCTGGCGCTGCGTGCGGCTTCGAGCGGCGACACCATGAAGCTGGGCGTGGAGGATATTTTGCCGGCGGGCGAGGAGGCCGCGGGCGAGGAGGCCGCGGGCGAGGAGCTGCGACTGGCGCCCCCGGTGGGCGCGCGGCCGGAGAGCGGGCGGCCGGAGGGCGTGTTCGACGACCTGAAGACCGTTCCAGTCGAGCGCATCCCGCCGCCCGAGGTGGCCACCGAGCGGGCACTGGTCGCGAGGCCGCCGGCGCCCCTTGCGAAGCCGCCGGCACCGGATGCGAAGCCGCCAGCGCCGACTGCGAAGCCGCCATCGCCCCTTGCGAAGCCGCCCGCACCCGCGCCGGCCCGCTCGGCCGCGCTGCCACGGCCGCCGGTGACCTCGATTCCGAGCCTGCCGCTGCGGCGTCCCGCCGGCCCGCCCGCCCCGCCTGGGTCGGCACCTCCGGTGTCGGCGCCGCCTGGAGACCGCACCAAGCCGGGAGCCCTGGCGCCGCCCGCAGCCGCCCCTTCGCCCCCGGCGGCGCCGGCTCCGACGGCGCCGCCGTCGCTGGCCGCGAGCCCGCCCATGCCGCCGCAGCCGACCGCGAGCCGGGGCGCGGCGGCGACCGACGATCTCGACTCGCCTACGCCGCTGCCCGAGCCGGTCGAGCCCACGCCGACGCCGATCTCAGTGCCCACGCGTGCGCTGCCGTCCGCACGCGGGCCGGTGCTGGTCCCGGCGCCACAGCTTCCGCAGCCGGTCCAGCGGGGCAACGGCTCGGCTGCACCCGTGAGCCTCGCGCGACCGCAGGTTCACTCCGATCCGGCGGCGCCGCCCGCGCCGATGCCGCCGTCGCGCTCGGGCCCGACCCTGATCGTCCCGCCGCCCCCGCGTCCGCTCGAGTTCGGCGCACATGTGATGGCGCGCCGGGCGCTTTCGCCGCTCGGAGTGGCGATCCTGGGGCTTGGGTTTCTCGTGCTCACCCTGAGCGCGCTCGGCGTCCTGCGCTGGCGGCAGGCGCGCGACACGGCTGCCGAACGGGCAGCCAAGGAAAAACAGGTCGAGATGCTGCGCCGGCGCGAGGCTCTGGCCAAGCAGGAGCCGCAGGCGCAACCCGCGCCCGCGTTGGCGCCCGCGCAGCCGGCGCCCGCGGTGCTGTCGCCCGCACCGCCCGCGCCCGCCGCGTCCCCGCCTCCACCCACACCGGTGGCCCCGATCGTACAGCCGGCGACCAGCGAGGACAGCGCCGGCTGCCCGCTGGGCGCAAAGCGCCACCAGGTCGATGGCCACGCTTTTTGCATCGACGCCTACGAGTACCCGGGCGGCCACATCGTGCCGCGCACCAACGTCACCTGGGCCGACGCCGAGCGCGCCTGCAAGCTGCGCGGCGCCCGACTGTGCACGCGCCGCGAATGGCTGGCCACCTGCCAGGGTCCGAACGGCGCCAGCTATCCGTGGGGCAACACGCACGACGCCGCGCGCTGCAACCTGTCGGGCGCGCCCAAAGAGGCCGGCAGCTTCCCGCGCTGCAAGAGCCCGGTCGGCACCTATGACATGATCGGCAACGTCGCCGAGTGGGTGGCCGAGCGGATCGCGGTGGGCGGCTCCGCGCAGCGTGAGCAGGCACGCACGCGCTGCGACTTCGTGCAAAGGGTCGACGCCGCCACCGGCTACTCAGACGTCGGCTTCCGCTGCTGCTCCAACGCCAAGTAGGAAAAGCTAGTCCAGCGCAAGGAAGCTAGGCGAGCGGCCAGCGCAGCCACGACAGCGCGCGCATCAGGCTGCCCACGCGACTGCGCGCGGCCCGGTAGACCGATTCGGCCGCGCTGCGCATGGCCGAAAGATCTTGCTGATCGACCGCGAGGCCATGCCGCGCGCGCTCGAGCACGGTGGCGCAGGTGGCGAGGCCCGGGACCGGGATGCGGCGGGCGGTCTTTCCGGGCGGCTCGCCGGTCGAGGTGCGAAAGCCGGCGTCCCGCAGCCCGATGCGCGCGAGCTGCCACAGGTTGGACACGCGCTGGCCGACCGTCTCGGGAAAGAAGGGACGACGCAGGTGGCGCAGGATGAGCGCGCGCCGCAGCGGCCGCAATCCCAGGGCGCCCAGCACGAGCAGAAAGGCCGCCGCCAGGATCGTGCGCAGCCAGGCCGCCGGGTCGGATCGAGCGGGCGCTGCTGAAATCGGTTGCGTGGTCGGCGGAGCGGACGCGACGGCGGGCGGCGGAGGCGTGGGCACGGGCGCGGGCACGGGCGTGGACACGGGCTCGTGCGGGGCGGGCGGGGCGGGCGCGAGCGGGGCTGGAGTCGGCATCGGTGGCGGCACCGCTGCGGTCGCGACCGGTGGGCCGGCTGGCACCGCTGCCGCCGCGGCGGCCGCCAGCTGGCACGGCTGGCAATTCACGCCCGCGACCTCGGTCGGGCCCGGTCGCGGGTGTGCGGCCTCGACATCGAGATACTCGCGGACGCGAGCGTGAGGGAGCGGAACCAGCACTTGGTGACAGCACGGCAGCGTGGCCACCGGGCCCACGCGGTCGACCGCCAGCACGGGCTGGCTGGTGACAAGCTCGCGCGGCGCTTCAGGCGGCGCCGCCACCTGCTCGTGCTGCCACAGCAGCGGCGCCAGCTCCACCACCACCACCGCGGCAGCGGCCGCCAGGGCGGCCGAAACGCCCATCCGCGCCACGCGGCGCGCCGGCGACTCGCGGAGCACGCTGGGGGGCTCGGTCGTGGTGAGCGGCGTCGGCGCGACCTTCTGCCAGAGTGCGACCCGGCGGCGTTCTGTCGCGCGCAGGAGCAGCACGAATAAGAGCGCCAGCGCCGCCAGGGCGACCCCACTGGCCACGTCGATCTGATCGGGTGCGTCCCCGCCTTCGACGCGATCGAGCACCCACACCATCCACGGCACGGCCGGAAACCAGAACGCGACCAGCGCGCGCCCATCGCCCAGGCTGGCCAGGCCGCACACAGCAGCCGGGACGAACGCCGCCAGGAACGAGAGCGGAGCCGGCGCCCCGGTTGCGATCACGCCCGCGAACGCAATCACAAGCGTACCAATCGCAAGCGCACCCACCCAGAAGCGCATGCGTACGAGCGCGAGCCCCTGACCGAGCGCAGTGCCGGCCAGCGCTCCCGCCCACAAAGGCAGCAGCTCCGGCATCTCGGGCCGGCTGAAGGACAGCAGAGCCAGGCCGCCCGCGAGCGTCAGCCAGTAGATGAGGACGACCGGACGCGCGCTCATCGCGCCACCTCCAGACGCACGCCCGCACGGTCCCGGCAGGCTCGCAGCACCCGGTCGCGCGGCGGCCGGGCCACGCTCCGGAGCAGCATCTCGACCAGCGCTCGATGCTCGTGTGCGCGCGCGACTCGTTGCCGCTGCCGGCGCCGGCGAGTGAAGCGGTTCTCCTCGCAGCCGGTCGGAAACGGGAGCACGCCCCAGCTCACGCGAGCGCTCGGTGCCTCGGGGCGGGTCCACAGCGCCGCCGGCACCAGGATCCACTCGGGCTGCGGGCCGTCATCGAGCTGCCGGGGCCGGCACGACACCACGATGGTCCGGCAGCCCGGCCGCGGTCTGCCCACCAGATCGCCGACCGGCAGCGAGTCTTGCCAGCGCACCTGCGCGCCCAGCCGCAACGCCTCGCGCGCCCACTGCGCGCCCAGCGGACGCTCGACCAGATCGGGCGCGGCCGTGCCCACCGTCACCTCGAACCCGCGCTCGGCGAGCGCGCGTCCCACGCCCAGCCACACCGACACCAGCGCGTCCAGGAGCTCCTGATGCGCGCGGCAGGTCAGGCCGTCGGCTCCCAGGAGGAAGCAATCGAGAAGCAGCCGCACGCGCGCGCGGCCGTCCGGGATCTCATCGGGCAGACGCACGATCAACCGGCCCTGGGCCAGCGATCGCAGCCAGTGGATGCGCCGCGCATCCTCGCCTTCGACGTACGGACGCAGCCGAAAGCTGCCCTCGCTGGGCAGCCGATCCGTGGGGCGCGAGTCGTCGCCCGGGCCCGAGCGCCCGACCAGCGGGTCCACGCTCTCCACCAGCGCGGGCCGCGGCAGCACCAGAAGTCGCGCCTCGCCGCGCTCGATGCGCGGCGCACGGCATAGACCGAGCACATCGCCCAGCCACAACGAGACCGGCGGCGCGACCAGCTGGCCGCGCACGGCCGGGCCCAGGTCGCCACCGAGCAGCACCTCGGCGCCCGAGGCCTCGGCCTCCACCACGTAGCGGCTCTCGGGCCCGCGCTCGAGCTGCGCGCACACGAACAGCCGGCAGCCGGGCGGGATGCGCGCGCCTTCCAGCCGGATCCGCTCGCAGACCCGATCGCCCTCGACCGGCACCGCCGGCTCGAAGCAGCGCTCGACGGTGGCACGTGCGAGCGGCTCGGGTCCGGCCGCGAACAGGCAGGTCCACAAGGCGGTCAGATGCACGACCGCCAGCCCGAGCAGGCCCACCACGGCCAGGCTGGCCCAGCCGATGCGGACCGACGCGATGACCACGGCGGCCGCCGACCAGGCCAGCGCGCGGCCGCTCCCGGTCAAAAGGTCCAAGTGATCGAGCCGGCGCGCCTCCAGGCAGCGCACCCCGAGCGCGCTCGCAACCAGCAGGGTCAGCGGCCAGATCGCAAGCGTGCCGGTCTTGAGCACGAGGTTGGTCGGGCCGTCGTTCGCCGCGACCGCCCACACCACCAGAAGCGCGGGCACAGGCAGCGCCGCCATGCGAGAAAGCCGAAAAAGGGCCCTCATGGCGTCCCCGCCACGCGCACGGCCACCCCGCGCAGCCGCTCGCGCACGCTGGCCCCGTCGGACCACAGGCGATGCCGCAGCACATCGGGCGCGACCTCCAGCACGTCCTCGACGGTCACGAACTCGCGCCCGCATAGCAGCGCGCGCGCCTGCGCGAGACGCACCCAGTGAAGCGTGGCACGCGGGCTCGGCCCCGGGCGACCCGGCTCGGCCGCCCGCAGACCGTGCACGTAGTCGACCACCGTGCGCTTGATGTCGGGGCTTGCGTGAATCAGTGGCACCGTGGCCTGCCACTCGAGAAATCCTTCGCGCGCAATCACGGGCCGCACCGCCTTGAGCGCAGGCTCCGCGTGAAGGTGCCGATCGAGCATGCGCACCTCGTCCGCGCTCGACGGGTAGCCCAGCTCGAGCATGACCGCGAAGCGATCGATCTGGGCGGCTGGCAGCGGGAACGTACCCTGGTGATCGTACGGGTTCATGGTGGCCAGTACCTGGAAGGGTTCCTCCAGCAGGTGGGTGACCCGGTCGACGGTGACCGCACGCTCCTCCATCACCTCGAGCAGGGCCGATTGCGTCTTGGGTGTGGCCCGGTTGATCTCGTCGGCCAGCAGAAGATGCGTGAACACCGGTCCGGGGCGGAACCGGAACTCGTGATCGCGCACGTCGAACAGGTTTGCGCCCGTGATGTCCGCGGGCAAGAGGTCGGGGGTGAACTGCACGCGCCCGAACTCGACCGCGAGCGCAGCTCCGATCGCTTTGACCAGCTGCGTCTTGCCGGTGCCCGGCACGTCGACCAGCAGCACGTGACCACGCGCGGCCAACGCCCCCAGGACTCGTTCGATCACGCTCCGCTTGCCCACGATCACCTGCTCGACCGCGGCCAGCACGTCCCGGCATTCGGCTGCGATGCGCTCGACCCGGTCGCGCAAGGGCGCGCGGCTCGACGGTGCGACCGGAAGCTCGTTGAGATTGGCGTCGCGATACGGTCCGTGGCTCATCTCCACCTCCCAGAGTCGATCATGGTGGCGGGGCAGGGGGCCCAGAAGCCAGCGCACAAGGGCGCGCGCGGGCGTTTTCAAGGCGCGCAGCGGCGGCACCGCCGACAGCGGCGGCTCGTCGGCGGTCCGGGCCGAAAACAGCCGCGCGTAGGCATCGGCCAGGCGACGTCGGATGGGCTCGTCGCCCGCCAGCTCGTAGAGCAGCGCGAGCAGACCCGGCCGCGCAGAGGCCGGAATGCGGGGCGCCAGCTCCTCGGGCGTCGCCAGCACAAGGTCGCGCTCTTCGAGGGGCGGCCGGCCCAGCCGCGCAAGGGCGGCGTCGGCGCGCGCGCGGTCGGCCGGCATCGGTGCGCCGGTCGCCAGCAGCAGGCCCCCGACCGCGCGACCGACCATTCGGATGTCGGGCGGCGGCGGGGCGAACGGGCCTTGCGCGGAGCGCATGGGTCTGCCTCTCCTTCCATACGCACGAGCCCGGCCTCGCATTTCAGGTGGCCCAGGTCACACTTGCCAGGGCAGGTGGTTTCCGCTAAAAGAGGGCATCCTCTCGGAGGCAGAAGGCGTGTGAAGCTCTCGATTCTGGCCAGCGGGAGCGGTGGGAACTCCCTTTATGTGGAGGCCGAAGGCACGCGCCTCCTGGTCGACGCTGGGCTCGCGCATCGGGAGCTGTGTCGCCGTCTGGCCCGGGTTCCAGGGGCACCGGCGCCCGAGAGCCTGGACGGTGTCCTGGTCACGCACGAGCACACCGACCATGGTGGCCATGCCCAGGCGCTGGCTGCGCGCGGGCTGCGCGTGTACGCCACCGGCGGCACGATCGAGGCGCTGGAGCTGCCGGCGGATTGCACTGTTCGAATTAAGTCACGGAAATCATTCACAATTGGAGCGATCCAAGTAACCGCGGTCGCGCTTCCACACGATGCCGTGGAGCCGGTCGGATTCGTTCTGGCGGTCGGGCAGGCCCGGGTAGGCGTGCTCACCGATTGCGGGCACCCGGCGCCCGACGTGGTGGCCGCCTATGCGGGCTGCAGCGTGATGGTGCTCGAGACCAATCATGATCCCGGGATGCTGAGCTATGGCAACTATCCGCCCTCGCTCAAGCGCCGTATCGGCGGGCGGCGCGGCCATCTGTCGAATGAGGAGGCGGCCGAGTTTCTGCGCGCCATGGGGCGGCCGCTGCCGCGTGTGATCGTGCTGGCGCACCTGTCACAGATGAACAATCGCGCGGCGCTGGCGCGGGCTGCGGTCGGACGCGTGATTGGGCGCCAGCCAACGCGGGTGCTGGTGGCGTCGCAGAGCCGCGTGATGGCGCCCATCACGGTCCACGAGCGTGGAGTGGACATTGCGACCGGTCTGCCCGGCGACCAGCTCCCGCTTCCATTGCCCGCATGATCAGTCGTTACGCGCGCCCCGAGATGCAGGAGCTGTGGGGGGATGCGCACCGCTACGAGACCTGGCTCGCGGTCGAGCTGGCCGCCTGCGAGGCCATGGAAGAGCTGGGCGAGGTGCCGCGCGGAACCGCGGCCGCGGTGCGGGCCCAGGTGCGGCTCGATCCGGCGCGCATTGTCGAAATCGAGGCCGGTACGCAGCACGACGTGATCGCTTTTCTGACCCAGGTCGAGGAGTCGGCGGGCGAGCCGGCGCGCTGGCTCCATCTGGGCATGACCTCGTCGGATGTGCTCGACGCCGCGCTCGCGATCCTGCTGCGCGAGGCCGTGGATCTGATCGACAAGCAGGTGGACGCGCTGCTGGCGGCGCTGCGCCGCCGCGCCGAGGAGCATCGCCGAACCCCGATGATCGGCCGCACGCACGGCATCCACGCCGAGCCGACCACGCTCGGGCTCGTGTTCGCGCGCTGGCACGCCGAGCTTGCGCGCGCCCGCCGCCGACTGCGCTGGGCCCGCTCCGGCATCGCGGTCGGCAAGATCGCGGGCGCGGTCGGCACCTACGCCCACCTCGCGCCCGCGATCGAAGAGCGCGCGCTGGCCAAGCTGGGGCTGCGCCCGGAGACCGTGCCGACGCAGGTGGTGGGGCGCGACCGGCACGCCGAGCTGGCGTGTGCGCTCGCGCTGTTAGGCGCGGCCGTCGAGCAGATCGCGCTCACCATCCGGCACTGGCAGCGGACCGAGGTGGGCGAGGCCGAGGAGCCTTTCGGCAAGGGCCAGAAAGGCTCGTCCGCGATGCCACACAAGAAGAACCCGATTCAGTCGGAGAATCTGACCGGCCTGGCGCGCCTTCTGCGCGCATACGCGGGCGCGGCGCTCGAGGACGTGGCGCTGTGGCACGAGCGCGACATCTCGCACAGCTCGGTCGAGCGCGTCATTTTCCCCGACGCGACCACGCTTGCCCATTTCATGCTGGTGCGCCTGGAGCGTCTGATCGAGGGCCTGGTCCTATATCCCGAGCGCATGCTGCAAAACCTCGAGCGCTCGGGCGGCCTCGTGTTCAGCGAGGGCGTGCTGCTTCTGCTCGTGAAAAAGGGACTGCCGCGCCAGCGCGCCTACGAGATCGTGCAGAAAAACGCCCTGGCCGCGCACGCCGGTCGCGGCCGCTTCCGCGACCTTCTGGCTCGAGATCCCGAAGTGGCCGGCCTGCTTGCACCCACCGAGCTCGATCAGGCGTTCGATCTGAATCATCATTTGCGCAACGTGGACGCAATCTTTGCGCGCGCCTTTGCCGAGGAGCACGACTGAATGGTTTCGGACGACATCATCCGCGCTCAGCTCGAAAGGACTCTTGCAGAGGCTGATCTCGGCTCCATCGGGACGCGCTATCGCGGCAAGGTCCGTGACAACTACACCACCGCCGACGGCAAGCGGATCATGGTGGTCTCGGACCGCATCAGCGCCTTCGACGTGGTGCTGGGCACGATTCCGTTCAAGGGCCAGGTGCTCAACGAGCTGGCTGCTTACTGGTTCGAGGCAACCGCGCACCTTTTGCCCAACCACGTCATCGCGGTGCCGGATCCGTGCGTGACCATCGCGCTCGAGTGTCAACCGCTGCCGGTGGAGCTGGTGATGCGCGGCTACCTGACCGGCGTGACCACGACCTCCATCTGGTACGCCTACGAGCGCGGCGCGCGCAGCTTCTGCGGCCACCCGCTGCCCGACGGCATGCGGAAGAACCAGAAGCTGCCGCAGCCGCTTTTGACCCCGTCGACCAAGGCCGAAAAGGGCGGCCACGACGAGAGCCTGCCCAGGTCCGAGCTCATCGAGCGCGGCATCATCGGCGCCGACGACTTCGACGCGGCCGCCGCCATGTGCGCGCAGATGTTCGCGTTCGGCGTGACGCGGGCCCGCGAGCGTGGCCTCATCCTGGTCGACACCAAGTACGAGCTGGGGCGGGATCCCGACGGACGGCTGGTCTTCATCGACGAGGTGCACACACCCGACTCATCGCGCTACTGGTTTGCCGATGACTACGACGAGCGCATGGCGCGGGGCGAGGAGCCGCGCGCCCTCGACAAGGAATATGTGCGGCGCTGGCTGGTCAATGAAAGGGGCTATCGCGGCGAGGGCCCGCCGCCTGCCTTGCCCAACGAGGTGCGGGTGGAGGCGGCCAAGCGCTACATCGCGGCCTACGAGCTCGTGACCGGAAGCCGCTTCGAGCCCGACACCGAGGAGCCGCTGGCTCGCATCCGGAGAAACCTGGGGCTCTCATGAAGGCACGCATCTACGTGACTCTCAAAAAGGCAGTGCTGGACCCGCAAGGCAAAGCGGTCGCGCGCTCGCTCCAGCAGCTCGGGTTTGCCGAGGTCGAGGACGTGCGCATCGGCAAGTACATCGAGCTCACGCTGCGCGCCGCCAGCGCCGAGGCCGCGCGCGCCCACATCGAGAACATGTGCCAAAAGCTGCTGGCGAATACCGTGATCGAGGACTACCGGATCGAGGTGGAGGCGTGAAGGTCGGGGTGATCCAGTTCCCGGGGTCCAACTGCGACCAGGACTGTGTGCGCGCGGCCCGCATCGCCGGCGCCGAGGCATCGTACGTGTGGCACAAAGAGACGCGGCTGCCCGAGCTGGACGCGCTCATCCTGCCGGGTGGCTTCAGCTACGGCGACTATCTGCGCTCGGGCGCCATCGCCGCCCGCTCACCGGTCATGGGCGCGGTGCGCGAGTTTGCCGAACGCGGAGGTCCGGTCCTGGGCATCTGCAACGGCTTTCAGACCCTGTGCGAGACCGGCCTGCTCGAGGGCGCGCTGACGCGCAACGGCAGCTTGAAGTTCGAGTGCCGAGACGTGCATCTTTCGGTCGAAGGGCGGCCCACGCCGTTTACGCAGGCGATTCCGGCCGGGCGCATCCTGCGCATGCCGATCGCGCACGCCGATGGGCGCTACCATCACGACGATCCCGACTCTTTGACCCAGCGCGGCCTGGTCGTGTTCCGCTACGTCGACGCCGCCGGCGGCGCCACCCCGGCCGCCAACCCCAACGGCTCCCTCGGAAACATCGCGGGCATCACCAATCCGCGCGGCAACGTGCTGGGCCTGATGCCGCATCCCGACCGCGCGTGCGAGCCCATCCTGGGCTCGGCCGACGGCAAGATGCTGTTCGACTCGGTCTTGTGCGCGCTCCGGGGCGCGCGCGTGCGAGTGGGCTGATGGCGCTTTCCGAGCCCGCGGTCACCATCGAGCTGGCGCGCGAGCACGGCCTCTCCGACGCCGAGTGGGACCGCATGCTCAAGATCCTGGGCCGGACGCCCAGCTACACCGAGCTCGGCATCTTCTCTGTCATGTGGAGCGAGCACTGCTCGTACAAATCGTCGCGGCTCTATCTGCGCGGCCTGCCCACGGAGGGCCCGCGCGTGATCCAGGGCCCGGGCGAGAACGCCGGTGTGGTCGACATCGGCGACGGACAAGCGGCCGTGTTCAAGATGGAGTCGCACAACCACCCGTCCTTCATCGAGCCCTTTCAGGGAGCCGCCACCGGCGTGGGCGGCATCCTGCGCGACGTGTTCACGATGGGCGCGCGCCCGATTGCCAACTTGAACGCGCTGCGCTTCGGTCGCCCCGATCACCCGCGCACGCGCCATCTGGTCGAGGGTGTGGTGGCCGGCATCGGCTTCTACGGCAACTGCGTGGGCGTGCCCACCGTCGGCGGCGACGTCATGTTCGACGACTCGTACGACGGAAACATCCTGGTCAACGCGTTCACGCTGGGCGTGGCACGCGCGGATCGCATCTTCCGGGGCCGCGCCGAGGGCCTGGGCAACCCGGTCATCTATGTGGGCGCCAAGACCGGCCGCGACGGCATCCACGGCGCCACCATGGCGTCGGCCGAGTTCGATGAAGGGTCCCAGGACAAGCGGCCGACCGTGCAGGTGGGCGACCCGTTCACGGAGAAGCTTCTGCTCGAAGCCTGCCTGGAGCTGATGGAAACCGACCTTCTGGTCGGGATCCAGGACATGGGGGCGGCCGGGCTGACCTCGTCGTCGATCGAGATGGCGGCGCGCGCGGGCTCGGGCATCGAGCTCGATCTCGACGAGGTGCCGCGCCGCGAGACCGGCATGACGCCGTACGAGCTCATGCTGTCGGAGTCGCAGGAGCGCATGCTCATGGTGGTGCGCCGCGGGGCCGAGGAGCGCGCGCGAGAGATTTTTGAAAAATGGGACCTCGATTACGCGTTGGTCGGCCGCGTGACTGCGAGCGGGCGCGTGGTGGTGCGGTTCGAGGGCCACGTGGTGGCCGACCTTCCGGCGGCGCCGCTGGCCGAGGGGCTGCGCTACGAGCGGCCGCGCAGCCGGCCGCCCTGGCAGGACGAGGTCACGCGCCTGGGCGCTGTCCCGGCGCCCTCGGACCTTGCGGCGGCGGCGCTTTCTGTGCTGGGCTCGCCGACCGTGGCCAGCAAGGAGTGGGTATACCGGCAGTACGACACCCAGGTGCGCGACATGACGATCGTGCGGCCAGGCGCGGACGCAGCGGTCGTGCGCGTGGAAACGCCCGACGGACGCCAGAAGGGCATCGCCCTCACGGTCGACTGCAACGGCCGCTTCTGCTTCCTCGATCCGTACGAGGGTGCGCGCCTGGCGGTTGCGGAGGCGGCGCGCAACCTTTGCTGCGCGGGCGCCGAGCCGCTCGCGGTCACCGACTGTCTCAACTTCGGCAATCCCGAAAAACCGGAGATCATGTGGCAGTTCGCCGAATCGGTGCGCGGTCTGGGTGACGCCTGCCGCGCGCTGGGGACGCCCGTGGTGTCGGGCAATGTGTCCTTCTACAACGAGACCGAGGGCCGCGCCATCTTCCCGACCCCCATGATCGCCATGATTGGCCTCTTGCCGGATGTGCGCGACGCGGTGACGTCGTGGTGGAAGGGAGAGGGCGAGCTGGTCGCGCTGCTGGGCGTCAATACCGACGAGATCGGTGGCAGCGAATATCTGAAGCAGGTGCACGGCCGGATTGCCGGGCCGCCGCCGCGGCTCGACCTCGCGCGCGAGCGGGCCCTGCAGGCGGCCTGCCTGGCCCTGGCGCGGCGGCGCCTGCTCGTGAGCGCACACGACTGCGCGGAGGGGGGCCTTCTGGCCTGTCTGGCCGAGTGCGCGGTGGCCGGGCCCGCGCTCGTCGGAGCCACGCTCGAGCTTGCCGACGAGCTGCGGCCCGACCTGCTCTTGTTTGCCGAAGCCCCCTCACGCATCGTGATCTCGATCCGCGAGGCCGATCAGGCGGCGGCGGCGGCGGCGGCCCAGGCGGCCGGGGCTCGGTTTGCCGTGCTGGGCAAAACCGGCGGGCGGCGCCTGACCTTGCGGAACCTTTTGGATGTGCCGGTATCCGATCTGGCGGCGGTCTGGCACTCTGGCTTCCGCCGGCTCGTGGAGTAAACTTTGAGGAAGTCGAAAGTCGAAAGTCGAAAGTCGAAAGTCGAAGAAAAGACAGAAGGGAAGCCGTGTTCCGCCCTTTCGACTTTGAACTTTCGACCCTTAACTTCTTCGGGAAGCTGCGGCGTTACCGGCCGGTATAAAGAGATCACAAAGCAGGAGGAGCCATGCATCTGCTCATCCACTGGATCGTCGACGCACTGATCATCCTGGCGGTGGCCAAGATCCTGCCGGGAGTCAAGCTGCGCAGCTTTGGCACCGCGCTGGTGGTGGTGCTGGTGCTGGGCGTGCTGAACGTGCTTCTGGGCTGGTGGATGACGCTCATCGGCGCCGCCTTCACGCTATTCCTGTTGACCGGGCTGGTCCGGTTCGTGGTCAACACGTTCCTTCTGTGGCTGACCGACAAGCTCCTTGCGGGCTTCGAGATCGACGGGGTGGGCACGCTGCTTCTGGCCTCGCTCATCATGACCATCCTGCACCACGTGGCCTTCCGCCTCTTGTAAGTCGCTCACCCGGTTTCAGGGCGGCGCCCGCATCGTGCCACTTTCTTATTCTGGAACCAGCAGGCCTTCCGGCCTGACTTTGTAGCCCGAGAGCATGGCCTCGTTTCTGTACCGGGCCGACACGTCGTCGAGCGTGCCCACGAACCAGGCCGCCTCCTCGATTTCGTCGCGGGCGCGGGGGCCCCGGTACGCGCCCTCGGCATCGGTGTACGAGTCGAGCGCGAACGCGACCTGGCCGAGCCGCATGTCACCCGCGGTGGCGGGTCGCGGCTTGTGGAAGCTGCTGCTCCAGATGTGGCGGCCGCGCCGTCCGCCCGACACGCCCACGAACTCGGCCTGGTTCTGGGTGGCGGCGCTGGCGGGCCGGACCATCTTGGCCACGTAGGCGTACTGCCACCCCGATCCGGCCTGGTAGGGCTGATCCAGCACCAGATACTCGTCGCCCTCGAGCCACTGTGTGGCCGCGCTGGCCGGCGATGGGGCCTTTGGCATTTGGCGGCCGAACGCCCACATGGTGGCGCCGCCGGCGCAGAACGCGGTCAGGATCACAAGTGCGCGCATGGTCTTGCCTCCGACGACTAGAGACGCACAAACCCCGCCATTTGTTCTGCCGCTCAGCGTATGCTAGGTAAGAGGTCTCCATGTGCGGCATCATGGGTGTTTACGGCCACCTGGAGGCGGCCAACCTCGCGTACCTGGGGCTGCATGCGCTGCAGCACCGCGGGCAGGAGTCCGCGGGCATCGTGTCCTCGGACGGTGAGCGGCTTTACACGTCGCGCCACATGGGCCTGGTTGGAGAGGCGTTCACCTCGGAGGCGCTGGCCCGCCTGCCCGGCTCCATGGCCATCGGGCACGTGCGCTACTCGACCACCGGCCAGTCGGTGCTCGACAACGCACAACCATTCGCCGTCGACTACCAGCATGGCTCGATCGCGGTCGGCCACAACGGCAACCTGGTCAACGCGCACGAGCTGCGCAGCCGGCTCGAGCACGAGGGCTCGATTTTCCGCACCACCTCGGATACCGAGATCATCGTGCACCTGCTGGCGCGGGCGCGCGAGCCCGCGCTCGAAGACCGCATCGCGGGTGCGCTTCGGCAGGTGCAGGGCGCGTACTCGCTCATCTTTTGTACGCTCAATCAGATCGTCGCGGTGCGCGACCCACATGGTTTCCGTCCCCTCGCCATGGGGCGGCTCAAGGATGCGGTTCTGTTCGCCTCCGAATCGTGTGCCTTCGACCTCATCGAGGCCGAGCTGGTCCGCGAGCTGGAGCCGGGCGAGATGGTTTCGGTCTCGCCCGCGGGCGTGCGCTCGCTGCACCCGTTCGCTCCGGCGCCGCACTACTTCTGCGTGTTCGAGCAGGTCTACTTTGCGCGCCCCGACTCGATCGTCAACGGCCGCTCGGTGTACCGGGTGCGCGAGCGCATGGGACGCCGGTTGGCTCAGGAGCATCCGGTCGAGGCCGACGTGGTGGTTCCGGTGCCCGATTCGGGCATCGCGGCCGCGATTGGCTACGCGCGCCAGTCCGGCATCCCGTACGACATGGGCCTGATGCGCTCGCACTATGTCGGGCGCACGTTCATCGAGCCGTCGCAGTCGATTCGCCACTTCGGCGTGCGGCTCAAGCTCAATCCGGTGCGCGACGTGCTCGACGGCAAGCGGGTGGTGGTGGTCGACGACTCCATCGTCCGCGGCACCACCTCGCGCAAGATCGTCAAGCTGATCCGCTCGGCGGGCGCGCGGGCGGTGCACCTGCGCATCAGCTCTCCACCGACCGTCGGACCTTGCTACTACGGGATCGACACGCCGACCCGCTCGGAGCTGATTGCATCGTCGCACTCGGTCGACGAGATCATGCGCTACATCACCTGCGATTCGCTGGGCTACCTGTCGCACGAGGGCATGATGGAGGCGGTGGGGGCGCCCGGCGGGGCCGGCCACTGCTCGGCCTGCTTCACGGGCTCATACCCGGTGCCGCTGGGCGAGCGGGTGCCGGCCGAGCGCGCCCTGCATCTGATTCGGAACGCATCACCTTCATGACCATCGAGACCAAGAACCCGCGCGAAATCTTGAGATCCCTCGAGGAGCGCCTGGTTGCTCTTCGAGGGCATCTTTGACGTCGACGGCAAGCGCAAGCGAGTGGCTGAGCTATTCGAGCGGTCGGCGGCGCCCGACTTCTGGGCCAACGGAGAGACCGCCCAGTCGGTGCTCAAGGAGCAGGCGCGCCTGCAGAAAACCGTCGAATCGTGGGACAAGCAATGGAAGGCGCTCGAGGACGCGCGGGTGCTCCTGGAGCTGGGCGAGGAAGCCAAGGACGACGCCACCCTGCGCGAGGCCACCCAGGAGGCGGAAAAGCTCGGCAGCGCGATCGCGCAGATGGAATTCTCGCGCATGCTGTCGGGGGAGCACGACCGCCAGAACGCAATCTTGGACATCAACGCGGGCGCCGGCGGCACCGACGCCCAGGACTGGGCCGAGATGCTGATGCGCATGTATCTGCGCTGGGCCCAGGAGAAGGGGTTCAAGGCCGAGGTGGTCGACGTGCAAGCGGGCGAGGAGGCGGGCATCAAGAGCGCCGAGATCACGATCGAGGGCGAGTGGGCCTACGGCCTCTTGCGGGCCGAGGACGGCGTCCACCGGTTGGTGCGCATCTCGCCGTTCGACGCCAACGCGCGCCGGCAGACCGCGTTCGCGGCGGTCAAATCGATGCCCGACATCGAGCAGGACATCAAGATCGAGGTGCGTGACGAAGACCTGCGGGTGGATGTGTATCGCAGCTCGGGCGCGGGCGGCCAGCACGTCAACAAGACCGAGTCGGCCGTGCGCCTGACGCATTTGCCGAGCGGGATCGTGGTGGCGTGCCAGAACGAGCGCTCGCAGCACAAGAACAAGGCGACCGCCATGCGCATCCTCAAGGCCAAGCTGTACGAGCTCGAGCAGCGCAAGCAGCAGGAGAAATTTTCGGCCATCGCCGGGGAGAAGAAAGCCATCGAATGGGGCAGCCAGATCCGGTCGTACGTGCTGGCCCCGTACCGGCTGGTGACCGACCACCGCACCGACCTGAAGGTGGGCAACGTGGACGCCGTGCTGGACGGCAAGATCGACGAGTTCATCTCCGCGTACCTGCTCCAGCAAGCTTCCGAGAAGGAGCAGTCAAAAGCATGAAGACTTACCGCCGAGAACGCGGAGAACACGGAGACATTTTGATCCGATCCTCTGCGTCCTCTGCGCTCTCTGCGGTGAATTCTCCGGAGAAGAAATGTCTGATGAGAATCGGCTGATCGAGGTGCGGCGGCAGAAGGTGGCCGAGCTGCGTGCGAGCGGCGAGAACCCGTACGCAAACAACTGGCGGGTCACGCACACCAGCGCCGAGCTGAAGGAGCTGGCGCCCGACATTCCGCCGCCCGAGCTGCGCTCGGAGAATGCGCTGACCAGCGAGGACTATCGCGTGGCCGGGCGCGTGATGGCCAAGCGCTCGGCCTTTCTCGAAATCTGGGATCGCGAGGGCCGGCTGCAGCTTTATTTCAAGACCCCCGAGCAGCAGGCCCGCCTGGCGCACGTCGAGCGCGGCGACTTCGTGGGTGCGCAGGGCCACCTGTTTTACACCAAGCGCGGCAAGTCCAAGGACGACCTGGCCCTGTTCGTGCACGAGTTTGCGCTGCTGACCAAGTCGCTGCGCCCGCTGCCCGAGAAGTGGCATGGCCTGCAGGACGTAGAGCTGCGCTACCGGCAGCGCTACGTCGACCTGATCTCGAATCGGGCCGACGTGGCGCCGGTGTTCCGCAGCCGCGCGCGCATCATCTCGCACATGCGCAGCTTCTTCGACCAGCGCGGCTTTTTGGAGGTGGAGACGCCGATCTTGCAGCCCACCCTGGGCGGCGCGGCCGCGCGGCCGTTCCAGACCCATCACAACACGCTGGATGTGAATCTGTATCTGCGCATCGCACCCGAGCTGTATTTGAAACGGCTGGTGGTGGGCGGCTTCGATCGCGTCTACGAGATCGGCCACAACTTCCGCAACGAGGGCATCGATCGCATCCACAACCCCGAGTTCACGATGCTCGAGTTTTACCAGGCCTACGCCACCTTCCAGGATCTGATCGAGCTGACCGAGGAGCTTCTGTGCCAGCTCGCCACCTTGGTGCGGGGCGGCCTCAAGCTGCCGTATCAAGGCAGCCAGGTCGACTTCTCGCGGCCCTGGCCCCGCGTTTCCATGCTCGACATCGTGCACAAGCTGGGCGCGCCCATCGGCGATGTGGAGGCGCTGCGCGCCTTCTGCAGCCAGCGCGCCGAGGGCTCGCGCGGCGAGCTTGCGCCCCCGCCCGCGGGCGCCGCCTGGGGGGAGCTTATCGGCTGGGCCTTCGACAACCTGGGCGAGCGGACGCTCGATCCGGCGCGGCCTACGTTCGTGGTCGACTATCCGGTCGAGATCTCGCCGCTGTCGCGCAAGCGCGATTCCGACCCCCGCCTGGTCGATCGGTTCGAGCTGTTCATCCTGGGGCGCGAGCATGCCAATGCCTTCTCGGAGCTCAACGACCCTGACGACCAGCGGGCCCGCTTCGCGCACCAGCTCGAGAACCGCGCGCGCGGGGATGCTGAAACCATGGACTACGACGAGGACTACTGCCGCGCGCTCGAGTACGGCATGCCGCCGACCGCGGGCGAGGGCATCGGGATCGACCGCCTGGTCATGCTGCTGTGCGATCAGCCGTCGATCCGCGACGTGGTGCTGTTCCCGCAGATGAGGCCCGAGTGAGGCCCGGCAAGCGCCCCGGTGAGCCCGGGTACGAGTGGTACGTGGCCTGGCGATACCTCGGCAAGCACGAGGGCGCGCAGCCCGCCGAAGTGGTCTGGACGACACCGTCTGGTTGGCTGTTCTGGCGCCACCTCCACAAGCATGGGGCCATGGGCGGCTTTGTGCTGCTGGTCCTGGGACTTTTGGTTTTGCTCGCCGGTGCGGCCCTCCTGTTTGGACCGTCGCTGCTTCATCACAGCCTGCTCGAGGACATGTACCTGGGCCGCGCCGATAGGCGGCGCATCCTGCAGCTTGTCGGCATGGGCACCATGGTAGTCGGCTTCGTGCTGGGCTATCTCGGCATCCTGGTGGCACGCTTCTCGATCTTCACGGCCATCTCGATGTGGGGGGTGTTCCTGGGCGTCTTCGCGCCCATCGTGGTGCTGTCGGTGATGTCGGGATTCGAGACCGATCTCAAGCAGAAGATCCTGGGTCAGCACGGCGACGTCGTGGTGAGCGCGCCCGAACGGGCGTGGACCGGCTGGGAAACCGAGCTCGCCAAGGT
This sequence comes from Polyangia bacterium, assembly GCA_035258845.1. Lineage (GTDB taxonomy): Bacteria > Myxococcota_A > Polyangia > JAHFDS01 > DATFWX01 > DATFWX01. Next base: position 7,731 of record DATFWX010000130.1, on the reverse strand, counting down.
GCGAAAGGTGCCCGAGGTGCGCGCGGCCAGCCCGTACCTCGAGAGCGAGGTCATGATCCAGAGCGAGACCAACAACGCGGGCATCGAGTTTCGGGGCATCGACCCCACGAGCGTGGGCGCGGTCACGAACCTGGCCAAATCGATGGAAGTGGGCTCGCTCGACAACCTCCTGCACCCGGACGCGGTTCGGGCTTCGTTGCCGCCGATTCTCGAGCTGGGCAACGAAGTCAAGACCGCGGCGCCGCCGCGGAAGGCGGCCAAGGACGATCCTCCTCCGCCGCCCGATCCGCCGGTGGAGCGGCCATCCGAGCCCGAGGCTCCGCCCCTGCCCGCGCTCCCAGGCGTGGTGCTGGGCGCCGAGCTGGCCAAGAACCTGCGGGTCTACCCGGGCGACGAGGTGCGCATCGCGTGCCTGGCTTGCGGCGTCGGCCCGACCGGGCCCATTCCCAACCAGAAGACCTTCCGCGTGGTCGGCTTGTTCAGGACCGGGATGTACGAGTTCGACACCAAGATTGCGTACACCGTGCTTCCCACCGCACAGAAGTTTCTGTCGCTGCCCGGCGAGATCACGGGCCTCGAGGTGCGGACCGTGGATCTCGAACGCTCGGGCACGATCGCGGACCGAATCCGCCCCGCGCTGGGCGCCGGCTACGAGGTCAAGGACTGGCGGGAGCTGAACCGCTCGCTCTTCGCCGCGCTCAAGATGGAGAAGATCGCGATGTTCGTGGTGCTCGGCTTCATCGTGCTGGTGGCCGCGTTCTCGATCATCTCCACGCTCATCATGACCGTGTACGAGAAGGCGCGCGACATCGCGATCCTCAAGGCGATGGGTGCAAAGAACGCCGGCATCGTGCGCATTTTCCTGCTGCAGGGGTTGTACATCGGCGTGGTCGGCCTGCTGGCCGGCCTCTGTGCCGGCTTTGGCGCGTGTGGGCTGCTTGCGCGCTTCGGGCTGGCGCTCGATCCGGAGGTCTATTACATCGCCAAGCTGCCCGTGCACATCGATCCAATTGAGATCGCGGCCGTGTCCGTGCTCGCTCTCGGCATCTCGTGCGCGGCCACGCTCTATCCCGCCTTGCTGGCGGCCAACCTGCGCCCGGTGGAGGGGCTGCGCTATGAATAACCTAATAAAATTAGCCATTTGCACTGCGCTCTGGACACTGAGCTGCACCAGCGGGTCCACCACCAACGGCCCGCTCACGTGCTCGACCCACAATCCAGGGCAGCCCGACCACTCGGTCGACTGTCGCCTGGCCATTTGCGCGTGCGAATCCCAGGCGGTTGGTTATCAGGCCAAGTGCATGGCCATCTGCGGCAAGCCGCAGCCCTATCATTGCCAGCAGAACCCGCCCACGGGGCCGGTGTGGACGGTGAGCAATCTGTCCTGCAATCTGTGCACGGGCGACGCCGGCCTGCAGACTTGCCAGTAGCCAGGCAACCTCGCGAAAAGCTTCTGAGTCCATTCGTTGACAGCCCCGGGGGCGGCGGGTACAGTCCCAAGCCTTCCGAATGCCCATGACGCAAGACGAAGCTCGTGGCGGCGCACACATCGTGGTCGAGAAGCTGTGCAAGACCTTCTTACACGGCGGGCGGCGCCTCGAGGTCTTGCGTGGGATCGACCTCAGCATTCAGCCCGGTGAGCGGGTCTCGGTGGTGGGCGCCTCGGGCGTCGGCAAATCCACGCTGCTCCACATTGTGGGCACCCTCGACGCGCCGTCCAGCGGCAGCATCCGGTTCGACGGCCGTGACGTGACGCAGCTTTCGGCCGCGCAGCTGGCGGCATTTCGCAACCGTGAGATTGGCTTCGTGTTCCAGTTTCACCACCTTCTGCCCGAGTTCACGGCGCTCGAGAACGTCATGATGCCGGCTCTGATTCAGCGGGTACAGCGCCCACAGGCCGAGCGCGGAGCGCGCGCCATCCTCGAGCGCGTGGGCCTCTCAGAGCGGCTGACCCATCGGCCGGGCGAGCTTTCGGGCGGCGAGCAGCAGCGGGTTGCCCTGGCGCGCGCCCTCGTCATGGATCCCAAGCTGCTTCTGGCCGACGAGCCGACTGGCAATCTCGACAGCCGAACCGGCGAGGGCATCCACCAACTTCTGATCGAGCTCAACCGCGAGCGCGGCATGACCATGCTGGTCGTCACCCACAACCCCGAGCTGGCCTCGCACATGCCGCGCCGCCTGACCATGGTCGACGGGCAGCTCCTCGAGGGAGCGGCCCCCGCGGCCGAAACCGGGGACCATCGTCATCTTGCGTAGCGCGCTCGTGCTCTCGCTCCTGCTCGTCGCTGCAGCCCCCGCCCGGACTGCCCGCGCCGAGGGCGACGTGTCGGAGGAGCAGACCGGGACGCCCAACAAGGTCGCGCGCATCCACTTCCGCGGCAACCGTAAGGTCGAGGACGAGGCCATCCGCGTCAACCTGACCAGCCAGGTCGGCGAGCCCTTCTCGGGCATCAAGCTGCGCGAGGATGTGCGCGCGATCTGGAAGATGGGCTTCTTCGAGGACGTGCAGGTCGACATCAACGAAACCAAGCAGGGCTACGTCATCGTCTACGTGGTCAAAGAGAAGCCGTCGATTCGCAAGATCCTGGTCGCGGGCAACAAGGAGGTCGAGCTGACCAAGATCAACGAGGTCATCGATCTCAAGCGCGACTCGATCCTGGATGTGGCCAAGGTCAAGAAAAATGTCGAGAAGATCCACGACGTGTACCTGGACAAGGGCTTCTACCTGGCCGAGGTCGACTACGAGGTCAAGCGCCAGGGCCCCAACGACGTCGACGTCGTATTCAAGATCGACGAGCGCGCCAAGGTCGAGATCCGGCGGGTCAACTTCGTCGGCAATTCTGCGGTCAGCGACGAGGAGCTGCGCGGCGCCATGTCCACCCAGGAGGGCGGCTACTTCTCGTTCGTCACCTCCTCGGGCACGTACAAAGAGGATCAGTTCCAGCGCGACCTCTTGCTGGTCACCGCTCACTACTACGACCGCGGCTACGTCAACGTGAAGATCTCGCGTCCGGAGATCACGCTGTCGCCGGACAAGCGCTACATGTACATCCAGATTGCGATCGACGAGGGGCCCAAGTACTACATCGGCAAGCTCGACTTCAAAGGCGACCTGATCGGCGCCAAGCAGGAGTACTTCAAGCGTCTGCACATCAAGACCGGCGAAATCTTCAACCGGACCAGGATGTCGCAGGACATGATCGCGCTCAACGACTACTACAAAGACAAGGGCTACGCCTACGTCAACGTCACGCCCCTGACCGGCATCGACTCCGACAAGCACATCATCGACGTCACGTTCGACGTTCAGCGCGGCCAGCCGGTCTATTTCGAGCGCATCAACATCCGGGGCAACTCGAAAACGCGCGACAAGGTCATCCGCCGCGAGATGAAGGTCTCAGAGGGTGAGCTTTACAACCAGACCCTGCTCGACATCTCCAAGCGGCGCGTGCAGGCGCTGGGGTTTTTCGACAAGGTGGACCTGTCGACCAAGCGCGGCTCGGCCGACGATCGCATCGAGGTGAACCTCGAGGTCTCGGAGCGGCCCACCGGCACCTTTCAGATCGGCGCCGGCTTCAGCTCGGTGGAAAACTTCATCGCGCAGGCGCAGGTCTCGCAGAACAACTTGTTCGGGCGCGGTCAGACGCTGGCCCTGCAGGCCCAGCTGAGCTCGCTGCGCCAGTTGTTCCTGTTGCGCTTCATCGACCCGTACTTTCTCGACACCCCGTGGACGTTTGCGTTCTCGCTGTTCAACCAATCGATCATTTTTACCAACTTCCAGCGCAACTCGTCGGGCGGCGACTTGACCTGGGGCTATCTGTTCGGCGACTACTGGCGGCTCCTTCTGACCTACAAGGCCGAGGAGGTGTCGACCTCGACCAGCGGCTCGGGCGTTCTGTTTGCGGGCGCACAGCGCTCGTTCGTGTCGTCGACGGTCATCGCCAACCTGTTCAACGCCGGCCTGACCTCGGCGGTCCGCGGAACCATCGTGTACGACTCGCGCAACGACCGACTGTTCCCATCGCGCGGCATGTTCCACAACCTGTCGATGGAAACCTCGGATCCGTATCTGGGCGCAGACAACGTGTTCACACGCGTCGACGGCTTCGCGCGCTACTACCATCCCATCTGGGGGCCCTTCGTGTTCAAGCTCAACATCCAGGGTGGATGGGTGTTCTCGCGCGATCACTGCACGTCGGGCCAGGAGTCGGCGGGCACCTGCTCCAACGGCGTTCCCATCTTCGAGCGCTACTTCCTGGGCGGCATCTATGACGTGCGCGGGTTCCGGCTGCGCTCGCTGGGCCCGATCGTGCAGGTGCCGGTGCGTGCCGATCCCAACGAGCAGCTCATCCCGTTCAACATCGGAGGCAACATCGAGCTGTTCGGCAACGCCGAGATCGAGTTCCCGATCTTCGAGAAGGTCGGCATCCGGGGCGTGGTGTTCATGGATGCCGGCAACACCTTCAACACCGAGGGCCGGTACTGCAACATGGGCCTGACGCGGGCGGCTGGGCTCAACAGCTTCAGTGATCCCTGCCAGTCGTTCAATCCGATCGACTCGCGCACGAGCTGGGGTTTCGGGTTCCGCTGGTTCTCGCCCATCGGGCCCCTGCGCTTCGAGTGGGGCCTGCCGTTCTCGCCGCAGCCGGGCGAAGATCCGATCGTATTCGAGTTTACGATCGGAAATTTCTTCTAAGCATCCCGTAGGCCCGCGAACCGCGCCCGCTCGTGATGCTGGCCAGCAAGCTCGGCAAGGCCGGATCCCCCGGTGTTTCTTTCGACTTTCGACTTTCGACATTGGACTTCCGCAAAGGTTGACAGTCGTGCGTCTTACGGGTAACACCTAGCAACTTCGGAAGGAGAAGGGATGCGCCAAGTCCTCACAATCACGGCCGTGTTGGCCCTGCTGGGAAGCGCCGGACGCGCGCGCGCACAGGACCCGGTCAAGATCGGCTACGTCGACATCCAACGCGCGATCAACGAGACCAGCGAGGGGCAGTCGGCCAAGAAGCGTCTCAAGTCCATGTTCGAGAACAAGCAGAAAGAGCTGGACGAGAAGCAGACCGAGCTCAAGAAGATGAAAGAGGACCTGGACAAGCAGCGCACTATCCTCAAGCAGGACGTGATTTCGCAGCGCGAGAAGGATCTGCAGGAAAAGTTCGTCCAGCTGCAGGCCACCTACGTGCGCCTGCAGAAGGAGCTGTCCGAAAAGGAAGCCGAGATGATGAAGGGTATCGTCGCCAAGATGCAGGGCGTCATTTCGCAGATCGCCCAGCAGGAGGCCTTCACGATCGTGCTCGAGAAATCGGAGTCCTCGATTTTGTGGGCCAAGCCGTCGCTGGATCTGACCAACGAGGTCATCCGGCGCTACAACGCCGGCGCCGGCAGCTCGCCCGCCAAGGGGGGCTCGAGCCCGCCGCCGCCCAAGGGCAAGAAATAGCAGGCCTCGCCAGGACGGCGGCCGTGGAATTCTCCCAGATCCTCGACCTTCTGCCGCATCGCTACCCATTCTTGATGGTCGACCGCGTGCTCGAGCTGAGCGGCGAGCGCATCGTGTGCATCAAGAACGTCAGCTGTAACGAGCCCCATTTTCAAGGACACTTTCCTGGTCATCCCATCATGCCCGGTGTGCTCATCATCGAGGCGCTCGCTCAGGCGGGGGCGCTGCTTGCGATGACCGAGCTCCAGCGCACGGGCACCGATCCCAAACGGAAGCTCGTCTACTTCATGGGCATCGACAAGGCCAAGTTCCGGCGCCCGGTCGTGCCAGGCGATCAGCTTCGGCTCGAGGTGGCTCCCCTTCGCAAAGGCAAAAGCATCTGGAAAATGCGCGGCCAGGCCCTGGTAGGCCCGGACCTGGCCGCCGAGGCCGAGTTCCTGGCCAGCCTGGTGGACCGGTGAGACGAATCGCCATCGCGCTCGTGCTCCTTTCGGCCTGCAAGAGCGGGCGGCACGAGGCCAAAGAGGGGCCACCGGTGGTGGTGGTCGAGGGCCGGGACGCGGTGGGGGCCGCGGCGGGCCCGCTGGTCCCCGAAAAGGAGCCCAACGATCAGCTCGCGCAGGCGCAGCCGCTGACAGCGCCTGCAGGCGTGCAGGGCAAGATCGACCGGCCCAAAGACATCGACCTATTCCGCCTGCTGGTGCCGGCCGGCGACCGGCAGACTCTGCGCGCGCAGGTGAGCGGCCTGCCCGACCTCGATCTGGCGCTCGATCTGCTCGACCAGACCGGCACCCGCATCCTGGGCATCAACGACGGCAAAGCGGGCGAGCCCGAGAGTATTTCCGCGATTACGCTGTCGCCGGGCACCTACTTCTTGCGGGTGCGGGAGGCGCCCGGCAAAGCGCCGCCGCGGGCCGATGCGGAGCATACGTATGCGTTGACCTGGCAGCTCAGAGCGGTCGACCCGGCGGCCGAGCAGGAGCCCAACGACAAGACTGCGCTCGCGACCCCGCTCGCGATCGGGCAGGACCTGACCGGGCAGCTGGCGTGGCGGCGCGACGAGGACTACTACAAGCTCGCCCTGGTGGTGCCTGTCGTCGATGGCGGCGCCGCGCCCGCGGGTGCCGCCCAGCCACCGCAGCAGATCCGCGTGGATGTGGGCGGGCTCGACGACGTCGCGTTGACCGTGCAGGTGTTGGATTCGATCGGGGGCAAGCTGATCGAGCGGCGCGGCGGCAAGGGCGAGCCGGTCACGCTGCGCAACCTGGGCGTCAAAGCCGGGGAGCCCTTCTATTACGTGGTCGTGCGCGGGTCCGATCGAAACCTGGAGGGCCGCTACAGCCTGCGCGTGCAGCCCGAGCAGGGTCTGGGCGCGCCCTCCGAGCAGGAGCCCAACGACGACAAGGCCCACGCCACCCCCATCACCCCAGGCGCGCCCATGGCCGGGTTCCTGGGGCCGGGCGATCAGGATTTCTACAAGCTCACGCTGCCGGGACCGCACGTCCTGCGGGTCGAGCTTTCCTGTCCCGAACGCATCAACGTCAAGCTGGCGCTGCATGACGCGTCGGGCGCCGAGCTCTACCATGTCGACGAGGGCGGACGGCAGGAGCCCGAGGCGCTGGTCGACGCGTGGGTGCCGGCCGGCGACTCCTATCTGCGCGTCTATGCTGGCAAGGGCGAGGCCAACGTGGACCAGCCCTATCGGCTGGAAGTGCGCGCCACGCCCGACGACGGCACCTGGGAGCACGAGCCCAACAACTCGGCGCCGCGCGCCACCCCGTGGCCGGCCGGCGCGCCGCTTCTGCGCGGCATGATTTCACCCAAAGGCGACGAAGATTGGTTCCGCGTGCCGCCCGCGCCGGGAGGCACCAAAGGCGTGGTGGCGACGGTGCGTCCGCTCGAGCGCGTCGACCTCCAGCTGTTCCTGGCGGATGACGCCAAGAACATGGTCAAGGCGGCAGGCTCGGGCGATGCCGAGCGCGTGCTGCGCGCGCCCATCGATCCCGGAAAGGCCTACTATCTCGTCGTCAAAAGTGGCCGCGGCAAGGAATCCAACCCGCGCGACAGCTACGAGCTACACTTGACGTTCGAGTAGCCATGCTGGGCATCCCGCTGCGGCTCGTCTGGAACCTGGTCGCGAACCTGGTTGCGCTCCTGCGCATGGTGCCGCGGCTGTGGCAGCGCGCGCCGGAGTGGGTCGCGCTCGAGCTCGAAGGCGCCATTCACGAACGGGCCCCCAAACGCTCCTGGCTGCGTCGCGCGCGCAACTGGAGCCTGGACGGCCTTTCGCG
>DATFWX010000129.1:0-53836 GCA_035258845.1 Polyangia bacterium | reverse complement strand
CCGGGTGGACCCGCCAGAAGCTTCAGGCGCGACCAGTCGTCGAGCGCAACCGCCACCCTGCACAGGGTCACCACCGGCTTGTCGAGCGCATCGGCCAGCGAGCTGTGGCCGCCCTCGCCCTGGGCCTCGGCCCGGAACGTCATCAGGCCCCGGTGGCGCGTGCCCACGCGCAGCCCGGTCGGCTCGCACACCAGCGCGCGCTTGACCCATTGCGCGGCGTCCGAGGCCAGGAAGGCGCGCATGCAGCTTCCGCCGTGCTCCTCGTCGCCCGAGAACAGAAGGCCCAGGTCGCGCGGCCGCGCCAGCTCGAGCGCGGTCAGCGCCGCCGCGATGGCTCCCTTGGTGTCGGCGGCGCCCAGACCGAAGATGCGGCCATCGCGTTCATAGGGCTCGTGCGGGGGCCGGGTCCAGCCGGCCGCGGTGGGCACGGTATCGATGTGCGCGTTGACCAGGGTCTTGGGCAGACCGAACGAGGCCAACACATAGGAATGGCCACCCAGCACGGGCACCACGTCAAGCCGGTCGGGCCGGAACGGGACCAGAAGGCGGGCCAGCTGCAACGAAAGGCCGCGCTCGTCGCCGCCCGGATTGCGGGTATCGATGCGGATGAGGCCCTCCAGCATACGCGCGGTTCTGGACATGGCTCCCCCATCATAAATCAGGATCGAAGCGGCGCGCGAATCGTCTATCGCCGATCTGGAAAAAAAGTGCGGCCAGAAGGGTCAGGCCGCCGGCCCAGGCCCAAAGGGCGCCGCGGGTGCCGTGCCAGGCCAGATGGGCGTGTACGGAGCCGGCGCCGAAGCCGAGCAGGTACATGCCGAAGATGGTCAGCATGGTGCGCGCGCCGGTCCCGCGCTGGCGCGTCACCGAAAACGGCAGGTCGCGCAGGCCCAGGTTGGCCAGGCTCGCAAACAGGAGGCCGGCCGGCAGGGCCAGAAGCAGATGCTCGACCGCGTGCCAGGGCGGCGCCCAGAACGCCAGCACGGCGGCCATCGCGAAAAGGACGGGCAGGCACAGGCGGGTGAGCAGCGCGCGCCGCGCACCCCGCCAGAGCTCCTGCGGGCGCGCGACCGGGGCCACCCGCAGGAGCCAGGCCGCCTCGGCCTGCGGCGAGTGGCGCAGGTAGCTCGGGAACAGGGCCAACAGCGCCAGCCCCATGTAGGTCGCGAAATAGATGGGCTCGGTCCCGGGCTCGAATGGGTCGCCCAGATGCGCGCGCTCGCCGCGGATGGGCACGATGAGCATGGCGACCGGCATGGTCAAGAGCGGAAAGATCGACATCTTGAGCGAGCGCTCGCGGGCCAGATTCTTCCAGGCCAGATCGAAGGCCGCGCGGGCGGGGCCGGAAAGGCCCAGCGCGCCCAGCCGGAAAAGCGTCGAGCTGGCCGCCCGTTCGGCTGGCCGCGCGCGGGCTTGCGCGCGCACAGGCTCACTTCCGTACTGAGCCGCGATGCGCCGCAGTGCGAGCGGCAGCGCGATCGCCGAGGCCGCCAGCGCAAGGGCTGCCAGCGCGAGCGTGACCGGGCCGGTTCGGCCCAGGCCTACCTCGGTCAGGCCCGCGAACCAGGCCGGGGGCAGCGCCAGCATCCAGGCCGGCGCGTCGGCCGGCAGGCCCGCCAGGGGCTGGGTCAGCACGGGCACGAACCGATACGTGATGAATATGACGAGCGCGACGCTGCCCTGCACCCAGGCCAGCACGTCCTTGAAGCGCTCGCGATCGAGCCAGCGCAGAAGCAGCGCCTGCAGGGCCAGCACGGCGCCCGCGGCCGCGTAGTCGGCCAGAAACGCGACCGGCAGGTAGGTAAGCGGAAAGCGCAGCCCGCCGCCGGCCGCAATGCCCAGAAACGCGGGCGGGAAGTTGAGCGACACGCCGAGCACGGTCATGAAAAAAAAGACATTGCTGACGCGGGCTGCGAACAGCGTGCGCGGTGCGATCGGGCGGTGGCCCAGGATGTCGGCGTCGTCGGGCAGCAGCACCTGGGCGGCGTAATCGGCCAGCATGGCGACCGCGCACAGCGTGGTCGAGTAGGCCAGGCACAGGGTCTCGAGCGCGAGCCGCGAGCGCAGCGCTCCTACCGCCAACAGCGCCGAGCACGCGCCCTGCACCAGCGAGGCCACGACCAGGCTGCGCGCGGGCGAGCGCGCACGCCATCCGCGCGCCATCGGTTGGCCGCGGAAGTCCATGGTGAGCGCCGCCCGCACGAGCGCGCGGTACTGCACGCGATCGATGCCCAGCCGCTCGAGCACGTCAGCGACCGCCGCCGCGGAGGGCCTCCTCGAGCCGCGCCGCCTGCGCCTCCACGTCGGCCGCGCCCGTGATCTGGCGGAACACCTCCTCCAGCGAGCTCGCCTGCGCGCGTACCTTGTCCACCGGCCCGTCGGCAACCACGCGTCCTTTGTCGAGGATGATCACGCGGTCGCAGATCCTTTCGACCACCTCGAGGATGTGCGAGCAGTAGAAGATGGTCTTGCCGGCCGCCGCCAGCCTCTTGACCAGAGTCTTGATGAGCGCCTGCGCGGCCACGTCGAGCCCATCGAGCGGCTCGTCCAGGAACAGCACCTCCGGGTCGTGCAGCAGCGCGGCCGCCAGAACCAGCTTGCGCCGCATGCCCTTGGAGTAGGTGGCGACACGGGCATCGAGCGCCTCCTGAAGCCCGATCGAGGCCGCCAGCTCGGCGGCGCGTCCGGCCAGTGTGCCCTCCTCGAGGTGGTACAGCCGCCCCGACAGCTCCAGGTACTCGCGCCCGGACAGGGTCTCGTACAGGGCCGCCGACTCGGGCACGTACCCGATGCGGCGCTTGACCTCGAGCGGCTGGGTGGCCACATCGAGACCCAGCACGCGGGCCGTGCCGCCGGTCGGCTTCAACATCCCGACCAGCATCTTGACCGTGGTCGACTTGCCGGCGCCGTTGGGCCCCAGATAGCCCACCACCTGCCCGGGCTCGACCCGGAACGAAACTCGATCAACCGCCAGCAGGTCGTCGTAGCGCTTGCAGAGCTCGTGGACCTCGATCATTCCGACCGATTACTCGGGATCGAGATCGATATCGGGGTCGTCGAGGAGGGTGACGCGATCGCGCCGGTCGCCCTTCGGGTCCTTGACGTCGCCGATGATGCGCTCGATGGCTGCGCGCTGGTCCTCGCGCAGCTGGGCCAGCTCGACCTTGACGAAGAACCCTTTGCCCTTCTTTTTGGAGGCGCACTCGAGCACGGTTGCGTCGATGAGGAGCTGGGTCCCGGGCAGCGTGAGCGCGACCTTGACCCTGGACTCGGCGGGGATGGGCCGCTCGGTCTCGACCATCCAACCGCCCTTGGACAGGTTGGCCGCCCACAGCACCTTCAGCATGGTGGCGGTCGGAATTTTCACCTCCAGCCGGTGCACGTCATCCCCCCTTTACGTGGTCACAAGCGGTTTCCGTCTGCATCCCAGACCTCGATCGCGAAGGACCCAAGCTTTTCGATGGCGGGTCGGATCTTCGCGAGATCTCCGACGATGACGATCGTAGCACGATCGGGGTGCACATATCTATCGGCGGCCTGCTTGAGCTGGGCGTCCTGCAGCCGCTCGAGCTGTGCCTCCAGGTTGCGGTACTCGCCTGGCGGCAGGCCCGCCGTAACCAGCGCCGACAGGAGCTGGGTCAGCCCGAATCCGCTTTGCATCTCGTGCACGAGCTGTTGGCGCTCGAGCGCTTTGGCCTTGCCCAGCTCCTCTTCGCTGACGCCGTCGCGGATGCCGGCGAGCTCCTTGAGCAGCTCGGCGAGCGCGGGCGCGGTGACGTCGGAAAACACGTCCGCGCCCAGGACCAGGGGCCCGGCGCCGCGCCGCCACTCGATGCGGGCCGAGGCGCCGTACGAAAAGTTGTTGCGCTCGCGCAGATTGCGCTCGAGGCGGCTGGTGAACGACCCACCCAGCACCATGATGGCGGTCTCGAGCGCGGGGTAGTCGGGCGAGCGGCGGGCCAGGGTGGGCTCGCCCACGCGCACGACCGACTGGGGAGCGCCCGGCTTGTCGACTAAAACCAGGCGCGGGCGCGTGCGGGGCGGCTTGGGTGGCAGGAGCTTTCGGATCGGGCCCGGTTTCCAGGCCCCGAACAGGCGCTCGACCTGCGGGCGCAGCTCGTCCATGGTCACGTCACCGCTGACCACGAGGATCGCGCCGCCGGGATGGTAGTGGGCCGCGTAGAAGGCGCGCACGTCGGAAAGTACAATTGGCTCGACGCTTTTGACCGTGCCCTCGACCGGGCGGCCGTAGGCGGTCTTTCCGTACAGTGCCGCATCGAGCACCAGAGCAGCCACCGCGTGGGGCTCGCTTTTGCGCTGCAGGATGTGCGCGAGCGTCTCGGCCTTGATCCGATCGAACTCTTTGGCGTCGAAGTTGGGGCGCAGCGCGACGTCGGCCAGCAGGCCCAGCGCGGGCTCCAGCCGCGGCCGCAAAACCTCGAGCACGACCTGGCTCGACTCCACGCTGGCCGCGGTCTGGAGCTGGGCCCCGAGCTGCTCGATCGCCTCCGCGATCTCGAGCGTTCCGCGACCGCCCGCGCCCTCGTCGAGCAGATTGGCGGTGAGAGCGGCCAGACCCGCTTTAGACGGGGGATCGGCGTCGGAGCCGGTGGGCACGACCAGGCTCACGCCCACGAGCGGTGCCGTGTGCTTCTCGAGCAGCGTGACCGTGAGGCCGTTTTTGAGCTTCCAGCTGGCGGGCGCGGGTGGAACGAACGCGCGCACGGGCGGTAGCGTCGGCGGCTGCTCCATGTAGGCCGGAGCCGGAACCGGCGGCGGCTCGGCGGCGGCCGGCGCCGGTGGGAGCGCGGGCGGGGCAGCCGTGGCCACGCTGGTGGCAGGCGACTTCTGGCTGCCCGCACAACCGAGCATTCCCAGCAGCAGGAGCGCGCAGCGCCGGCTCACGGCCGCCCCTTGCCCGGCTCGGGCACCACCCGCAGCATGAGACGCGCTCCTGGATCGAGCGCCTGGCGCGCCCAGGCTTGCACGCCCGCCGTTGTGACCTTGCGCAGGCGCGCCAGATCCCAGCCCACGCGGCCCGGGTCGCCGAACGCATACTCGTAGTGATGGAGCCGCTCCGCCCGCCCCAGCACCGGCTCCAGGCTTTGCGCGAAGGCCATCTCCAGGCTCGCCACCGCGCGCTCGAGCTCGGCCGGCGTGGGCGCCTGCTCGCGCAGGGACTTGATCTCGGCGTCGAGCGCCTGCTCGATCTCATCGAGCGAGTGGCCGGGCCGCGCGGTCGCAATCACGTAGAACAGCCCGCCCAGTCGGCGCCGCTCGTAGACGACCTCGATCTCCTGGACCAGCTGCTTCTGGATGCGCAGGCTGCGCTCGAGCCGGCTCGACTTGCCCTCGCCCAGAACTGCCGCCAGCACCTGACATTCGGCGCTGCCGTCGGCGTACTCGGCGGGCGCGTGGTAGATGAGGTAGCTGCGCGGCAGCTCGACCTTGTCGGTCAGGGTGCGCCGCTTGGTTGCGGACAGGCGCACGGGCGGGCCCGGAAGCGGCGGCGCGGGCGGGGCTGAAGCCGGGATCCATCCCAGATACTTCTCGATCAGCGTGCGCGCCGACTCCGGATCGAAATCGCCCGCCACCACGAGCGACGCATTGCTGGGCGTGTAGTGGGTGCGGAAGAAGGCGCGCACATCGGCCGCCGTGGCGGCTTCCAGATCGGCATGCGACCCGATGACCGGGTGGCCATACGGGTGCGTGGCGGGAAACATTTCCGCGGGCACGACCAGCTCGACCTTGCCGTACGGGCGGTTCTCGATGCTCTGTCGGCGCTCGTTCTGCACGATGCGGCGCTGCCGGTCGACCTTGACCTGGTCGATCACGTCGGGCAGCGTGGCCAGGCGATCGGCTTCCAGCCACAGGAAGGTCTCCAGCAGCCGGGGCGGGCCGCTTTCATAATAGGAGGTCCGATCGGTTTCGGTGTCGGCGTTGTTCTCACCGCCCTGCGCCTCCATGATCAGATCGAAGAGGCCGGCGCCCTTGGCCAGGTCGTACGGCACATGCTTCGAGCCCATGAACATCAGATGCTCGAACAGGTGCGCGAAGCCGGTGCGCCCGGGCCGCTCGTCCTTGGAGCCGACGTGGTACCAGAGGTTGACCACCACCTGCGGCAGCGAGTGGTCCTCGTGCAAGATGACGACCAGGCCGTTGCGCAGCACGTAGCGCGTAAACGGAATGTCGACCTTGAGCGCGGACCGGGGAGGCGCGGAGGGGGCGGGCGGCGCGGGCGAGGCGACCAGAGCCCAGGCCAAAAGGGGAGCAGCCAACGTGCGCATCGGGCCGTTCGTATCACAGCGCGGCAGGGACGCCACAGCGAAATGGAGCTGGGGGCTGGGTTCAAGGAATGATTAGGGTCGACCCATCTGTCGCCCCCGTTTTACTTTCGACTTTTGACTTTTAACTGGCTGTAACCGTATGCTGTTTTCCTCCATGGCGCTGGCCGACAAGACGGTGGTTGTGGGCGTGTCGGGGGGGATTGCGGCCTACAAGGCGGCCGAGCTCGTGCGGCTCCTGCGCAAGCAGGAGGCCGAGGTCCATGTGATGATGACGCGCGCGGCCCGCGAGTTCATCGCGCCCTTGACCCTGCAGACCCTGTCCGGCCATCCGGTCATGACCGACCTGTTCGATCTCACGCAAGAATCCGAGATCGGGCACATCCGGCTGGCCGACGACGCCGACCTCGTGATCGTCGCGCCTGCAACCGCGGACGTGATTGCTCGCATGGCGGCCGGCATGGCCGACGACCCGGTCACGACCGTGGCCCTGGCCACGCGCGCACGCGTGCTGCTGGCCCCGGCCATGAACGTCAACATGTGGGAGCATCCGCTGACGCGGCGCAACGTGGACGCGCTGGGCGCAACCGGCCGCTTTTTCACGATCGGTCCGGGCGCCGGCGAGCTGGCCTGCGGCTGGGTGGGGACGGGCCGCATGGTCGAGCCGCCCGAGATCGTTCTGGCTGCCCAGCGCGCGCTGGCGACCCAGGACCTGGCCGGGCGGCGCGTGCTGGTCTCGGCCGGGCCGACCTGGGAGCCGCTCGATCCGGTGCGATATCTGGGCAACCGCTCTTCGGGTAAGATGGGTTATGCGCTCGCGCGTGCGGCCGCGCTGCGGGGCGCGCAGGTGACTCTGGTCTCGGGACCGGTGGCGCTTGTCGCCCCGCCGGGCGTGGAGCGGATTGCGGTCGAGCGCGCGGACGAGATGCGAGCCGCCCTGCTCGAGCGCTTCAAGGCGCACGACGTGGTGGTGATGGCGGCGGCGGTGGCCGATTATCGGCCCGCCACGCCCTCCGACCGCAAGCTGGGCAAGCGCAAGACGCCCACGGGCGAGGTTTCGCTGCGCATCGAGCTTACCCAGAATCCGGACATTCTGGCCGAGATGGGGGCAGAACGGCGGGACGGAAAGCCGCTTCTGGTCGGCTTCGCGGCCGAGACCGTGCGCGGCGACGCCGAGCTTCTGGCGGCCGCTCGCGCCAAGCTCGCCGCCAAGAAGTGCGACCTTCTGGTGGCCAACAACGTGGCCGAAAAGGGGGCAGGGTTTTCCGTGGATACCAATCGGGTGGTGCTGGTCGCAGCCGGCGGCGGCGAGCCCACGACCATCGGGCCGGCGCAAAAGGACCAGGTGGCAGACGCGATCTGGGATCGCCTGCGCGAGATGATGCCGCATGCCGGTTGATCCGCGCGCGCACGCGCACCGCAACACCGTCATCGAGCACCTGTCCAAGGCCGGGCGCAAGCTCGAGCTGCACCAGGTCGAGGCGCAGGGGCCGCTGCGCGGCAACGTCTCGCCCTGGGAAAGCCAGGAGGCCGAGAGCTTCCACGGCACCCTGATGGCGATCTGGGTGTGGGCGCGGCACGAGGCGCTGACCGGCCAGAAGCGCTTTTCGGACAGCCGCGAGCAGGCCTGGCGCTTCGTGCTCGAAGCCGGGGTGCGCAACCTGCCCGAGAGCATCGCGGACGCGGATTACGAGGCACCGTTCGGATGCGCGGTGCTGCTCAAGGCGGCGCTGGCGGATCGGCACGCGGGCACCGATGAAGCCCGGCAGGCGATGGCCGACCTGGCCTCGGGCGTGCTGCGCAGCTACATTTCCGGCCTCGACAACGCCGACGGACGCGAGTTCCGCGATCCCGGGTTTCTGGTGTGGGCGCTGGCCGAATGGGCCCGCGCTTGCGACGACGATCGGGCGCTCAAGGTCGCGCTGACCTATGCCGAAAAATACTTCGGAACCAAAGCGCCGCCGGCGCCCGGCGTGGAGCCCTCGCCCGAGGGCGGCATGTTCGATTTCGTGTCGACGTCGGCCACCCGAGGTCTGGCCGCCATCGCAACCCAGGGCGAGACGCCTTTTCTGGGGCTGTGGCTGCGCGAGCGCGTGCTGCAGGTGATGCCGCGCGACTTCATTCGGCGCCCGCGCGACGAGAATTCCTGGAATGCATCGGTGGCGTGGCTTCTGGGAGCCGGCTACACGCTCACGCACGAGCCCGGATTCCTGGACGGCTATTTCCATGTGATGGCCGAGCTGGCCATCCGCGACTCCGACGGCGATGGGGCGCTGGGCCGCGATGCCAGCTATCCCGAGGCCGAGACCCTGCCGACCTGGGCCTGGGCCATGGCCATGGACGCGCTGCAAATTAGATGAGAAGCGGCGCCGGGCTACTGGTGGCGCTTGTGCTGGCGGCGGCCGCGTCGCCGGCGAGCAAGCCCGACGAGATCGCGAAGCGGCTGGCGGTGCGCGCACAGGGCCAGACCCCGCTCATCGATGATGTACGGGAGCTGTGCGACCGCGTGGGCGGCCGGCCGACCGGATCGCCGGCCTGCAGCCGGGCCGTGAAGTGGGCGGCCGACAAGCTGCGCGCAACCGGGGTCGACAAGGTCACGGTCGAGCGGTTCGCGATGCCACGCTTGTGGCTGGCGCGCTCGGCCGAAGCGAGCTGCACGGCGCCCGAGCATTTCGGGCTGCGGGTGGCGGCGGCGCCTGGATCGGCCTCCACCCCGAGGCCGCTGGAGGCGCGGCTTGTGGTTGCGCAGGCCGATCAGCTGAGCCAGCTTCCGTCCGCGCGTGGCGCCGTGCTTCTGATTCTCTCCAAGGAGATGAAGACGCTCGACGATCTTTTCGACGAGTACATGCGCAATCGGCCGCTGCTCGAGGCGGCGCGGAAGGCACAGGTGGCGGCGGTCCTCTTGCAGTCGACGCGGCCGCGCGGGCTCCTGTATCGACATCCGGTCACGCTCGCGGGAGAGGTGGCACCGCTGCCGGTGGCTGTGGTGGCGCGCGAACATGCGGCGCGGCTGGCGCGCCTGGCCGGGCAGGGGCAGGTGCGGGTTCGGCTGCAGCTCACGAACCAGATCGGCGGGGCCTATCAGGCCGAAAACGTGGTGGCCGAGATCCGCGGTCGCGAGCGGCCCGACGAGATCGTGCTCCTGGGCGCGCACCTGGACTCCTGGGACCTCGGCACCGGCGCCGAGGACAACGGGGTCAACGCGGCGCTCGTGATCGATGTGGCGCGCGGGCTGGCGGCGGTCGGGCAGCGGCCCCGGCGGACGGTGCGCCTGGTGCTGTTTACGGGCGAGGAGCAGGGCATGCTGGGCTCGGCCGGCTACGTGGGGCGGCATGCGGCCGAGATCGCGGGCCATGTCGCAGTGGTGGTGTTCGATCTGGGCTCGGGCCGCACGCTGGGCTTTTACACCAATGGGCGCGACGAGCTCCGGCAGCCGGTGGACGAGCTTCTGGCCGCGGGCGGGCTGGAGGCGCGCGCACATCTTCCCGACGCGCTTGATGGAACCGACAATTTCGATTTCCTGCTCTCGGGCGTGCCCAATCTGGTCGCCAACCAGGATCCGGCGCCCTATCTGCCCGAGTACCACGCCGAATCGGACGTATTCGAGCGCGTGAACCTGGCCCAGGCCAAACACAACGACGCCATCGCGGCCGTCCTGGTCTGGGGCCTGGCCGAGCGCACCCAGCGGCTGGCACCGCGGCAGACCCGGGCCGAGCTGGATCAGCTCATCCGCAAGACCAAGCTCGACGAGCAGATGAAGGCGTTCGGGCAGTGGGAGGCCTGGATGGCCGGCAAGCGAGCGGTGCCGCCGCCGTAGCGCAGCCTAGCGCAGCCGAGCCGCTACGCGGCCGGACGGAGCAGGCCGGGCAGATCCGGGATGTCGAGCCGGCCGTAGATGCCGTCCCGGAAGCGGCCGCGCAGAAGCCGCGCTACCTCGGGCCAGCGCTCGTCGGAGCCCCGGCCCTGCTTCCACATCATGCGCAGCTCGCGCCGCAGATCCTTGGCCACCCGCAGGCTCTTGGCGCCGGTCGGATCGACCGTGACCGTGCGCGACTGCTCGTGGTCGATCAGGAAGGCGTAGATGGCATTCATGGCCAGCCGATCGAACTCCTCGAATTCGTGGCGCAAAAGCGGAAGCTCCGAACGCTGCGCCACCCGGTCCATCATCTCGCGCCAGCGCCGAAGGCGCGACAGCAGCATCATCGAGTTGAACAGCTTTTTCGAGGTATTGAACGAAAACAGCCGCGACGCGCCGACCAGCATTTCCTGCAGGAACGCGTCATGGTCGGGAAATTGCGACTGTCCGATGCGGCGCAGCGTGGTGAAGACCGCCTCGTCGCGCGACACCTTGACCTGATCGAAGCGGAGCTCCCAGTAGGTGTGCTTGGCCAGGCGGGTGCGAAACGACTCGACGGTCTTGTAGGGAACGAAGAAGTTGTGTGCGATGATGTCGGCCGAGAGATGGGTCAGAAAGCCGTAGGTCAGCGCTTTCTGGCGGTCCTCGTAGGCGGTATCGAGCACGCGCAGACCGACCTGCCAGTTGTGGCAGTGATAGAGATACTTTGCGAAATTCTTGCCGACGATGATGTCGGCCGCGCAGCAGCCGTATAGGTAATCGTCCGGGTAACGGAGCAGAAGCTCGCGCAGAAACGGCGTCAGCAGGGCGGCGTTGCGCAGCACTTGCAGCCCGAAGTCGATGTGGGTGGCAGGACCCCACGCCCAGGCCAGCTTGGGCAGCAAGAGTACGACTGCAATGGCGTACACGAAAAGCCACAGCGGTACGCCACGCCTCTTCTTGCTACGCCGCACCTTCTTCCATTTACGCACTGGTCCCGCGCTCCGTCAAGGCATGCTATATGGATGCGCAGCGTGGCGCGTGAGGAGCTGCACCAGCTGATCCGGCAATTCGAGGCGCACCTGTCGTGGGCCCAGCGTCAGGGCACGGTCGGCGTCCCGCGTGCGGCTGCAGCTGCCGCAACCACACCTGCGGCACCGGCACCCTCGGCCGCGCGCGGGCTGACCCTGGCGGTCGTGCGCGAAGAGCTGGGCGAGTGCACGCGCTGCAAGCTTTCCTCCGGGCGCACGCACATCGTGTTCGGCGTGGGCAACCCGAAGGCCGCCCTGGTGTTCGTGGGCGAGGCGCCCGGCTACGAGGAGGACCGGCAGGGCGAGCCCTTCGTCGGCGCGGCCGGGCAGCTCCTGGACAAGATGATCGCGGCCATGGGCCTGCAACGCCGGGACGTCTACATTGCGAACGTGGTGAAGTGCCTCCGATACAACACGTGTGTCCAGCTCGAGAATGGCTCGTGGGAACGGATCGGAAGGCTCGTCGCCCAGCGTTATGGTGGCCAGGTGATGTCGGTCGCCCGGGACGGCGCGATCGTCGCGAGGCGGGTCATTGGCTGGTATCGTTCACCGCTTGCCGATCGCGCAGTCTACCGCATGTCCTACGCTTCCTCGGCCATCCGGGGCGGCAAGCGAGCCATTACCTGGCTGACTGGCGATCACGAGGTGCTGACGCGCCGCGGATGGGTGCGCGCCGATGGGTTGAATCCGGCTGATGAGATCGCAATGGGCCAAGGTCTTAGCCGGGTCGCACGCGAGGTGGCGATTGGCTCTCTGCTCGGCGATGGTGGAATCCGTCGTTCTTCCGCAATGCTCGCATTTGTTCATGGCCGCGATCAGGCAGAGTACGTGCGCCTGAAGGCGCGCGCACTTGCAGAGCTGGCGCCGATCGTCGACGAGGCCGAGGTCACAAATCAGCTCGAAGGTCGGAGATATCTGGTCAGCCGGTGCCGAACACGCTCCACACGTGCGCTGCGCGTTCTGCGTCGGCGATTCTACGGTCCGCATGGCAAGCAGATACCTCGCGTTATCGTGCTGACGCCGCGCATCGCTGCGATCTGGTTTCTCGATGACGGGTACACGAAGATCAAGTCTCCGAATCTCGGTCTCTCCGAGATTGCTGCACACTCGTTCTCGGCCGAGGACATTCGCTTCCTGATCGAACGGCTCAAAGGCGATCTCGACGTCGAGGCCTACACACGAGAGTCGTCTCCGGGTCGAATCCATTTCGGCAGTGAAGCCTCGCGGCGTCTCTCGGAAATCGTTGCGCCGTACTGCCCCCCGTGCCTTCGCTACAAGCTCCATCCTGACCCAGAGCGACGAATCACCTTCGATCCGAGTTCGTACGACCCCGATCAGCGAGAAACCTTGTTCGACCAGGTAATCATCGAACGGGTCGAGAACTTCGACGGGATGGACGAGACGTTCTTTTGCATTGACGTCGAGGACACGCACAACTTCGTCACCTCGGGTGGGGTGGTCCACAACTGCCGGCCGCCCGGAAATCGCAACCCCGAGCCCGACGAGGTCGCGGCCTGCGAGCCCTTCTTACGCAAGCAGCTTGAGGCCCTGGCGCCGCGCCTCATCGTGGCGTTGGGCAAGTTCGCCGCCCAGACGCTTGCACGCACCGACGCGCCCATCAGCGCGCTGCGCGGCCGCTGGCACAGCTACCAGGGCATCCGGCTGATGCCGACCTTCCACCCAGCGTTTCTTCTGCGCTCGCCTGATCGCAAGCGCGACGCCTGGCACGACCTGCAGCTCGTGATGGCCGAGATGAAGCGACTCGGCCTAGGCCCAAAAGAAGCACCATGAGCGCGGGCGCCGCCGCTGGCGGCCCTTGCGGTGGCCCGACCGCGCAGCCGCTCTGGGGCGCTGCCCCGACCACCAGCGTGGCGCCGGTCTGCTTACCGCGTGCGCTCGCGGTCAGACGCGTCGAGCCAGCCGCGTGCGCCTGCACGAGCCCGCCCTCGAAGCTCGCCACCTCGGGCGCCGACGAGGCAAAGCTCGCCTCCGCCGTCAGATCGGTGCCGTTGTCGCAGGTCCCGTAGCGCGCGCGCACCGCAACCTGCTTGTGCTGACCCGCGATCAGCGTGCTCGGCGCCGGATCGAGATAGATGGAGGTCACCCGGCCCGGATCGGTGGGCGCCGGGTAGCTGCCGTCGACGTCGATGCTCCAGCGAAACTTGTCTGGCTGCGTGCCCACGTTGGCCACCACGATCACGCCGCGCTGCAGGCTCTCGAACGGCACCACCGTGTCATGCAGGTTGCCGGTGAGCGGCTCCAGCGTCTCTTCCGAACGCCCCGACCACACCAGGAGGCGCGCGATCCGCCAGTCGGCCTGTGTGCCCAGATCCAGGTGCACGGTGGCCTTCTCCTTGTCGCAGGCCGGAAACAGCACCAGGTACATCGCGCCCAGCGCGCCCACGGGGGCGCTCGTCAGCTGGGCCAGCGGGTAGCCGGGCGCCACCAGCTCGGACACCGTGGCCGGAACCGTGCACGCAATCGAGGGCGCATAGTGGTGGCCGTCGCTGCGCAGGCAGGCGAATTGGTTCCAGACCGCGTACTGCGTAAACGCTTCCGCGAGCCCACCCGCAAATGCGGGCGCGGCGAGCGCTTGCTCGAGGCCGGCGCGGACGCTGCCCGCGCGCGCCATCTTCTGCCAGGCTGAAACCACCATGGCCTCGCCGCCCGTCGCATCGGCCAGGAACTTCAAGAAAATCATGCCCCCCGACTCGAAGTCACCACCCGTGTCGCCCTGCGGCCGGGCCGCGCCCGCAAGCCGCACGCTCCAGAGCACATCGCGTCGACCCTGGAGCTCGTAGAGGTCGTAGAGCGAGAGCTCTTCCCAGGTGGCGGTGGCCTCGTAGATCCAGGGCTCGAGCGAGCCCCCGGCCAGCGCAAGCTCGAAGGCGTGGTGGGCCTGGTGGGCGGCCACCGCGCGCGCGAGCACGTGCCCGAGCTGACCCACCCGGGGCGACAGCTCGATCCACGTGCTCGTGCCCCCGGGCGCAGGCTCGGGGTGGGCCTGGCCCATGCTATCGAGCTCACGCACGTACACGTCGAGCCGGCCGTCGCCGCCCGCGCCGGCGTCGGGCGGCGGGGCGGTCCAGCCTGCCGCGCTGGCGCGCGACCACATCGCATCGAGCCCGAGCGCGAAGTCGCCCACCACCGCGGGGTCGGCCGCGTCGCCGCCCGCGAGCGTGTAGTGGATCAGAAAATGGCCGCTCGCAGTTCCGACTGTCTGCTCGGGACCGGACAGGACGGGGCGCGGCGCTGGGGGCAGCACGACGCAGCCGAGCAGCGCCAGAATCACCGTCACTTGCTCAGGGTAGCACGGCCGTGTCGGCGGAAGCCGATGTAGATGCGAGCATTGGCGTTGCGCGCCAGCTCGTGCAGCGCCTCCAGCTCGCGCAGCCGCAAAAGCGCCGGGTGGCTCGCGTAGGCGGGGGCCGCGTCGGCGCGCGCGTGCAGCTCGGCCACATCGGCCGCGGTCTTGATGCGTTGCAGCTCGGCCTGGCTGTCGGCCTGGATGCGGCGCGCCCGGGCGGCCACCTCGACGTCCTTGAGCTGGGACTCGTGCTTGGCCTGGGTCTCCTTCTGCTGCACATCCAGCTTGGCCTGGGCCTCGATGCGCTGCACCTCCGCCTTGGTGCGCGCCTCCACCAGCTGAGCCTGGCTCATGCGCTCGGCCGCCAGCACTCGATTCATGATTTCCTGCAGGTTCCCCGGGAAGATGAGGTCCTTGATGTCGGCGCGCCGGATGTCGACGCCATAGCCGCGCGCAGCCTCCTTGACGTCGCGCAGGATGTCCTCGCTGAGGCGATTGCGGTTGGTCAGGATCTCTTCGAGCGCCATTGAGGCCAGCGAGCGCCGCGCCGCCAGCTGCACGTCCGTGTACAGGCGATCCTCGAAATTTTCGACCTCGTGGATGGCGGCGCGTGGATCGGTGACCCGGAATTGCACGATGATGCTGACTCGGATGGCCACCTTGTCGGCGGTCAGGATCTCCTGGCCCTTGATGGTCAGCTCGCGCTGCCGCACATCGACCAGCACCACCTCCACGCGCGGCCGCCGCAGCCACAGGATCTGTGCGCGCGGGATCCGGTAGCGTCCCGCTTCCAGTACCTTCTCGAGCTTGCCGTCCGTGTACCAGAGCCCGCGGTGCGTGTCCTTGATGGTCACCTCACGCCGTGCTTGAGCCATCGCGATGCCCTCCCGGTTGCAAAGTGGCCCCGAAGCAAGACCGATGTGGAGGACGAGTTTTCAGATGATGGCTGCAGAGCCACGTTCGCAATGAGTGGCTACGTCCATCTGATGGCCACTCGCTCCTGGCCTTGCCGGGGCCGCGGGAAATATACTAGAAGTCGAGCATGAAGTTGCCCATTGATGAGGCCGTCGTCGAGGAGTGCCGCGCCCTGGCGGCCCAGGTGGCCGCCGACGTGCATGGGTTCATCGACCGGCACACGACCGTGTCGATCGAGCGCACGGTCCTGCGCGCGTACGGCGTCGAGGGCGCCAACTCCGAGGGAGTCCCGCTCTGCAACACGTGTGTGGATCGGTTTGCGCAGGCGGGCACGCTGGGCCGCGGCATCGCGTACTTTCTGGGGCGCGCGCTGGCCGGCGGCGCCGCCACCCCGCAAGAGGCGGCCGAGACGCTGGCTTACGGGAGCGCGCTCGACGACGGCGGCAGCGCGCCCACCCGCGAGGCGGCCGCGCGCGCTCTCGCGCCCTGGACCGGGCGTGCGCTCGCGACCATCGACCGGGCGCGCGAGCGGCGGCTTTCGGACCGGGCCCGACTGGGCGTCGGGCCGGCGCCGCTCAAGTACGTGATCGTGGCCACCGGCAACATCTTCGACGACGCCGACCAGGCGCGCGCAGCCGCCCAGGCGGGCGCCGACATCATCGCGGTCATCCGCTCGACCGCGCAGTCGCTGATCGACTACGTGCCCATCGGCACCACCACCGAGGGCTTTGGCGGCACCTGGGCCACCCAGGAGAACTTTCGCGTGGTTCGGAGCGCGCTCGACGACGAGCAGGAGAAGCTGGGCCGCTACCTCCAGCAGGTGAACTACTCGTCGGGGCTGTGCATGCCGGAAATCGCCTACATGGCCGCGGTCGAGCGGCTCGACATGCTGCTCAACGATGCCATGTACGGCATCCTGTTCCGCGACATCAATCCGCGCCGCACGCTGTGCGATCAGTATTTCTCGCGGCGTGTGATCGCGCGCGCCGGCATCATCATCAACACCGGTGAGGACAATTACCTGACCACCGCGGACGCGATCGAGGCCGCGCACACGGTGCTGGCCTCGCAGTTTATCAACGAGGCGTTCGCCCAACGGGCCGGCCTGCCCGAGGACCAGATGGGCCTGGGCCACGCATTCGAGATCGACAAGTCGATCGAGGACTCGTTTCTCATGGAGATTGCACAGGCGCAGCTGGTGCGCCAGATCTTCGCGCGCCATCCCATCAAGTGGATGCCGGCCACCAAGCACAAATCGGGCGACATCTTCTGGTCGCACCGGGTCGACGGGCTGTTCGACCTGGTCGGCGTCGCGACCGGCCAGTCCATCGAGCTGCTCGGCATGATGACCGAGGCCATTCACAACCCGTACCTGCAGGACCGCTTCATCGCGATCAAGGGCGCGAACTACGTCTTCACGGCGTGTCGGCACCTGGGCGAAGAGATGGCCTGGAAGCCCGAAGGTCGCGTGGTCACGCGCGCGCAAAGAGTGCTGGCGGAAGCGCGCGACCTTCTGCGTGTGGTGCGTGCAGAGGGCCTGTTCCAGGCGGTGGCGCGCGGGGTGTTCGCAGACGTCAAGCGGCCCGAGACCGGCGGGCGCGGCCTCGACGGCGTGAAGGAGCGGGCGCCCGACTACATGAACCCGCTGCTGGACGCGCTTGAGGGCCGGGGTTAGCATGCGGACCTCCCCAACTCAAAGGAGGCTCTCATGCGCAAGGCGGTCCGCATTGCGACGCTCATCGGGTGTCTTTTCGCCCTCCCGCGCCCCGGGGCGGCCCAGGTCTACCAGGCGCCCTGGAGATTCGAGCTGAGCCTGGAGCCGGGGGCCGGCACCAGCGTGCTGGGCTTCCCGCTCAACACCAGCGGGCTCCAGGTGGTCGCCCCTGAGCGCGGCAACAACGCGACCTCGGTGGGCGTGGGCACGAGCTTCGGCATCCTGGCCACGCCCCTTCTCGAGCCCGGGCTGGCCTTCTCGTTCCTGTACGCGAGCCTGGGAGGGGGCACCACGAACAACCTCACCGAGGTCGGGATGACGCCTTTCCTCAAGCTCAACCTATGGGTGAACCCGCACGTGAACCCGTTTTTCCAGCCCTTCGCGGGCTTCCTCCTCATCGACGTCGGCAGCACCAACACCTTCTTCGATGGCGGCCTGTTCGCCGGCGTGGAGGGGCTGGTTACGAGCTGGGGCCTGCGCGTCTGGACGGGATTCGAGTACGTGCAGGGCAACAACACCCACGTGTTTGGGATCCCGGTGCGCTGGGCGCTGGTGGCGTATTTCTAGCCTGCGTTTGCTGGACGCCTGAAGAGGAAGAGGTTAGCATCCGAGCCTCAAAAAAAAGGAGGCTCCGATGCGCTACGCTCTCACGATCGCTGCCATTCTCGGTGTAGTTGCATTGCCGCGGGTCGCGGACGCGCAGATGTACCGGCCCCCGGGACGGTTCGAGCTGCGCCTCGAGCCGGTGGTCCCGGGCCTGGTGCTCGGGGGGCTCAACGGGCTGCAGGCCCAGGCGCCCGAGAACGGCCCCACGTCGGTCTTCTTCGGGATCAATGCAGGGTTCGGCTTCGTGGTCACGCCTCTGGTCGAGCCGGGCGTCAACTTCTCGCTGTTCATCGACAGCCCGGGCGGTGGGCAAACCACCCTCACCGACTTCGCCCTGGTGCCGTTTCTGAAGTTGAACTTGTGGGTGTCGCCGCACGTCAACCCGTTCTTCGAGCCGTTCGCTGGGTTTCTCATTCAGAGCGCGGGCGGGAGTCAGGCCTTCTTCGACGGCGGGATGTACGCGGGTGTGGAGCTTCTGCCGGCCAACTGGGGCTTCCGGCTGTGGACCGGATTTGAGGCCCTGGTCGGCGGTGGCACGCACGAGTTCGGGATCCCGGCGCGTTGGGCCTTCGTCGTATACTTTTAGATAGATGAAGCGCCCGCCCCAGCCCATCCGCCCCTATGGCGACCGCAAAGACGACGGCGCCGTGCAGCTTTCGTTCACGCTGCCGGTGCCGCCGTCCGGGCGCGCCAAGGAAGCGGCGCGCCAGTTGGCCGAGAAGCTGGGCCTCTCGCACGTGCTGGTGGCGTCGATGGAGCCGGCCGGGCGCGATTTCTCGTTCTTCGTGGTGTATGGCCGCTCGGAGGTGGTGCTCGACTTCGCGGACATCGAGGTCCCCGAGGTCACCGTGCCCGAGTGGAGCATGAAGGAGGTGAACCAGCTCATCAAAGACAAGCTGGGCCGCAAGATCGTGGTGGTGGGCGCGTGCACGGGCGCCGACGCGCACACCGTCGGCATCGACGCCATCCTGAATATGAAAGGCTACGCGGGCGACAAGGGGCTCGAGGCCTATCCCTGGATCGACGCGCACAACCTGGGCGCGCAGGTCGACAACCCGGTCCTGCTGGCGCGTGCGAAAGAGCTGCACGCCGACGCGATTCTGGTCTCACAGATCATCACGCAGCGCGACTGCCACAAGGACAACGCACGTGCGCTGATCCAGCTGGCCCGGCAGCAGAAAATGCACGGCGTGCTCTTCTTGCTCGGCGGGCCTCGCATCGACCACGCGCTGGCGCGCGAGCTGGGCTTCGATGCCGGTTTCGGGCCCGGCACCAGGCCTTCGCAGGTGGCGAGCTACGTCGCCGACCGGCTGATTGCACGGAAAGAGGGGTCCAGCAAACCATGAAAGCCCGGCTGCGGGTGCGCATGGGCACGCACGACGCCCACTACGGCGGCGACCTGGTCGACGGAGCGCGCATCCTGGCCCTGTTCGGCGACGTGGCCACCGAGCTGTGCATCCGCGCCTACGGCGACGAGGGCCTCTTCCGCGCCTATGACCAGGTCGATTTCCTGGCCCCGGTCCGGGCGGGCGACTACATCGAGGCCGAAGGCGAGATCGTGAAATGGGGCGAGACTTCGCTCGGCATGCGCTTTTGGGCGCGCAAGCTGATTGCAGCGCGGCCGGAGGCGGCTGCGTCGGCAGCCGATGTGCTGGCCGAGCCCATCGAGGTGTGCCGCGCCAGCGGGACCTGTGTGGTGCCGGCCGGCGAGCAGCGCACGCCCCACCGGCCGGGGCCGCTCATCATCACGGCCGCCATCGTCGGGGCCGAGACCACGCGTGCACACAACCCGCATCTGCCGCTCACACCCGTCGAGATCGGGGAGGAGGCGGCGCGATGCGCGGCCGCGGGCGCATCCGTCATCCATCTGCACGCGCGCTGGGATGACGGCCGCCCGACCCAGGATCGCGAGCGCTTCCGGGCCTTCATCCGTGCCATCCGGGAGCGGGCGCCGGCTCTCATCATTCAGGCCTCGACCGGGGGCGCCATCGGAATGTCGATCAACGAGCGCTGCCAGCCCCTCGAGCTCGACGGTCAGGATGGGCCCGACATGGCCACGCTCAACATCGGCACCATGAACTTCGGCGATGAGGTGTTCGAGAACACCTTTCCGCAGGCTTTCGACGTGGCCGGCCGCATCACGCAAAAAGGCATCCCGCCCGAGATCGAGGTCTACGACGCTGGCCATCTCGACAACGCACGCTTCTTGATCGACAAGGGCGCGCTGGCACCGCCCTATCACTTCCAGTTCGTGCTGGGCGTGCGCGGCGGCGTGGCAGCGTCACGGCGCAATCTCGAGTTCCTGCTCGGCGATCTGCCCACTCCGTCGACGTGGGCGGTGGCGGGCGTGGGCCGGCATCAACTTCCGATGGCCCAGCTGGCCGTGCAGATGGGCGGCCATGCGCGGGTCGGGCTGGAGGACAACATCTACCTCGACAAGGGCGTTTTGGCCGAGGGCTCGGCGCCGCTGGTGGCACGCGTGGTCGAGGAGGCCCGTGCCGTCGGGCGCGAGGTGGCGACCCCGCGCGTGGCGCGAGACCTCCTGGGGATCAAATCGTAAGCCAGACCCACGGGCCTTGACACTCGAGATCCTGCGCGCTAGCTTGAACCCGTTTTCATCAGAGGGGCGGGGGCACCGATGACGAAGCAAGAGCTGATCGAACGTGTGTACAAGACCCGGGGCCTCCCGCCGAGCCTGACCAAGAAAACGGTGCTGCAGATCGTTGAAGCGGTGTTCGGCGAAATCGGCGACTACTTCGTCAAATCCAAGCTCACCAAATCCAATCAACCCAAGTTCACCTATCCCGGCTTCGGCACCTTCACCAAAAAGAAGCGTCCGGCTCGGGCGGGTCGCAACCCGCAGAATGGCCAGCCCATCACGATCCCGGAGGCGCACACGGTCACGTTTGCGCCGGGCCAGGAGCTCAAGGGCCAGCTCAACCACCGGTAAAGTGCTTTCTCCGTCGACGGAGCTGGCCGACCTTCACATCCACGTGGGCGGTGCGGTTGCGCCCCACATCCTGTGGTCGATCGCGCACGAGCATGGCTTCAAGCTGCCGGTCAAGACCTACTGGGAGTTCCGCGAGCTGGTGACCGCGCACCCGACGCGCGTCAAGTCGCTCGACGATTATCTTCACATCCTCCACCAGTGGACCGAGAAGATCCAGTCGTCGCCGCATGCGATCGAGCGCTCGGTCTACGAGATCATCGGCAAGGAGTATCGGGCCTCGCGGGTCTCGCTGATCGAGCTGCGCTTCAACCCGATGAAGCGCAACCTGGGCGGCGAGCGCGACCTCGACCACATCATCCATGCTGCGCTGCGCGGCCTGGACCGCGCGTGCCTCGAGTATGGCGTGCGCGCGGGCCTAATCTTCTGCCTGGCGCGCGAGTTCCCGCTCGAGCACAACGAGATCCTGCTCAAGAAGGCGATTCGGTACCGCGGTCGCGGCGTGGTCGGGATCGATCTGGCGGGGCCCGAGAAGCACACGCTCGAGCTGGGCGAGGAGGTGATGCTCTACCGCGAGCTGTTTGCGCGCGCTCGCAAGGCCGGGCTGGGCACGACCATTCACACCGGCGAGACCGCGCACACGGCGGCCAGCGGAGTGCTGGCGGTGTTGGAGAAGCTGGAGCCCGACCGGATCGGTCACGGCGTGGCGGCGGCCGAGAGCCCGGAAGCCATGGCCAAGCTGGCCGAGCGCGGGTGCGTGCTTGAGATCTGCCCGTCGTCGAATCTGCGCACGCGTGCCGTGCGCGATGTGGCACACCTTTGCGAGGTCCTGCGCAACTTTGGTGAGGCTGGGGTGCGCTTCACGGTCAACACCGACGGACCCTACCTTTTGGCCACGCACATGCGGCAGGAGATCGAGCTGCTCATGCAGGCGGGGGCGCTCAACGAGAGCCAGGTGCTTGAGTGCATCACGACCGCGCAGCGGGCCTCGTTCGTGCGCTGATCGTCGACTGGAGGTGACTGCGCTACACTTTCCGTTGGGTGTGGCTGAATCCGGTGAGCTGGCTTGCGGGTGCCTACGGCGTGCAGTGCCTGGTACGGGGCACCGCGGATCTGGTGCGTGACCGGCGCATCTCGCGCCATGAGCCCACGCCCATCCAGAAGGTCCGGGGCGGCCTGCTCTTGGTGCGCGGCCGTGTGCGCGCCGAGGGCGGGACCCTGCAGGAGGCACCGCTGTCGGGCACGCCGTGCGTGCTCGCGTTTTCTCGCATCGCCGACCTCGAGGGCACCATCGTGGCTCGTGCGAGCGGAGTTTCGTTCGCGGTCGAGGACGCGACCGGGCGTGCCCGCGTGCTGGTCGAGGAGGGTCTGTGCGAGGTGGCGGTGCAGCGGCTGTGGCGGCGCAGCGTGCCCGAGAGCGAGCTGGACGCGCGCGCGCAGGCCATGCTGCGGCCGCGCTACACCGTACAGGAGCGGGGCCGGCGCGAGCGCACGGTCGAGCTGTGCGAGTGGATGGTGTTCCCGGGTGACGAGGTGTACGTGCTCGCGCACGCACATCTGGAGGTGGATGCGCGCGGCCAGGCGAGCGGCTTCCGAGAGCCGCCCGCGCGGGCGGTGCTGCGCGGGACCGGGCGCCACGCGCTGGTGGTGGCCGACGCCGACCGGCCGTCGCTGCGGCGCGCCGCGCTGCGCGATGTCGGCAAGGGGGCGGCCTCGATCGCGGCCGCCGCCATCGGCTTCGCGATCTGGTAGCCGGAAGTTTCACCGCAGAGGGCGCAGAGAGCGCAGAGGATCCGGAAAGGGACTTTTCTCTGCGTTCTCCGCGTTCTCTGCGGTGAATTTCCTGGGTGCCTAGGGGGCGGCGGCGAGGTGCGCCGATTGCGTGGCCAACGGCAAGTCGGGCGAGTAAACGACCACCCGGTTGCGCCCGGCCCGCTTGGCCGCGAACAGGGCGCGATCGGAGAAGTCGAGGAGCTCGGTCACGCTGTGCGAGTCTTCCGGATAGTTGGCCACACCCAGGCTGATGGTGATGGGCTCGTCGAAGTGCTCGGCCTGCACGGCCGCGCGCAGCTTCTCGGCCACCTTGACCGCGTCGGCCCGCCCAACCTGCGGCAACAGCACCACGAACTCCTCGCCGCCGTAGCGCGCGACCAGATCGACGTTGCGCACGTCACGCCGTAGCACCACCGCGACCCCGCGCAGCACTTCGTCACCGCGCAGGTGGCCGTGCGCGTCGTTGTAGCGCTTGAAGTGGTCGATGTCGATCATCAGGCACGACACCGGATGGCGGAACCGCTCGGCGCGCTCGATTTCCATCTCGCCGCGCTCGAGCAGGCGGCGGCGATTGGCCAGGCCGGTCAGGTCGTCGGTCACCGACAGCTCCTTGATGCGGCCGTGGAGCTGAGCGTTGGCCAGCGCCAGGGCGGCGTAGTTGGCCAGCGAGGTCAGAAGCCGGATGTCGGCCTCGGAGAAGGCGCTGGCGCGCGGGCGCAGCACGTTGAACAGGCCGATCAGCCGATCCTGCAGCTTCATGGGCACGCACAGAAACGAGCCGTCCTGCAGATGGCGGCCCTTGTAGTGCAGATAGCGCGTGTCCTTGGAGGTGTCGGGAATGAGCAGCCACTCGCCGGTCTTGGCCACGATGCCAGAGATGCCTTCACCGGTCGAGAACGAGATGCCTTCGATCTGCTCGCCGGGCGGGAAGCCGTAGCTGGCGCGTACCACCAGGCGGCCGCTCGCCTCGTCGAGCAGCAGGATCGCCGACTCCTCGAAGCCCAGGGTCTGCCCCATGCGCGCGCAGATCGACTTCAGGACCTCGGGCAGATCGAGCGTCGAGTTGATGGTGCGCGTGATGTCGAACAGCAGCGACAGCTCGCGCAGGCGCTGCTCCATCTGTCGGTTGGCCTCGCTCAGCACGCGCTCCTTCTCGGCCAGCTCTTCCATCAGCGTCAGCTCGCGCTTCTGCGCGGTCACGATGCGCTCGGTATCGATCATGCTGACGTTGAGGTCGGTGATCTTGGCCAGAAGCTTATTGAACGAGCGTGCGAGCTGGCCGATCTCGTCGACCCGGTCGGTGGCAGCGCGGATCAGGACGTCGCCTTCCTCGGCGCGCCGCATCTGCTCGGTGAGCGCGGCCAGGGCCCGTCCCAGCAGGCGCTGCACGGTCAGCCACACGCCGCCCGCGACCAGCGCGATGAGTGCCGCTGCCAAGACCAGGTCCGAGGCCCAGTGCCGACGCAGCGCGGCACCGCCCACCGTCAACAGTATCGCGGTGGTGACGGCGGCCGCCAACGCCAACCGCCGGGCAATCGAGCGCCGGAGCCAATCGCGCACGTGAAAAACGAAGGGTACTCGGCCCCAGGAATCCTGTCAAACCGGCGGATTATCCTTGCACATCGGGGCCTTACACCACGGCTTGCTGGAAGTCGTGCTCCGCGAACACCTGCGCCGTGAACACCTCGACCACGGCCTCGGGCAGCGACCACGCGCTCGCATCCAGACCGGCCTTCTTGCAGGTCTGGTTCAGGAACTCCTCGGCCGACCAGCCGCTCTGCTGGGCCACCTGGGGCAGAAGGACCCCGCGCAGAAAGCCTTTGGTCACGTGCAGGCCGTGCTTGCCGATCTCGATGCCGGCCGGCGGGTGCGCCACCGGCTCCAGACCCGACAGCACCGAGATCTCGATGTCGGTCTCGCCCAGCTCGTCGGCGGCCAGGGGCTCGAAACGCGGATCGCGGCTGGCCGCGCTGATCGCCATTTCCTGAATCGCACGGTAGAGCGGTGTGGTCTCGGCGAAGGTGCCGATGCAGCCGCGCAGCTCCTTGCCCTTGTGGAGCGACACGAAGGCACCGGCAGGAGCGGTGAGTGAGGCCCGGTGGGGCGCGCCTGGCGGGATCATGCCGGTCACGAAGTATTCGCGCAGGGTGGCGCGCGCGATCCGGAGCAGCTCGCGTTTTTCCTGCGGCGTGAGCTCGTGCGTGTAGGCCACGTCACCTCCCAAGCGGCGGCCGCTCGCCGCGCTCGCGAAAGCGCACGTAGTCGGACAGGATGTCCGCATGGTCGAACACCAGCTCGGGCCAGGGCGGGCCCGCCACCACCGCCACCTCCAGGGCGTCGTCGCCCGCGCGCGGGCTGCCGACGGCACGGCCGATGTACGCGGTCGAGATGGTATGCCTGCGCGCATCGCGGAGCGGATTCGAGTACACGCCCAGGAGATGCAGAAGCTCGACCTCGAGCCCGGTTTCCTCGCGGGCCTCCCTGCGCGCGGCATCTGCCACCAACTCGCCGTAATCGACGAATCCACCCGGCAGCGCCCACCCGCGTGGCGCGAATTTGCGCTGGACCAGCACGATGCCGCCCGAAACCTCGATGATGACGTCGACGGTGGGGGCCGGCCGCCGCTCCTCTCCCAACGGGCCGTCCATATTCCCCCAAGCGTAGCATAAACCGCGGGTCTGACTGCGGGATTCCAGCTCAAACAGAGAACGTGGGGTTGAAGCTGGCTGTCCGCCGAGAGCTGACCAGCTGAGAGCTGATAGCCAGCTCAACCAGCTGTCCCGGCTCTCAGAAGCGCAGCAGCTCGGGATGCGGGCCCGCCAGCAGCAGCAGGCCCGGCGCGGCCGCGAAATCGGGCACGCTCGAGGCCACGGTACGGCCGATAAAGCGACCGCCCGCGCGCTTCCAGATCCGCAGATACGAGGGCCCGAGGCCGATCAGCTCCGCGCTGCCACAGCCGTCGAGATCGGCGAGCGCGAGCTTGTGCACCGAGTACTGGCCCTGCGTGTCCTCGACCAGCTCGGCGTGGGGGCCGGCAAGAGAGATGCGCGTGACCAGCCCGCGCGCCTTCTGGCCGTATTCGCGATGCCAGCCGTCGCCCACGAACAGCTCGCCGTCCTGCGCCACCAGGGCGCGCACGCCGCGCGTCGTGGGCAGCGGGATGCGCGCCCCGCCGTCGCCCAGCAGAAACGCGTCGCCGTCCTGGCCCAGCTCGTCGCCGTAAACGCGCCCCACCGCCACCCGCGCGCCCGCGTCCGCGTGCACGAGGTCGAGCGCGGACGCCATCCGGATGCGCCCCAGCTCGCGCTGGCGCCAGGCACCACCGCGCCGGGTCGCGAAGCCCACACGTACGAAGTACTTGCTGTCGAAGAGGCCGTACAGCACGCCGGCGCCCATGCCCGGCCAGTTGACCAGCCGCAGCGCGGCCACGTCCTGACGGGTGGTGTCGATCTCGGCCACGATCTCGGGGCGCAGAGAGCCGCCCTCCCAGAAGTAGGCGACCAGTCGCGCATGCGCGTCGCGATGCGCCCGGTCCATGCCCCAGCCCATGACCACCGCGCGCGCGTCGCCGACCGACCCAGCTTCCAGGTACTGGGGCGCGCCCAGAGCCGGCGCCTCGGCGGCCCGGCTGCCGTCTGGCCTGACCACGACCAGGTGCGCCCCGTCGGCGCCCGCCAGCTCGGGCCGCCCGTCGCCGTCGAGATCGGCGAGCGCCACCCGCTCGGGCGCGCCCAGCACGGCCGGTGCCGGCTCGCGCCGCGGCTCGCCGATCGGGTGGGCCGCACATGCCGTCAGCGCCAGCCCCGCTAAGAGCCCGATAGCTCGCTTTCCATCCATTCGAGGAGCTTTCGCTTGAGATCGGCGCCGCGGGTGCGCTCGCTCTCCCACAGGTTATGGTGCTCGCCCGCATCGACCTTGAGGTGATACAGCTCGAACGCATTGTCGCTGACCCGGTAGAGCAGCTTCCAGCCCGACTCCACCATGGCCTTGTGGTGATGGTTCCAGTTGTGTGCGGGCAGCATCTCGGCGTACACGCGGCGCGTGGGTGGCGGCGCATCGCCCAGGAGCGGGCCCAAAAGGCTCTGCCCCCGGAAGGCGCCCGGGAGGTCGGCTTTGACCAGGTCAAGCAGCGTCGGAGCCAGGTCGATCAGCATGGTCGGGGCATCCACGCGGCGCGGCGGTACGCCGGGTACCCGCACGAACAGCGGCACATGGAGCACCTCGTCATAAATGGTTTCGCCGTGAAAGTAAAACCGGTGCTCGCCGAACGACTCGCCGTGATCGGCGAAGATGGCGACCGCGGTGCGGCCGGCCAGGCCCGTGCGGTCGAGCGCATCCAGGACCTCGCCCACATACTTGTCGACGAACGCGCACTCGCCGTCGTATTTCGCGCGCAGCCCGGCCAGCCCGCCTACATGCACCGGGAATTCGGGATGCTCCATGTAGGTCGAGTGGGGCTCGAACAGGTGCGTCCACAGCACGAAGCGCTCATGCGACGCCGCAGCTTTCTCGAGCCGCGCCAGCACACGCGGTACGATGCGCGGCGCCGCGATGTCGTGGTTGGAATCGTGAATCGAGAGCGCGCCGTCGTTGGACCACTCGGCAAAGCCTTTGCTCAGGCCGCGATCGGGCGTGAAGTAAAAATGCGAGAAGATGCCGATCCCCCGCAGGCCCGCCTTCGCGGTCTGCTCGAACAGGGTTACATTGTCGGGCAGAAGGTTCGAGTAGTTGGCCATCGGCGTCGCCCATTTGATCTGCGACGGATAGCGCGAGGTCAGAATCGAGGGAAACGAGCGCGGCGTGTTGGGTGCCTGCGCGCGCGTATTGGTGAACTGAGTGGCGCTTTCGGCGAACGCGTGCAGGCGCGGCATCAGGTCGGGCCGCACACGATCGACGCGCAAAGCATCGATGGTCAGGAGCAGAAGGTTGCCCTGCCAGCGGAAGGCGCGTGCGCGCGGCGAGTCGGCTGCGTGCGCGGCAGCGGCGGGCGGCGGCGGCGGCTTGGCGTCGCCACCTTCACAGTTCTCGTCGATGCCGTTGCCCGGGATGTCGAACGCGCCCGGGTGGATGCGCGGATCGTGATCGTTGCAGTCGCCGCCGCCGAGCAGGGCCGAGTAGCCGTCACCGTCGAAATCGAGCAGGTGGCGCGCCACGCGCAGGAGCGGGCGCGAGCCGAGGCCGCTGACGGCCATGGCATCGGTGGCGGGCGGGCCCAGAAATGGCAGCGTCCAGGCCAGCGCGGCCACCCAGGCAGAGAAGGCGATCAGGGCCAGGCGGCGCGGCAGACGGAGGCGCGCAACCGGCGCCGCCCCGGCCACGACCAAGCCCAGGCCGATCCAGGGCCCGAAGTCGAGGATGCGCCAGTCCATGCGCGAAAGGATCGCGACTGCGGCCAGGGCCGCCGCGAGAGCCGCCAAACCCACGAGCAGGAGCGGCCGCGGCAGGGGCAACCGCCGCGCCAGCCGGTACGCGGGCAGGGCCAGCGCCGCCGCCAGGACGCAAAGCACGAGCACGACCAGCGCCAGCGCCGTCGCGGCCAACGATTTGCGCGCGAAGTGAGCGCTGACCTGAAGGTGGAACGCGGCCACACCGACTGCGACCAGAAGCGCCGCCGCGCCCGCCGCCAGGAGCCCCGCCGACACCCGCCGATCGGCGCGTGCGCGCGCGAGCCACCCCGGACCGAGCGCCCCGGCCGCGCCCCAGGCCACGGCCGCGCACAGAAGGCCCAGCGCGAGCGCGGCCGTGCCATAGAGCGCGAAGCAGCCCACAAAGGCGGCCAGGGTCGCGCCCACGCGCAGCTCCGCGCGCAGCGCGCTCACGATTGCATCGACCAGCGCGGCCACCAGCGCGCCTGCGAGCGCGGCCTCCACAGTGGCCCGCAAGAGCGGTCGCGGCGGGTCCGCCTCGGAAGCGATCATGGCGGAAAGCCGCACGCCTCCAGGACCTCGGCGCGGTCGGGCAGGGCGGCGCGCCCCCCCAACCCCTGGCACGACATGCCGGCCGCCACCGACGCGAAGTGCATGATGCGCTCGAGCGGCCAGCCCGACAGGAGGCCGCACCCGAACGCTCCGTGGTAGACGTCGCCGGCTCCTGTCGTATCGACGGCCTGAACCTGCCAGGCCGGCTGCCGGATGAGCTTGGTGCCCTCGAGCCCGACCGAGCCCGCTTCGCCGAGGGTCACCACGGCCACCCGCGGCCCCGTGCGCAAGAGCTCGGCCAGGCCGTCTTCGACCTCCCCGCGCGGGGCGAACTCGGTCAGAAAGCGCTCGCTCGCCACCACCACCTGCGCGAGCGCGAGCAGCTCGCCCATCCCCTCGTGCAAGCTGCCGGCGTCGAGCAGAACGGTTACGTCGCGGCTCGCCGCCGCCTCGGCGGCCGCGATCTGCGCGCGTGGCTGCATGCCGTCCACCAGCAGCACCCGCACCTCGGCCAGCGCCCGGTCGAGGTCGAGCTCGTCGGGCTCGAGCGGGCCCACGTCGCCGCGTGTGTAGAAGATGGTGCGCTCGGCGCTTTCGCGATCCAGCACCACGAACGAGAGCGGCGAATGGCCGCCCGGCACGACCACCACCTGCTCGATCTCCACGTCGAACTCGCGCAGGCCGTCCAGGATGAAGCGGCCCAGCTCGTCGTCGCCGACTTTGCCGACGAAGCGGGTGCGGGCGCCCAGGGCAGCCGCAGCCGCCAGCGCGGTCGCGACCGTGCCGCCGCCCTGCTTGGAGAACTCGAGCAGCTCGACTTTGCTGTCGCGCGTGGGATAGCGCGGCACGACACCGAGCAGATCGACGGTGGCATGTCCGATCCCGAGCACGACTCCAGCCATGGCCGTGGATCCTACCACAGCTTGACGATGGGTCAGGGCGCGCCTATCTTGCGAGCCCAGAAGAATATGGTGACTGAGGACAAGATCGCCGAGCTGGTCGCACGCGGCGACGCGGAGGCGCTGGCGAGGCTGGCCGAAAGCGCCGACAAGGCGATCGCGAAGGCGGCCCGCCGCGGGCTGCACCATCTGCGCACGCGCGGCGTCAAAGTGGCAGCGGCACCGGTGGCGCGCGAGCGCACCCGAACGCCCGAGGCGCGACCGGCGGCGGCCGAGGTGCCCTGCCTGGCCAGCTCCATCGACGGATCGGGCGAGCGTGCGATCTGGCTGGCGCGAGCCGAGCCAGGTGCCGGCGGAGTCTCGATTTACGAGGCCTACGTGCACGAGCAGAACGGCTTGACCGGTTTTCGGGTCAGCGAGGCCACGCGCAAGTCCTTTCGCCAGCTGGTGCGCGAGCTGCTCGGCGAAAGCAAGCAGTTTTCGGTGGCCGAGGTGCCGTGGCGGTGGGCGCGCGCCGAGATCGAGGAGGCCTATCGGCGCAACCTTTCGGTGGGCCGGGCGGCGCCGGTCGACTTCCTGCGTGTGCGCCCCCAGCTGGGCAAGGCCGAGCCGCTGGCGGAGCATCCGGCGCTCGAACTGTGGCCGCAGGCGCCCGAGGTGCCGCGCGAGGCCGGCTTGCGCCTGCACGAGCTGCCCGAGTGCCGGCCCTGGGTGCCCGATCCGATCGAGATCGAGCGGGTGGCCCTGAAGCTGGGCGAGGTCGATCAGAGTCAGCTTCTGGTCAATGATCAGCAGAAGGCGGCCGCGCGCGCGGACGTGATGGCGCGCGCCGTGCGCGAGTACTTCGCCGACGCCGGCCGACGCGAGCGCATGCGGCGGCGGCTGCTCGACACGGCCCATCTTTTGGCTCTCGCCGGGCCTGCGCGCGCAGAGGACGCGCGCGCTGCCCGTGCGGTCGCCGATCACTTCGCGCCCGGAGCCAGCCCCGAGGACAGCCCGTTTGCGCAGCGACTGTTCGAGAAATGCTTTCGCCTGCCCAGCTCGGCCGAGGTGACGGCCGAGCCGCGGCCGGCCGGCGGCGGGCTGATCGTGCCCCCCTAGCAGAAGCTACTTGGGCTCGAGCTGCTCGCCCGCGCGCTCCATGCGCTCGCCCCGTCGCTCCTGACGCTCGCCGC
The DNA here is from genome assembly GCA_035258845.1 of Polyangia bacterium. GTDB lineage: Bacteria > Myxococcota_A > Polyangia > JAHFDS01 > DATFWX01 > DATFWX01. The sequence continues at coordinate 23,432 of DATFWX010000129.1, read as the reverse complement.
GCCGTTCCTGACGCTCGCCGCGCTTCTCCATGCGCTCGCCGCGCTGCTCCTTGACCTGGCCGCGCCGCTCCAGCCGCTCGCCCCGGCGCTCGAGCCGCTCACCGGCCACCGGGTGGCCCTCGGCCTCCAGCTTCGCGCCGCGCTTCTCCATGCGCTCGCCCCGCTTTTCCATGCGCTCGCCCCGTTGCTCTTTGACCTCGCCGCGCACTTCCTTGCGCTCGCCGCGTACCTCCTTGCGCTCGCCGCGCCGCTCCTGGCGCTCACCGGCTCGCTCCAAGGACTCGCCCGCGGCCGCCTGCGCGTGCGCCCGCAGCGGAACCAGCAAAACTGTGCCCGACAGCACAACCCCGCCCATCAGCTTCCCAAGTGTCGACATGAAGGCTCTCCTTTCGTTCATCGGACGCGGAGAGGAGAGCAAAGTTAATGGCACCAGAGTCGAAAGTCGAAAGTTGAAAGTCGAAAGAAAGAAGGAGGAGTGAATTCGAGGAACTGGCTCGAGCCCGCTCCGCCTTCGACTTTCGACTTTTGACTTTTAACTCTCCTCGGATTTCGCGCCGCTGAACTGATCGTCCTTGTCGCGGAACAAGAGATTGAACGAGGTCAGCGAGCCGTAGCAGCGCGTGATGTACTGGTGCAGGTGAGCTTTTTCCTGCTCGCTGAGCTTCTCGTGCAAGTTGATCTGCTGCTCGAGCGTGCGCAGCCGGTCGCGAATCATCACGATCTTGTGAAAGAAGGTTTCGAGCGGGATCTCTTTGGCGGCCAGGCCCTCCTCGCGCGGCCACAGCACGAGCTTGCCGCCCTCCCACTTGCGAGCCAGCTCCACCGGCGCCGGCAGTCCCACCGCATCGGCCAGCTCATCGCGCAGGCTGATGCGTACAATACGATCGATCTTGTCGAGGTCGTTCAGGTCGAGCGCCATGTAGGCGAGGCTACCACGCCCAACCCCGCCCGCTCGTCCGGTTCCGAACACGAGCGTTCGCCAGCGGACGCCGCCCCGGCTGCACCAAAATGGAATCACCTTACAGTTCGGCGCGTTGCGCCGCTGGCCCGGTTGGCATCCGGCGTGCTCAGACCACCCGGCATGAAGATGCTGAAAGACGTCCTGGTGGCAGTGTTCGTGATCGGCACGTTCGTGACGGGCGCGGTCGGGCTGGCCGCCGAGACGCGCAAGCCGTGGCCGCAGACTGAATTGCAGTCGACGTCCGTGGTGTGCGCGCAGGCAACCGACGAGGGCCAGGCCAACGACCATCTGGTCGCGGTGACCTACGTCATCAGTGGCGACTGCGTAAAGCAGTAGCCGTGACGCCCGTGGCCGACATCATCTGGTTCCCGCAGCCCTGCCTCGGCTGACCCGCCGCGTCGCCGTCTACGGCGACACCGACATCCCCAGTTGCCTCCGCAGCTCGAAGTGCTCGTCCGAGACCGCAAACGCCAGCACCTCGAGCGCCCGCGGTGAGCGCTCGAGCCGCCCGGCCAGCTCCTTGGGGCTGCGCGGCGGGCTCGGATCGTCCCACACGCCATCGAGCCGCAGGCAGGTCTCGACGGCCACCGGGATGTCCGCGCAGATGAGCGTCCCCGCGCGCACGGCCGTGGCCTCGAGCGCGCGCTTCCAGGCCGCGGGATCGAAGTCGCCGCCCGCCACCTCGAGCGCGTACGGACCCAGCTCGCGCAGGGCCCGCTTGGGCAGCACGCGGACGATGCGGCGCGCCAAAGGCTCGATGAGCTGCGCCGGGTAGGGCGGCACGAACGAGCCCACCTCGAGCGTCAGCAGGGCCGCGATGAACTGGCCCAGCTCCTCGAGGGGCAGCTTGAGCGCGCCCAGGAGGCGTGCGCGCGCCCGCCCCAGCCCACGCGCCAGAAGGAACTTCAGCTCTTGCGTGCCCGCGTGCTGCAGCCAGTGCGAGCCCAGGATGAGCGCGGGCGGATCACCGTTTTCGACCGCGACGTCGTTGGGGAAGGCGGTCCCGACATAAAGCTCGAACTCGGGTACGCCCAGAACGCGCGCGGCGTCGGCGGCCGCCTCCCAGAGCCGCGGGTGACTCTTCTGCGAGGTCCGATGCGCGCGCGTCACCTGGTGGCGTCCCAGATCCGACGGGTACAATTTGTCGAGCGCTTCCTCGCCAATGCGAAGGATCTCGCGCAGCGAGCCGCGCTCGGCCGGCGCCAGCAGGAACTCGTCGAGCGCGGCCGCCGACAGGGTCTGCCGGGGCGGCTGCAGCGCCGCCGCCTGGTTGGCGCGCACGAAGGCCTCGTCCTCCGGCCGCGCCTCGCCCAGCGCGTGCAGAAGGGTCGAGCAGCAGTACACCTTGTCGTAAGCCTTCTGCCACTCGAACACCCGGCGCAGCATGTGATAGCTGTCGGGGCGCCAGGGCGCCTCGGCGATGCGGGCCCGGTGCGTACGCAGCACCCCGTCCAGGTGCGCACCCAGTGCCTTCCAATCCTTGAGCCGCGCCAGCACGAATGCCAGGCGCTCGGTGGCCTCGAGATCGTTGGGATCCAGGGCCAGCGCATCGCGGCACGCGCCGGCCGCTCGCACCGGATCGCTGAGCCCATCGGCAAAGATGTGCGCCAGCCTGAGAAAGTACTTGATCTTGGCCTCGCGCGTGGTCGAACGCGCGATGAGAGCGCTGGTGGCCTGCTCGGCACCGGAAAAGTCGCGCTCGCGCACGAGCAGCGTCGAGATGCGGTCGAGCGTGGCCAGATCGGTCGGATCGATGGCCAGCACTTTCTGGTACTGCTCGATGGCGCGGCGGGCGTCGGGGACCTTCTCGTCCCAGATCACGCCGAGCTCGTAGTGCAGGCCTCGCGAAAGCTGCGGATCGCCCTTGGCCAGGGCAAGCTGGCGCTGGTCGAGCTCGGCCAGCTCGCCCCACTCCTCGCCCTCCCGGCACAGCTCGGCCAGCGCCTGCAGGGTGGGGCGGTAGCGCGGATCCAGCTCCAGCGCGCGCCGGTAAGCCGCCTTGGCGCGCGCTCGGTCCGAAAGCCGTGCGGTCACCAGCTCGGCCAGGCGCACCTCGAGGTCGCGGCGCGCGGTCGGGTCCTGCATTTGCGCGGCCGCCTGCTCGAGGTGGTTGGCCAGATCGGTCCAGGCCTCGCGCGTGGTCAGGAGCCCGTCGAGCGCGAGGGTGGCGCCGGCATGGCTGGGCTGGGCGGCCAGCGCACGCCGGTATGCCGCGGTCGCACGATCCGAATCTTCGAGTCGCGTGCGCCACAGCTCGCCCGCCTCGAACTCGAGCGCGGCCTGGCGCTCGCCGTCGAAGCTGGCCTTGGCCTCCGCTTCCAGCGCCAGCGCCTGCGCGTGCGCATCCTCCTTGCCCCGATAGATGCGCCCCAGCGCCCGCAGCGGCGGCAGATAGCCCGGCAGCTTCTCGAGCGAATCGTGGTAGGCGCGGATGGCACGATCGGGCGCGCCGCAGGCCTCGTGGCCCGCGCCCACCGAGACCAGATAGCAGGCCGCCTCCGGCGCCGAGGAGGCCAGAATCGCGTAGCGCGACAGCACCTGCACCAGCCCGGCCGTGTTGCCGGTGGCCCGGTAGTGCGTCTCCAGCGCGGCCAGCGCCTGCCAGTGGTTGGGCTCGCGCGCCAGGATCTGGTAGTAGGTCTCGGCCGCCGCCCGGGCGTCGCCGCGCTTGTGCTCGCGGATGGCCGCCATTTCCAGCGCGGCCGCGAGCTGCCAGCGCGGGTCGGACGAGCCCTCGCGCTCGGCGTCTAGGAGCGGCAACATGGCGTCCCAGCGCTCGAGGCGCGTGTACAGGCGGATCAGCTCTCGGCGCGCGAAGCGGCTCTGGGGCTGGAGCTCGAGCGCCTGCGAGAGCGCCTGCGCGGCCCGATCGAGGTCGTGCTCCTCGGACGCCCACACCCGCGCCAGCTTCAGGAGCGCCTCCACCTGCACCTGTGGATCGTCCGAGGTCACGTCGCCCGAGTAGAGAGCGATCAGCCCCTGCCGATCGCCGGCCGCGTCGAGCAGCCGCTCGAGCGCGCTGCGCGCGGCCGGCTCGTCGGGGCGTACCTTGAGCACGCGCCGGTAGTTCTCGGCGGCGGCGGCCGGGTTGGACAGGTAGCGCTCCTGGATCTCGGCCAGCCGGAACCAGTGGGCGGCGCGCGCGCGCGCATCCTCGGGCTCGTGACCGCGCGCGAGCAGAAGCGCCAGCTCGGTCCAGTTGCCGCGGGTCTCGTGAATGCGCGCCAACGCCTCGCGCGCGGGCTGAAACTGGGGCTGCAGGCGCAGCGCCTCCAGGTAGCAGCGCGCGGCCTCGTCGGGGCGGCCGAGCTGCTGCTCCAGGATCTCGCCAATCTTGAACTGCAGGGCCGTGATGTGCTCGGCGTCGCGCGATACCTCGATCTCGCGCCGATACATCTCGATCAGATCGTCCCAGCGCCCCAGTCGTTGCGCGAGCCGACCCAGCGCCAGCAGCGCCGGCAGGAAGTCGGGCTTGAGCACCAGCGCCTGCCGGTACGACGCGGCCGCGCGCTCGAACTCGTTGAGCTTCTCCTCGAACACCTCGCCCGCGCGTACGAGCAGGGGCACGATCTGCGCGGGATCGAGCAGCTGCTCGGCCTCGCGCAGGTGCACGTCGACCAGGTCGCGCCAGCGCTCGCTCTGCGCGTACAGGCGGCCCAGCGCGCGCAGCGCCACCGGATGATTGGGCGACAGCGCGAGCAGACGCTCGTACGAGCCGATGGCGGCCATGGGCTCGTGAAGCTCATCCTCCCAGGTCTGCGCGATCCGCACCAGAAGGTGTGCCTGCTCCTCGCGGTCGCGGGTGCCGGCCAGCTCGCGCTCGTACGATTGCACGAGGTCGGCGTAGCGGCCCAGCGCGTCGCACACCCGGCCCAGGCCCTTGAGCGCGGGGTCGTAACCGGGCTGCGCGGCCAGCGCGCGCTCGTACGACTCCAGCGCCCGCTCGAGGTCGCCCAGCCGGCGCTCGAACAGGTCCCCGATGCGATAGTAGCGGGCCGCCTTGCGCTCGGGATCGCCGGTCAGCTCGGCCTCGTCGGCCAGAAGCCCGATCAGCTCGGTATAGCGCTCGCGCTTGGCGTACAGCTTGCCGAGCGCACGCCGGGCCGGATGATGGTCGGGCGCCAGCGTGACCGCCTCGCGCAGCGCGCGCACGGCCCGCTCCTCGTCGTACAGGCGCCCGATGCAGACCTGGCCCACCCGATAGTTCAGGGTGGCGGCCTGGCGCGGATCGCCGGCCAGCGCGGCCGCGCGCTCGAGCGCGTCGGCCAGATCGGTCCAGCGCCGCTGCTCCTCGTACAGCCCGGCCAGATCGACCAGGATCCCACGGTCCTCGGGATTTTCACGGGCCGCGCGCTCGAGGAAGAGGAGCGCGTGCTCGCGATCGCGCAGCCGGTCGCGGTACACGCGTGCCGTGCGATGCAGCCAGGTGGCAGCCTCGGCCGGCGTGGGCGCGATGGCGGCGTTGGTCTCGTAGAGCTTGACCAGCTCGGCGTAGCGGCCCTGGCGCCGGTAGATGCGCACCAGCGCGCGCAGCGCGGGCCGGCACATGGGGTCGATCTCCTGGGCCCGGTGATAGAGGTCGGTCGCGCGTTGAAGATCGATCATGCGATCTTCGGCCACCACGGCCGCTTCCACCAGCAGAGCGGCCTTGAGGGCCGGATCGCGCGCGCTGGCCGACCGTCGGTCCAGCAGTCCCACCAGCCGGCCGAACTCGCCCCGCCGCTGGTAGAGGTCGCCCAGCGCCAGCAGGGCCACCGGCTCCTGCGGATCGATCTCGAGCACGGCCGCGTAGTCGGCGGCGGCGCCGTCCGGATCGTCGAGCAGCCGCTCGCGCAGGCGCGCGCGCTCGATCAAGATGGCCGCGCGCTCGCCGGGCGAGGTGGCGACCGCCATCTCGGCGTCGATCACGTGCGCGGCCTGCTGAAAATTGCCGCGCCGCGAAAGCGCGCGCCGGAGCGCACGCAGATTGGGCGCAAACTCGGGATCGAGCGCGAACGCACCCTGGTAGGCCGAGAGCGCGTCGGCGGCCCGGCCCAGCCGCCCGTCGAGGAGCCGCCCCAGCTCGTAATGGAGGCTGGCCGCGCGGCGCCGGTCTGCGGACGCTGGCAAAAGAGCGATCTCGTTGCGCAGCCGGTTCTCCAGCGCCTCCCAGTACGGCAGCGCGTGGGTCGGCGGGGCCGGGAACCGTTCGGCCTGCGAGGGCTCTTCGACCCCCTCGGGCATGCCGGCCTGAAGCTGCTCGACCAGACCCTGATCGACGTCGATGTCGACCTCGAATACGGCCGGCTCCGGGGCGGGCGCGCCCGGCGGCGCCACCGGCATGGGCAGAACCCCCGAATCGACGTGCAGCCCCCCCTTGACCGGCGTGTCGTCTTCGCTGGCCACCACAATCACGTTTCCGGGCAGCTTCTCGGGCTCCGGGTCCTTGGGTGGGGAGGCCGCCGGCTTGGGCACGGCCGGCGGCGGCGGCGCCGGTGGCGGCAGCACGTGCGTGGGCCCCGAGTCGTCGCGCTTCACACCCATCCCAGCGCCTCCCGAACCTTCAGGAACTCGTCGGACAAGAGGAACCGCACCAGGCTTTCCACCTCGCGCCCGTGCGGGCCGTAAATGCCCGCGGTCTCGTGCAGCGCGGCCTCGGGATCACCGCACGCCAGCGTGGCCGCACGCGCGGCGCCGGTGTGCAGGCCGCGCAAGAACGCCTGCGCGTCGAATTCCTGCGCGCGTGCCAGAAAACCCGCCACCAGGGCGCGCAGCGGGTCGCGAGATTTGCGCGGCACCAGCTTGTGAAGCCGGCGCGCCTCGGTCTCGACGCGGGTGCGCCGATCCGGCGCCAGCGACGCCGGCAGCTCGCCCTGGAACTCGCCGACCGCGGCCGCGAGCAGGTTCTCGAGGTCGATCGTCGTGGGATCGCCCCACAGCCGTTCGCGGGCCAGATAGAGCGAGCGCGCGATCTTGAAGCGGGCGCGGCGCGACAGCGGAACTGCCGCTACGTCGGCGCCCAGAACCAGGATCGGCACCACACCCGGCACGATCTTGCAGACGCTGCGATCGGCGCCCGAGAAGAACACTTCATACTCGGCGCCGCCCAGTCGCTCGGCGATCTCGCCAATCGCAACCGAGATGGGCGCACCGGGGTCGACCTTTTCGCCCAGCTGCGGGGTCAGGCGCGACACCTCGCGCGCGTCGATGGACAGGAGCAGGTCGGCCAGGACCTGCCACAGCGGCCGCGCCGGGCCGCGCGCGGCTTCGGGCAGGAGCTGGACCTCGAACAGGGACAACGGCCGACCGGGGGCGGGCCCGCGCCGCGCCAACGCCTCGTGCAGGAAGGCCCGCATCGAGCCGTCGGCGGCGCCCAGGTAGGCCAGGATCGAGAAGGTCGCAAACAGCCCCTGGTAGTTTTTCTGCCAGTGGTAGATGCGCGAGAGCGCGTGGATCTGCGCGGGCTCGAGCGGTTGCGCCAGCGCGGCCGCCCGAAACGTGAAGGCCGCCTTCGAAAGGTGCCGGCCCAGCGCCTCCCGATCGCCCAGCTGGCCGTACAGCGCGGCCAGCTTCTCGACCGTGTTGACGTCGAGCGGATCGACCGAGAGCGCGCCCTCGAGAGCGCGCGCGGCCCGCTCGGGCTCCTCCAGCCGCTCCTCGCACAGCGCGGCCAGGCGCTTGCGCAGCGCAACCCGGGTCACCGGATCGGTCGCCAGATCGGCACGCCGCTCGAGCGCGCGCGCGGCCAGCAGGGCATCGCCGACCTCTTCGGCCAGGTCGCTGGCCCGCTCGAGCGCCTCCTCGTCGTCGGGCAGGCGGGACAGCACGCGCCGGTAGGCATCGAGGGCCTGCGTCAGGTCGCCCAGGTTTTCCCACAGCTCGGCCGTGCGCAGCTCCATGCGCCTGCGCTCCGCCGCGTCGTCGACCACCGCGGAGGCGCGGTTGTACATGGTGAGCGCCTTGGCCCACTGCTCGCTCTGATCATAGAGCCGCGCCAGCTCGCAGAGCGCCTTCTTGTCATACGGATCGACCTCGAGCGCCTTGCGCAGGCAGCTCATGCCCTTGCGCTGCTGACCCAGCTCGTGCGTATAGACGTCTGCCATCTCGCCGAGCAGGTGCGCGATCTCGGAGCGATCGTTGATGGCGGCGCAGCGCATGCGCAGAAGGTCGACCAGCCGGGGCCAGTTGCGCTCGGCGGCATAAAAGCGGCGCAGCTCGAGGAATGCCTCCTCGTGCGCCGGATCGAGCGTCAGCACCTGCGCGTACAGCGGGGCCGCCAGATCGGGACGTTCCAGCTTGGAAAGCTGGAGGCGCGCCGCCCGCTCGAGCGCGCTGGCCTGTCCGGCCGGATCGGACAGCACCTCGACCTCTGCCAGCGCGAGCTGGGCGCACTCGGCAAAGCGGCCGCTCGCCTCCAGGAGGCGCTCGAGGCCCCACAGGGCCAGCAGGCTCCGCCCGTCAACCGCGAGCGCGTCGCGGAAGCTGCGCTCGGCGTCCGCCATGTCGCCGCTCGACTCGCGCGCCTCGGCGATCTCGATGAGCAGGGCCGCCCGCTCGAGCGGGTCGACCGCGCGCGGCAGGCGGGCCGCCAGCACGTCTGCCAGCTCGCTCGACTGGCCGCTTTCGCGCAGAACTCGCTCGAGCGCGCGCTCGGCGCCCGGGTGACCCGGCGACAGCTCGAGCGCGCGCCGCAGATCGGGAGCCACCTCGCCCAGCGCCGGCTGATGCTCTTCGCGCAGCTGAGCGGCTCGGATGCGATAGCCGGCCGCCACCGCGTCGTCCTGGATGAGGTCGGTCAAGCGTTCGGAGGTGCGCACGAGCTCGCGCGCCATACCGAGCCGGCGGTAGATCCCGGCCAGCGCTTGCAGCACGCCGACCGGGCTGAGCGGCGGCGGGACGCTGGGCGCAGAGGTGGAGCCGGCCGCAGCCTCGAGCGCAGCCTCGTAGTAGGTGGCGGCCTTGCGCGGGCCGGCCAGATGGCGATCCCACAGCTCGCCCAGCCGCTCGCCGATGACGGCATGCTCGCGGGCACCGGGCGCGTGCTCGAGCGCGCGCGCGCACAGATCGGCCAGCTTGGCATGATCGCCCGACAGCTCGTAGATCTGGACCAGCGCGGCGTGGGCCGACGGATGCTCGGGCAGGAGGCGCAGCGCGCGCGCATAATCCTGGGCCGCTCCGTCGGGGTCGTCGAGCCGTTCCTCACGCAGCGAGCCCATCTGCGCCAGCACCAGCGCCTTGGACCGGTCGTCGCCCAGCGCTTCCAGTGAGGCCTCGCGCAGGGCCACCAGCTCTTTCCAGTCGCGCCGCTCCTCGTACAGCGTTTCCAGCGAGGTGAGGGCGGGCAGATAGCCCGGCACCCGCTCCAGGATCTCGCGGTAGGTGCGAGCGGCATCGTCGGGCCGCATGAGCTCGTCGTCGTAGATCTCGGCCATCGCGTACAGGAGGAACGTGATCTGCTCGGGCGACTCGGTCAGCGCCATCTCGGCGCGATGCATCGCGATCAGATCGTCCCAGCGTCCCTTCTGGCGGTGCAGGCGGCCCAGCGCCTTGAGCGCGGGCAGAAACCCGGGCGCGATCTCGAGCGCGCGCTGGTAGGATCCGGCCGCCTTGTCGAGATCGAGCAAGCGATCCTCCCACAGCTCGCCCGCCCGCTGGAGGAGGTCGACCTTGCGCCGCGGATCGGTGACCAGCGCGATCTCGTGCTCGCACACCTCGACCAGCTCGGAAAACCGGTACGCGCGCCCATACATGCGGGCCAGCTCGCGCAGCGCGGGCAGGTTCTGCGGCTGCAAATCGCGCACGCGCGCAAAGCACTCGATGGCTTTGTCGGTGTCGCCGATGCGATCGGCCCACAGGCGGCCCATGGCCTCGTAAAGATGCGCACCGGCGGGCCCCGGGGGTGCGTTTTTGGCCTCGCGCTCGTAAAGGGCAATCAGCTCAGCGAACCGGCCCGTGCGGCCGTACAGCCGTTCGAGCGCAGTCACGGCCGGCAGGTAGCCGGGCGCCTCGGAGGCCGCGCGCGCGTACAGCTCGATGGCGCGCTCGAGCGCCTGCGTCTGCTCGCCGTTGGCCGCGGGTGCAATGTGACGCTCCAGGATGGCGGCCGCCTTGTAGAGCCGCGATGCCCGCCGGGCCGGATCCTTGATGGCCTCGATCTCGCCGAGCTGCGTGTCGAGCAGGACCTGCCACTCGCCGCGCGACGCCAGCAGCCGCCCCAGCGCCTCCAGCGCGGGCAGGAAGGTGGGTAGGCTGGCGACCGAGTCCAGGAGCGCCTGCTTGGCGCCGGCGGGATCGGAAAGATACTGGGCACGGATGACTCCCAGGCGGTGGTAGAGCGACGCGCGCACCTTTACATCGGTCGTAATCTGGGCCCGGCGCTCGATCGCCCACGCCACCTCGTCCCAGCGGCCCAGCTCCTCGCACAGGTGCGCGTACTCGCTGGCCGTGATGTAGTCGTCGGGATCGTGGCCGAGGGCGCGGCGGAAACGATCGGCGGCCTCGGGCAGGCTCTGGGTGCGGTCGCGCATAAGGCGCGCGATGCGGGCTTCCAGCGCCGCCGCTCGGGGGCCCGGCGGCGCCGCCGCCAGGCGCGTTTCCAGCGTACGGCACAGGTCGGTGACCGAGGCGCGGGCCGCATACAGCCGCTCGAGATCGCCCAGGATCGCGTGCTCGCCCGGCGCCAGCGTAAGCGCATGGAGGAGCGCGATCAGAGCGGCGTCGATGTCACCGCGTCCCGACTCCAGCTGCGCAATGTCGCGCCACAGAGCCGCCTGCAGCTCGGCGTCCGAGGTCACCTCGATGATCTTCTGCAGCACTTCGCGCAGGGCAGCCGCGTCGCCGGCGGTCTCCAGCATGCGATCGAGCGAGAGCAGCGCCGCCAGATCGGTCGGATCTTCGGACAGGGCGGCCCGGTAGGCCGCCTCGGCGCCCGCTCGGTCGGCCTGATGCTCGAGCAGGGTGCGCCCCTTTTCGCGCAGCAGCGCTGCGCGCTCGGGTCCGGGCCGGGTTGCGCGCGCCTCCGCGTCCTGGAGCTTGATCACCAATCGGAAGTCACCCCGCTCGCGGTAGATGCGGCGCGCATCCCGGATCACGGGCCGGAACTCGGGCGCCAGCGTGTAGGCCTTGAGGAAGCACTGCGCGGCGTTGGGCAGGTTGTCGCGCGCCCGCCACTGCCGGCCCATCTCGTAAAGGAGCAGCGCCGCGCGCTTGCGCTCGTCGGCCGGTGTGGCCGCCAGCTCGCGCGCATACACATCGATTTCATCGGAGTCGGCGGGGGGAACGTCGATCGCCCGCGCAGGCGGGGTGTCGGGAAGCCGAGCGTCGTCGGACACGGGGGCCAAATGAGCGTACCGAAAAGAAAAATCGGCGTCAAATGAGCAGCGGGTCGGGCGCCGGGCCGGCCCTTGATTGACGCCCTTACTGGCTGGGTCTACGATAAAGAAGCTGGGAATTTAAACGGTTCGCGTGACATCGTTCGCGAGGGACAAGCCCGAGGCAGCCGCAGGCCAGCCCTCCCGGGTCGGCAGGTACGAGCTTCTGCGCCATCTGGCGACTGGTGGGATGGCCGATATCTATCTGGCCCGCGCCAGCGGCATCGAAGGTTTTGAGAAGATCGTGGTGGTCAAGCGCATCCTGCCCGAGCTGGGCGCCAATGAGGAGTTCGTGCGGCTGTTCTTGAACGAGGCCCGCCTGGTGGCGACCTTGCAGCACGCCAACATCGCGCAGGTCTACGACGTGGGCATCGATGGCCGCGAGTACTTCTTCGCCATGGAGTTCGTGCACGGCCAGGACGTGCGCAGCATCCTCAAGCGGGCGGTCGCCCAGGGCCGCGAGATCCCGCTCGATGTTGCGATTGGCATCGTGCTCGGCGTGTGCGCCGGCTTGCAGCACGCGCACGAGAAGTTGGATCACGATGGCCGGCCGCTCGGCATCATCCATCGCGACGTCTCGCCGTCGAACATCCTGGTCAGCTACGACGGGGGCGTGAAGCTGGTCGACTTCGGCATTGCCAAGGCGCTCGGGCGGTCCGACACCGAGACCCAGTACGGCACCGTACGCGGAAAGTTCAGCTACATGTCGCCCGAGCAGTGCCAGTGCCTGCCGCTCGATCGGCGCTCGGACGTGTTTGCAGTCGGCATCGTGCTGTACGAGCTTTCCACCTGCACCAAGCTGTTCAAGGGCGACAGCGACTTCCAGATCATGAAGCAGATCGTGGAGCAGCCGGCACCGCGACCGTCGCTGCACAAGCCGGGCTATCCGCGCGAGCTCGAGCGTATCGTGAGCCGCGCGCTCGCGCTCGAGCGCTCCGAGCGCTACGCGACCGCTGAAGAGCTGCAGCTCGACCTGGAAGTGTTCGCGCGCGAGCACAAGCTGGCCATCTCGTCGGTCACGCTGGGCCGGTTCATGCAAGACTGGTTCGACGACAAGATCCAGGCTTGGAAGAGCGCGCAGCGTGAGGGCAAGGGACTGGGCGACCATCTGGCGCACACGCTGACCATCAGCGTGACTGATCCGAGTCGAAGCGAGGTGGCGGACGACTTCGAGGTCGGGAGGCCCGAGCCGGCGCCGCCCCTGGATCTGGCGGCCACCTTGCTGTTTTCGCCGCCCGGCGAGCAGGCGAGCGAGCGGCCGAGCGCGCCGCGAACCGCGCCGCCGGTCGTGCCGCCGGCACCGCGACCGGGGCGGCGCCGCCTATGGGGGATGGTTTTGGGAGGCGTGTGCGGCCTTTCGTTGGCGGGGGCGGTGGCGATGTGGCCGACTGCGCAGCCGGCGCCGCCCGCGCGCGTTCAGGGTGCGCAGATGGCGCCGGCCGGGCCGCGGCCGGTCGTGGAGCAGCTGGTCGCGCCCAAGCCGGCCGCACCGCCCAGCAAGCCGGCGCCCATGCCCGTGTACACACCTCCGCCCGCGCCCGTGGTGATCGAGAAGCCGGCGCCGCCCGAGCCGGCCAAGCGCAAGAAGGGAGCGCTGGCCCGGCCTTTCGGTACGCGAGCCGTCCCGTCGGCCAAGCCGGCCCTGCCTCCACCCGCGCCCAAGCCGCTCAAACCGGCGCGGCCCAAGCCGCCGCCGGTGTGGGATCCCGACTCACCGCTGCCGCCCCCGCCCTAACCGGCGCCGGCGCGGCTGCTCAATAAGCGGTCGCGCCCCGAGCGATCAGCGTTCGAGCCGTGCGATGGACCCCGACCAGCACGACGCTCTGCTCATCTACCTTGCCGACCAATAGAATGCGTGGGCGCGTCACCAACAAATAGACGCCGAGCGGCAAGGCCAGAGAGATGGTCAATAACGGGATACCTCCCCAAAGCAGCCCACTGATGATCATCAAGATCGAAAAGAAAGTGCCCACCAGAGCTGCGACGACCGAAAAGCCGGCCCAGACCGTCGCCCAGTATCCAGCACGACTGCACGACCGGCAGAGGGCTAAATCGACCTGGCCCGACTTTCTCGTCACCGAAATCAAGACGAGCGAAAGCGCCAGAAGCGGAATGGTCCAACTTGTCCTGGTGGCGATCACGGAGGCGATCGCGCCCAACACGGCACCCCACACCCATGGCGGGACCCATTGGAACGTGTGCACGGTCCGGACCAGGGCGTCCTGCCGCCCACATTTGATGCAAACTTCGGGCAGCCGTGAATTCTTCTGCACGGCGATTCTGTCCATGGGCCTTCCGGGCGGTGCAACATCTGTTCCCGATTCCTGTCACAGTCTTTTGAGTGCTTAGGTGGTAACCGACTACTCTCACAGCCGGCTCACTGAGCAGGTTTGAGGCCTGCCACCCCCACGGGCCTGCTCAGCGCGTGGCGATTGGCCGTACCGATAAATAGCGTTTGAGCAGCCCGACCGCCTTGCCGTATTCCTCCACGCTGTAATAGAGGCGCCCGATCACGTGCAGGGCCTCGGGGCGACGCAGAAGGTAAGCCGGGTCCTTCTCCAGGGGCCGCAGGGCCTCGAGCGCATCCGAGTAGGCGTCGGCGTGCCAGGCGATGGTGCCGTACAGAAGCGCCAGATCGGCGCCCGACTGATCCGCGATCTCGGACGGCCAGTCGTCGAGCAGCTTCTGGGCCTCCTCGTATTGCCCGGTGCGCATCAGCTTCTCGACCTGCATGTACTGGCGCGCCAGCTTCTCCTGCTCTTTGGCCGACAGGCTGCCGGGAAAGCGCGGCGGGTCGAGGTCGTCGGGCAGCTTGGGATCGGTGGCCAGAAGCTCGGCCAGGCGGCGCGCCTGGCCCGCCTGCGCGCCCGCTCGCTCGATGAAATGCTTGGCCTCGCGCACCTTGCCATGCGCGAGCAGCGACTCGGCCAGCCGTGCATAGTCGGCGCCACCTTCGAACCCGGTCAGGAGCGGCTCCAGCCTGGCGTAGGGCCAATCGGCCCCGTACACGCGTGCGAGGTAGGGGTCGTACTGGTGGTAGCCCAGAAGATCGCGCGGCGTGCCGAACTCGATGAACGCGTTGTCGTCGGTGTTGACGGGTGCGCCTGCAGTGAACGAGGCCAGCTCGTCGGGCGCCAGGAGGAGATACGCAATCACGTCCTCGGCGCTCTTGACTCCGGCGCGCTCGGCCTCGGCGCGCAGGCGCGGGTCGACAAGCCGCCGCGTCAGATCGACCCGGTCGAGCCACAGCCTGTGGTTGGACGCCAGCAGCAGGACGTCCGACGACAGATCCTCGGCCGCGAACACATAGGTGTAGGGGAACTCGCTGGCGAACGTGCGCAGGATGGTCTTGATATGAAGCGGTGACATCTCGTAGAGCTGCGCCCACTGGCAGAACACGCCGCCCGGCGCCAGGCGCTCTTTGGCCATGCGCCAGTACTCGCGGGTGAACAGGTTGGACACGCCCGTGATCCAGGGATTCGAGGGCTCGCTGATGATGACGTCGAAGTGGGCCCGGGTCGTGAGCAGGAAGTTGCGGCCATCGCCGATGTGCAGGCGTACGCGCGAATCGGTGAGGGGCTGATGGTTGACCCCGTCGAACCAGCGCGCAGCCGTGACGACGGCCGGCTCCAGCTCGACCACGTCGATGCGACCGGTGGGCGCCTGCGTGACCGCGCCCACCGTGACCCCGGAGCCGTACCCGATCACGGCCACCGAGGGCGCGCGCGGCTGCGTGAAGAAGAACGGCAGAAGCCCCACCATGATCTGGGTCGGCATGTCGTCGCCCGAGGAGGCGTCCACCTTGCCGTTGTTCTTGAGCGCGAAGGTCTTTCCCCAGCGCTCGACCGAGACCGTGGTCGCGGTGCCGTCTTTGTAATAGAGTAGCTCGGGCAGCGTCCACTTGCCGTCGTTGATGATCTCTCGGGCAATCGAAACCCGGAACAGCCCGGACTGGAAGTAGAGCAGCTGCCAGTGCGGCAGCGCGCGGGTCACACCGATGAAGACGGCGCCCACCGCCACCGCCCAGGCCCAGCGCCGCGCGCGCTCATAGTCGGTCGACGCAAGGAGCAGCCCGATCCCGAGCCCGGCATCGATGAGCGCACAGGAGATGATCCCGCGCTCCAGGCCCAAGAGCGGCAGCACGACGAAGCCGGCCAGGAAGGAGCCCACGATCGCGCCCCCGGTATTGACCGAGTAGGCGATGCCCACGTCCCGGCCCACCCGGCCGGCGCCGCCCGCGTAGATGCGAATGGTCAGGGGAAACACGCCACCCATCAAGAGCGCCGGCAGGAGGATGATGAGCACGGCCAGAATGAATTGAAACGCCATGATCTTGTCGACGTCGAAGCTGGAGCCACGGAGCAGCGAGACGAAAACCTTCGGGAGCTCGTCGATGCGCAGATAGGTGAAGAGCACACAGGCGGCGGTGGCAACGTGGAGCGCGGCCAGCGCGGCCACCGGACGCTCGGTGCGCTCGGAAATGCGGCTGAAAAGCCGCGCGCCGCCGCCCAGGCCCAGCAGAAACGCCACCAGGATGAGCGTAAACGAGTACACCGACGAGCCGATGATGACCGCGAGCGCGCGCGTCCACAAGACCTCGAGGGTCATGGCGGTGGCACCCGAGGCCGCGAAGGCGTACAGAGTCAGCCGCCGGGCGCGCTCGGAAACCGCGGGCGCGGGCTTGGCATCCACGCCCGGATCGAGGGCTGGAAGCCCGTGCGATTCGGGCAGCCGCTCGCGGGCACGCAAGGCCAGAAGGCCCATGCACAGCGACAAGTTGATGCCGGCTCCGATGAAGTTGGTGGCGCGCACGCCGGCGAGCGGCAAGAGCACGAAGCCGGTCGCGAACGCGCCCACGAGCGCTCCGAACGTGTTGACTGCGTACAGCGTGCCCAGGCGCCAGCCGATGCCGCGCCATTCCCAGGGCTGCTGCACGAAGTGGCGCGCGAGCAGCGGCAGAGTCGCGCCCATGAGCGTGGTCGGCAGCCCGAGCAGGATGGCCGAGGCCACGAACCGGGCCAGCGAAGCCAGCGCGTAATGATCGCCCAGAACCCGCCAGAGCGCGCGCGCAAGCGCAGGGTAGCCCGACAGGAGAAGCGGCACCGCAAGCGCGTACAGCCCCACGCTGCCCTCGACCAACGCGTAGACGCGCAGCGGGTCGCGCAGACGGTCGGCGCGCCGGCCGGCCAGAAAGCTGCCCAGGCCGAGGCCGCCCATGAAGGTTGCGAGCACCGTCGAGATGGCGAGCGTCGTGGAGCCGAACACGAGCGTCAGCTCGCGCGTCCACAGCGATTCGAACAGCAGGCTGGAGGCGCCCGACAGAAAGAACGCGGCCAACACGGCAGCGCGCACGCCGCATCCTAACATGGTAGTTTGGGGTTTGGATGCGGTGGCGATCGCGGACCTGTGATACGCATCCTGGCCGCGCCCAGGGTGCCGGGTCATACTCGGATCGATCAGGCAACCTACGGCCTGACCGCGGAGTCCATTCTACCGAGGTGAAAGGGTCGCTCGAGTCGTTGCGTCCGCCCGACCGGGTCTCCGAAGCGAAGGGAGAAGCTGCCCTGGTGGAAGCCTGCCGGGTCGGCGACCGGGAGGCGCAGGAAGCGCTGTACCTGCAGTACCGGGTGCGCGTGCACAACCTGTGCGCGCGCATTTCGGGCGAGCAGGAGGCGGACGAGCTGTCGCAGGAGGTTTTCCTGAAAGTTTTCAGAGGCATCGCGCGCTTCCGCGGCGATTCGGCGCTGGGCACCTGGATCTATCGGTTGGCCGTCAACGCGGCCTTGACCCATGTCACCCGGCGGCCGCGCGAGCGCTCGCTCGAGGACGCGAGCTGGGAGGAGCCGGCGCACACGCAGCTTCCGCGCGACCCGCGGCTGCGAGAGCGCATCGAGCGGGCGATGGCGGCCCTGCCGGCGGGCTACCGGGCGGTGCTCACGCTGCACGACATCGAGGGGCTTTCCCACGAGGAGATCGCGGACATCCTGGGTTGCCGGGTCGGCACCTCCAAGTCGCAGCTCCACAAAGCGCGCCAGCGGATGCGCGAGCTCTTGGGTCCCGCGCTGTCGCGGGAGGTGCGGCTGTGACCTGCTCGTTCGAGCGGCTGCTGTCGGGCTATATCGACGGCGAGCTTCCGCTGCGCGAGCTGGCGCGCGTGCGCGACCACCTCGACAGCTGCGCGGGCTGTGCGCGCGCGGAAGCCGAGCTGCGCAGGCTGGTGGCGGCCGTGCGCGCGTTGCCCCCGGACCGCGAGCCTCCGGCCGAGCAGTGGAGCCGCATCGCAGCCGAGCTCGATGCCAAGCCGAGCCCGCGCCGGCCATGGCGGCGTCGGATCTCGCTCGGGGTCGGGCTTGTGGCCGCAGCGGCGGCGGCAGGGGTCGTCATCGCGCGACCTGCGCCGTCAGGTCAGTCCGAGCAGGCGCTGCGAGAGGACGCGCGCAAGCAGCTGGCGGCGGCCGAGGCCGACTACGCGCAGCTCGCGCGCACGCTGCGGGCGATCGCCGAGCACGACCGGAAGGGCTGGCGGCCCGAGGTGGCGCAGGCGTTCGATGACAATCTGCGCACGATCGACGACGCGATCGAGCGCTTCCGGGCGGCCGCGCACAGGAGCGGCGCCGATCCGGCCGCCATGGAGCATCTGTTCGCGGCCTATCGCCGCCAGCTCGAGTTCCTGCGCGAGGCCATCAGCCAAGGCGCCGCCGGCGCCAGCGAGCTGGATCCATTATGAGACGGGGCGAGGGGCCCCGCGCAGCTGAGAATCCTGGTCGCCGACCGGGCTCCTTGGTGCGTGGGGCGAGCCGAGTCTGGGTTTGCCGTCTCGGCGGCGCAGCGAGAGCGAAGCCGCACGGTGGGCATCATGCGAGAGCGTTGTTCTTGTGCGCGCTCATCCTTTTGCCCCTGGCTGCGCGCGCCGACGAGGTGTGGAAGCAGAAATGGATCGGTCCCGCCGACGACGTCGAGCACCTTCACATCGACAATCGGCTGGGCAGCGTGGCCGTGCGGGGCTGGGATCGCAACGAGGTCCAGATTACCGCCACCAAGCGAGCCGCCTCCGGCGAGGTCCTGGGGCGGCTGCGCGTGCACGTCACCAAGTACGACGACGGCCGCATGGTGGTCGACACCCGGGTCAAGCTGGAGGCGGGCGAGCTCATCCTGCCCCTGGGCTCGAGCCGGGTCGATCTGACCGTCGACGCCCCGCGCGGCGTCGGCCTGGGAGCGCGCACCTGGGCCGGCGACCTGGAGGCGGCCGGGATGCGCGGCGGCGCCAGCCTGGAGACCGATGCCGGCCGCATAGACGCCTCCGACATCACCGGTGCGATCGTGGCCAAGGGCCGGCGGTCCAATCAGCGCATCACGCTCATCCGCGGCGACGTCGACGTCGATGACCTCGAGGGTGACGTGGTGCTGCAGCAGATCACGGGCGACCGCGTGGTGGCGCACCTACTGCGCGGAACCATCCGCGCCGATCGCATCTTTGCGCGCACGGTCTCGCTGCAGGCCATGATTGGCAAGGTCGAGTACGTGCTGGGCGAGGGCGAGGTGGTCGAGCTGTGGGCGCGCGCGCGCGGCGGCAAGGTCGTGGTCGGCGGCCGGCCGCAGGGTGGCGAGGTGTTCCGGGGCATGATTGGCACCATGAACAAGGCCAACCCGGACTCGCGCGTGAAGCTGGTCAGCTACGGCGGGGACGTGCTGGTTTCGCTCGTGAACGCCCGTTTTTAGCGGCCGCCCGCGCGGCCGCGAGCACGTCGAGCACGTGCTGGATGGTCTCGAGGCGCCCGGTCAGCGAGTAATAGTATTCCTCGTCCACCTCGCCCATCGCGGCCAGCGCACGCGCGAGCAGTGGCTCCAGCACGGCCACCACGTGCAACGAGCCGTCGTACTCGGACACATCGCCCTCGTACACTGCCTCGGCCGCCATCCCGATGGGGAAAATCCACAGGGGCGCGGCATCGAACGTCAAGCGCCAGCGCTTGGGATCCTCGTCCGTGGTGTCCCAGCGGCCGCCCAGGGCGCGCCGCGCCACCTCGCCGAAGTAGCAGCCGATCTGGGCCGCGATGGCGAGCAGCTCCTCGGGCGCTGCCGCCGGAAGCTGGCGCAGATAGTGATCGACCGCGGCCAGCGACTCCAGGGAGTAGTCGGGCTCCATGCGCGCGGCCTTCCGGATGGGCTCGCGCGCACGTTCGGCCAGCTGTTCGATCTGCGTGTGCACGCAGGAAAAATACGATCGGCCCGGGGGAAGTCAAGTCGGGTACCATAGGGAGGTGAGCGCCTACGAGGGGACGCCAGGACGGACCAGGCTCGAGGGCATCCACTACGCGTGCCCGTGCGGAGCGCTTTACCCGGCCCGGGTGCACGCCGCCATTAACCTGGAATCGCACTCGGAGCTTCTGGACGAGCTGCTTTCGGGTCGGCTCAACCGGCTGCACTGCCCGGCCTGCGGCGCGGCGGCGCACGCCGATCTGCCGCTCACCCTCCACGACCCGTCCGCCCACCTGTTCGCGCTCGTCCTGCCCGAGTGGGCGCGCGCACGCGAGCTCGAGGAGCGGGCGGCGCTGCTGGCGCGGCTGGGCCAGGATACCAGCGCGCTCGTGCCCGCCTACGTGCGCGAAGCCTTCGTGGTGTACGGTCCGGCCGGTGTGCGGGCGCTTCTGACCGCGCGACAGGTGGCGGCCGCCCCTCCCTCGGCACCGGCGCCCGGCCCACCTGTCAGCGCGGCCACGGGCTCGATCGAGGTTGCGGTCCCGGATGCGGCCGGACCGGCCGAGGCCATCTGCACGATCACCGAGGGACGGGTGCGCATGGTCGCGCGGGGCGGGCGCGCGGCGCTGGAGCCATTCGTTTCCGCGCCGCTCAGCGTGCGCATCATGTTGCATCGGCTGCCCAGCTACCCCCTGTGCGTGCTGGCCGCGATCGCATCCGGACCCGGCGAGGGCGAGCAGGCGCTGTGTGTGCCGCTCGATTTCCGCGCGCCGCCGGGCGCGGGTGCGCTCAAGGCGCTGGCGGCCCAGTTTGCGGTCACGCTCGAGCTGCGTGACGGCGCCGGGCACCTTCTGGCCGAGCGCGAGCTTCTGGCGCCGCTCGAGGAGAACGCACGCCTCCTTACGCTGTCGGCGCAGGAGCACCTGGCCAGAATCAGCGAGCCCTCGTTCGCGCGGGCAGCCCAGAGCTTTGCCGAGCCGGGCTCCGATCGGCTGGGCCGCAAGCGCCACAATTTCGCCGAGGACTCGTTTGGGCAGATCGCCTCGCCGTCGGCGGCCCGGCTGGCCGTCGGCATCGTGGGCTACTGGTCGGAGCCGCAGAACGAGGACTACCTCATCCTCGTGCAGTCGTTTCCACTGGTGTTCTGGCAGCGCATCCGCTCGCGGGTGGCGGCGGCGGCAATCGAATACGGCGTGGTGCTGCCCAAAGCGCTGGCCGAGCATGCGCTGGGCGAAGGCCAGGTGGCCTCGCGGCGCGAGCTGGCGACGCGGCTTCTGGCCAACTTCGCCGAGGTATCGCTGCATCTGAAGAAGAACGACCTCGATCCGGCCGCGGAATGGGAAAACTGGCAGCAGCTCCTGCGTGAGTGCGCAAGCGCGGGTGTGGCGGTCGATCCGCAGGTGGCCGAGCTGGCGCGCGTCGCCGGCAAGCGGGCCCAGGAGAGCGCGGACGCCGAGCTGCCGGGAGCGATCGACTCGGCCGCCCTGGTGGCCAACCTGCACGAGGTTCCGATGGCCGAGCTTTTGAAGCTCATCGAGCGCCGCGACGTGCGGCGCGACGCAGCGGTCGAGCTGTGCGGGCGCGCGGAGGCGGCCGCGCACGCCGAGGCGCTGTTTCTGCTCCTGCCCAAGCTGACCCGGGGCGAGGCCGTGCGCGTGATCCCGGCCCTGTGCCGGCTGGGTCCGCCGGCGGAGGCGCAGTTTCAGGCCGGTCTGGGCAGCCGCAAGTCGTTCGTGCGGCAGGGCTGCGCGCTCGCGCTGGGCGTCCTGCGCTCGGCCGTCGCCGCCGACGCGCTGGCGCGCCTGCTCGTCGACGAGCCCACCGACATCTGGAAAGAGGTCGCGCGGTCACTGGGCGACATCGGTGAGTCGGCGGCCACCGCGCTGGCCGCGCGCATCCGGGCGGCGAGTGCCGATCAGCGCGAGCGCATCGCGTTTGCGCTGGCGCACGTGTCGGCGCGCGGGGCGCGGGCGGCGGTCGAGGCACTGGTGGAAGGCCAGGGCGCGCTCGCGCGCGCGGTCGCGCTGCGGGCGCTGGTCCTGCACGACGCCGCGCAGGCCGCCGACCGGGAAGTGCGGGCTCCCGATGGGCCGCGCGAGAACACGGTGGTGCGCGGATTCACGCGTCGCTTTTACGAAGCGCTGGCGGGTGAGGTGCGAGAGGTCAGCGCCGAGGATCTGGTCGAAACCGAAGAGGTTCTGTCCGATTCGGATGTGGTGGAAGTGGAGGAGGAGGCCCGCGATGCGGCGGGCCCTGTGCGCCCAATGCTAGAGGATTAGAGCCCGTGGTGATAGAATCGTAGGCCGCGCCGCCATGCGAATTGGCATTTTCTCGGACGTGCACGCCAACCTGGAGGCTCTGAACGCCGTCATGCGTGCGTTCGCCGAGGAGCGTATCGACAAATATGTCTGCCTGGGCGACACGGTCGGCTACGGCGCCAGCCCCAACGAGACCTGCGACCTGGTGCGCAAGACGGTGGCGTTCACGATCCTGGGCAACCACGACGCGGCCGTGGCCGGGCGCATGGATTATTCGTACTACTACGATGCGGCCCGGCAGGCGCTCGACCTGCATGCCGCCATCTTGTCGCCCGACAACATGAGCTGGCTGCGCGCGCTGCCCTACGAGGTGCGCGAGGGCGCAATCGCGTACTGTCACGGCTCGCCCATCAACCTGGAGGAGTTCGAGTACATCTTTGCCACCGAGCAGGCGGCGCGCTGCCTCGAGATCTGGGACCGGCTGGCCGAGGTCACGTTCATCGGCCACTCGCACCTGTGCAAGGCGTTTGCGCTCACGCGCGACGAGGTGCACGACGTCGTGGCCACGCATTTTCAGATCCGCAAGGGCTATAAGTACATCATCAGCGTGGGGTCGGTGGGGCAGCCGCGCGATTACGACAATCGGGCCAGCTATACCATCTACGACACCGAGGAGCGGGTGTTCGACTTCAAGCGCATCGAGTACGACATCGAGGGAGCCGCGCGCAAGATCTTCGAGTCCAACCTGGAGCGCAATTTCGGGAACCGGTTGTTCATCGGGGTCTGAGAGAATCAGGCTCGAGTCGATACGTGAAATGGACCCGGGCCGCGATCGCGAAACCGCTGCCGGCTCGCCCCTGGCGATAGCTCGCGCTCTGCCAGCCTTCTGCAGAGCGCGGCCGTCCATCGGCCGGATCGATCTCGAACACCTGCTTGGTGGCGCCCTCGCCGGCCAGGTCGGGGCCCGAGATGCTGACGGTCTCGGTGGCTTTGAGCAGGGCGCACGGCCGATGATCGCACTCGCCCACCTGCGTCAGCGTGAACTCGCACTTTCCGCTCGCCAACCCATGCACGGTACCGACCGCAAACGGCGCCTCTTTGCGCACGGTCCAGGGCTGCCCCAGGACGACGTAGGGCGCCCCCGGCACGACCAGATACTCGAGCTGCGAGCCCAGCACGAGCGAATTGAGGACCACCCGCGGCAGATCGGCCGTGGCGAGGATGGTGCGCGAGATCAGACCGCCCGACGGCTCAAAACGCGAGACGACGTGGACCTGGGCGCGCCCGGGATCGAAGCCGGCCGCCGCGGGCGGCCGCTCGGGCGAAATCTGAATGCGCGCGACCTGCTCGTCGAGCTCGACCAGGTCCGGGCGCTCGCCCCGCTTCACCTCAATCACGTCATCGTACTGGACCTGCAGTCGATTCGCTCGAGGGGGGCTGCCCTCGGCTGTCTCCAGGCTTTCGATCTCGAGCGCGACCCGATACCGACGCCGCTCGCCGATCCGGAGCTCTACGTGCCACGCGTAGCGATCGCGAGCCGGCACCACATACCCGGACGGCGGCAGCGGGCGAATGGCGGCCCGGCGGTCCGGCGTCGCGCACGCCATCGCGACCAAGGCACATAGAAGCCGGCTTCGGGGCATCGCGGCACGGTTATTGCGAGTG
>DATFWX010000128.1:0-19928 GCA_035258845.1 Polyangia bacterium | reverse complement strand
ATGACCACCAGTTGCTCGACGCTTTGGCCGAGCACTGGGCCAGTGGGCGCCGGCTGGGGGAAACCATTGCGGCTCGGGGGTACCTTTTGCCCGAGGAGGTCGAGCGCTACGTGAGGGAGTACGAAAACCTGAGCGTCGTTTACGTCTGAACGACTCAGATTCTTGGCGTGCGAGGGGACCGCGCGCCTCGCGAATCTACGCAAGCCCGACGGCAGGGAGGTAGTATAATGAGCACAAGCGTAGACAGTCATTCGCGCGGCGGAAATGGGACACCGCCCGCCACTCCGAGGGAGGGGCAGAAGATGAGCGGGAGCAAGACCGAGCCAATCGAAAAGCTCGAGGAAGTTCTGGTCCCGGAAGAGCCCTCCCAGGCCGGCGAGATCGTCACCAAGAGCGACAAGTCGGTCGAGCAGGCGCTCGAGGAATTCGTCGAGCATGCCAACTCCGCGTACGCCGAGGACTATGACGGTTGGGACATCGCGTCCAACATCGACAAGTTCGTCGAGCAGGCGCGCTCGAAGCCGGTCGAGAGCGAGGAACCGCCGCCGCCCGCGCCCGCGCCGGCCCCGGCGGCTGCGCCGACGCCAGCGCCGATGCCGCAGCCGGATGCAATATCCCCACCCGCCGAAGCCCAGTTTGCCGAGACCATGGTCGAGCCCGATGAGCGGCCGCCCATCGCGACCGCCGCGCCTCAGCTCGGTTACGTCGAGCCCAGCTCGGGGCCGATCCTGGTGCAAGGCGGCATTTCGAGAAGCATGTTCCTGGGCGGACTTTTGGGTGCTGCGGTGCTGGCCGCTGGTGCGGCCGTGGTCGCGGTCCGACTGATCGCCCCCACGCCGGCAGCCACTCCCCCGACACCGGTTGCGACGGCACCCGCGCCTGCGCCGGCACCGCCAGCGCAGCCGGTGGTTGCGCCGGCACCCGGACCCATTGTGCAGCCGCTGGCTCCAGCGCAGCCGACTGCGCCCGCCGCCGCCGCTCGCGCACCCAGCGTGACACCCGCGCCGGCACCGATCGTGACGCCCATCGTGGCGGCACCCGCGCCCGCGCCGGCAGCGCCGGCCGCGGCAGCTCCGGCCCCGGCGCCGGCACCACAACCCAAGAAACATCGCGCGGCAGCGGCGAGACCGGCCGTATCCGCGAAACCGGCCCCTGAGCGGCCGGCGCCGGCCAGGCCGGCGAGTAAGCCCGCAAAGCCGGGGAAGAAGACGAATACCGACTGGGTCGATCCCTTCGCGCAATAGGATGATTCCATGAACCGTTCCGCAATCCGGGCGGTGCTGCTGTCCGCCCTGGCCTATGTCCTACTCCCGACCACACCGTCGTTTGCACAGGAGGACCTGGCCACCAAGCAGGCCAAGCAGCACTTCCAGAAAGGCATGCAGTACTTCCAGGCTGGCGACTTCCCCAACGCGGTGACCGAGCTCAAGGAGGCCTACAAGATCAAGCGGCTGCCCGCGCTGCTGTTCAACATCGGCCAGACCTACCGCAAGATGGACGACACCGACACCGCCATCTTCTACTTCGAAAAATTCCTGAAGGAATCGCCGCCCAATGCGCCCAACCGCGGCGAGGCCGAAAAGATCCTGGCCGAGCTCAAGGCCAAGAAGGCGGCCGGCGGCGGACGTGGCCAGGTCGTGGTGCCGCCGCCGCTCGAGGGGCCGGGCGAGGTGCAGCCGCAAACGCAGCAGCCCCCGCCGCAGCCGCCGCCTCGACGCCGCCGCCAGGTCGACAAGTTCGAGCACACGACGGTCGACGAAGTGCCGCCCACGACGCCGCTCGACATTCGAATCATGCTGCCCGATCAGGAAGGGCTGCGCGCGACCGTCTATTACCGCAGCGCGGGCCAGGAGGAATACACGCCGGTGGCGATGCACCAGCGCTATGACGAGTGGGTGGGCCGCATTCCGGGCGAATCCATTGCCGGGCGATCGTTCCAGTACTACATCGAAGCGCGGGACGCGCAGGGCCGCGTGATTGGCAAGTCGGGCAGTCCCGCTGAGCCCAACATCGTCAGCATCACCGAGGGTGCCAAGCCGCAGTTCTACGCCGATCTGACCGAGGGGCCCACGGGCGGCGAGGTGGGAACCGAGGTCCAGCCGCCCCGCAAGCTGGCCAAGCGCAAGAAGCGCCGCGCAGCCGAGGAGGAGGAAGAGGAATACGAGGGACCGCGCACGCTGCACAACTTCCGGACGCTGAAGTGGGTCTCGACCGGGGTGGCCGCGGGTGCGCTGGCTCTCGGCGCCACCTTCGAGATCCTGGCCTCGTCCAAGGCCGGCGACGTCGAGTCGAGCGCGTGCCGGCTGCCCTGCGGCTCTCCCAACGCGTTTTTCGGCTCCGACCTGCAGGACTCGCAGTCGTCGGGGCAGACCTTCAGCACCATGGGGACCATCTTGCTGATCACGGGCGCGGCCGCCACCGGCGCGGCCATCACCTTCTGGGTGCTCGATGATTCGGCGGAGATGCGCGAGAACCGGGAGCAGCAGCGGCGCGTCGGACCTCGGCCGCTGGCCGTGGCACCCCTTCTCGGGCCCACTGCACGCGGCGACCTGGCCTGGGGCGTCGCCAGTGCCTGGTCGTTCTGAGGTTGCGGATGCGTGAATTGCTGGTCTTTGTGGTCGTGCTCGGAAGCGCAGCTTGCTATGACCCCGCCCTGGGCCCGCACCCGTTTTTGTGCGGGCCCAACGGAGCCTGCCCCGACGGCTACACCTGCAACGTGCCGACGAACGTGTGCATCCGCGGCAGCAATATGCCCCCTCCCGGCACCGATGGGCCGATGCTGCACCACGATGGCGGGGGCGACGGCGGCGGCCTCGGCATCAATTGCTCGCGCGAGAACAACCCGTTCGACAGCGACCTCGAGCCCAACGACACGCCGCAGCAGGCCGACCAGGGGCAGTCGCATCTGGGCTCACAGATCCTGTGTCATCCCAACTCGAGTGGGCCCTGCGATCCGTTCGGCTCCTACACTCGCTTCGCGATCTGCTGGCCCGGGGACCTCGATTACTACGGGATGCAGCTCAACTCGGGCGACCGACTGCAGATCCAGGTGCTGTTCCACGTGGTGGTGGGCGACCTCGATGCGGCGGTGGTCGATGCCCAGGGCCGCGTGCTGGTGGAGTCGGCGGGCGGCGGCGACAACGAGATCTTCCAGTTCACCGCCCCGTCGAGCGGGCGCTTCTATCTTCTGGTCGAGGGCTACCAGCAGCAGACCAACACCTACGATATGACGATCACAAAAATGTAGGGGTCGCCCTCAGGCCTCAAGCCTCAAGCCTCAAGCCTTAGTTGTTGCGTGCGTTCAAGGCCAGCGCCTGGGCACGCGCCCGCCAACGCTCGTACTCGCGTCGCAGATCGGCGCCGCCGGCCGGATGGGAGTCGTCGAGCGCGATCTGGCGCAGCTCATCCAGCATCTCGGCCACCGCCTCGGCGTCCGCGAGCGTCTCGCCGGCCAGCAGGGCGCGCAGCGCGTTGCGAATGCGGACCACCTCGAGCGTCTGCCGGTACCACATTCGGGAACCTCCTGCCGCGGGTCCTCCCCAAAGACCTTATCGGCCTCGATCCGAGGGAGCAAGTTTTTGGACCTGAGAGAGTGACGAGGGCGGCCGGGGAGGTATTCACGGGCGCCGCCTCGAGGCGGCGCTTTTTACCCGTAGCGCTCCTCGAAGATCGCGCGCAGCCTGGCGTCGGCCCTGAGGAGTGCCAGCGTAGCCTCGGCATGCCCAGGGAAGTACCCGTTTCCAATCAGCATCGCGGCATCGCGCGACACCCCCTCGGCGCCCAGCGCAGCGCGCGTGAAGCTGGTCGCCATGCTGAAGAAATAGACCGTCCCGCCGTCGCGCACGGTCAGGATGGCTGCCATCTCGGCGCCTTCCACGTTGACGCAGGACACCACCAGGTCGAAGCCGGCGCCGGCCGCTTCCAGCACCGCCACCGGATCGCGCGCATCAGCAACCTGTACGCGCTCGCAGGCACCCAGCCGCTCGGCGATGGCGGCCGCGGCCGCATGGCCCTCGATTCCGACCACGCTGGCTCCGGCGCGCCGCGCGGCCGCCGATGCCAGAAGGCCGCTCTTGCCGCCGCATCCGAGCACCAGCACGCGCGCCGCCGGCCCGCCCTCGCGGCTGCGTTGCTCAACCAGACGCGCGACCTGGGGCGCCGCTCCCGCCACGTCGAGCGCGGCCAGCGCCACCCGCTCGGGCAGATCGACCGGCATGCGCGCCAGCATCCCGCTCTCGAACAAGACCGCCTCGCCCACGATTTCGATCTGGTGGGCCGGCTTCACCACGCGCACGACCTGCTCGATCCGGAGCGGCGTCAAGGTCAGCGACACCAGCGTCGACACGCGATCGCCGGGCGCCACCTGAAAGCGCGCCAGCGCGCGCGGGCCGCTCTTCTTGGACACCCGGCCCAGCAGCATGCCGCCCGAGCCGGTGACCGGATTGTGGAGCTTGCCGCGCCCGGCCACGATGTCGGCCACCCGCAGGCCGATGGCGGCCGGGTCGCCGCCGCAGGTTTCCTCGAGCTGCCGGAAGCTGGCCGAATCGACGTTGAGCACATCGACGTCGATGCAGAGCTCGCCCGGCAGGATGTCCTGGGTCTGGGCATCGAGCCGGACGGCAGCCTGCGGGAGCGCGCCCGCGGGCTCGATCACCCGGTGAATGCCCAGTCGCTCTGCCTCGTCGGACCGCATGCTCGCTCCGCCGGGCCGCATCTTGACATAGTGCTCGCTTAAAAGCTAAGCTAAGGAAACCCTAGGAGTCTTTGCACCCTATGAGTCGTCTCGGAGAGCTGCTGGTCCGCGAGAACCTGATCTCGCTGCAACAGTTGCAAAGGGCGCAGGAGGAAGCCCGCAAGTCGGGCTCCCGCCTGGGCTATTCGCTGACCAAGCTGGGCTATATCGCCGAGTCCGACCTGACCAGCTTCCTGTCCAAGCAGTACGGTGTGCCCTCGATCAACCTGAGCGACTTCGAGATTGACCAGGACGTGCTCAAGCTCATCCCAAAGGACGTCGCCCGCAAGCATCTGTGCATTCCCATCAACCGGGCCGGAGCCTCGCTCATCGTTGCGATGGCCGACCCGTCCAACATCTTCGCCATAGACGACCTCAAGTTCCTGACCGGCTACAACATCGAGGTCGTGGTGGCCGCCGAGCCCGCGATCGAGGAAGCCATCACCCGCTACTACGAGACCAAGCAGGTCTCGTACGAGGAGGTGATGCAGGGCTTCGACGAGAACGAGATCGAGTTCGGCGAGGACATCGAGGACACCAGCTCCATCGATCTGGAAAAACAGTCGCAGGAGGCCCCGGTCGTCAAGCTGTGCAATCTGATCCTCATCAACGCCATCAAGAAGAACGCGTCCGACATCCACATCGAGCCCTACGAGAAGAGCTACCGGGTGCGCTACCGCATCGACGGCGTGCTGTACGAAGAGATGCACCCGCCGCTCAAGCTCCGGGCCGCAGTCACCAGCCGCATCAAGATCATGGCCAACCTCGACATCGCCGAGCGGCGCCTGCCGCAGGACGGCCGCATCAAGCTCAAGCTGGGCAAGGGCCGCGAGATGGACTACCGCGTGTCGGTCCTGCCCACCCTGTTCGGCGAGAAGATCGTTCTGCGCCTGCTCGACAAGTCGAGCCTGCAGCTCGACATGACCAAGCTCGGCTTCGAGGAGGAGCAGCTCCGGCACTTCAAGAACGCGCTCAATCAGCCCAACGGCATGGTGCTGGTCACCGGCCCCACCGGATCGGGCAAGACCACCACGCTGTATTCGGCGCTGCAGGAGCTGAACCAGATCTCGGACAACATCTCCACGGCCGAGGACCCGGTCGAGTACAACCTGCCCGGCATCAACCAGGTGCAGATGCACGACGACATCGGGCTCAACTTCGCGGCCGCGCTGCGCGCCTTTCTGCGCCAGGACCCGGACATCATCATGGTCGGCGAGATCCGCGACTTCGAGACCGCGGAGATCGCCGTCAAAGCCGCCCTCACGGGCCACCTGGTGCTCTCGACGCTGCACACCAACGACGCCCCGTCCACGGTCACGCGTCTGCTCAACATGGGCGTGGAGCCGTTTCTGGTCACGGCCTCGGTAAACCTGGTCATGGCCCAGCGCCTGGCCCGCAAGATCTGCAAGGACTGCCGGGTCGAGATCCCGCCCAATCCGCAGGTCCTGATCGATCTGGGCGCCAAGTCGGAGGTGGCGCAAAAGGCCAAGATGTGGAAGGGCCAGGGTTGCAAGTCCTGCAGCAACACGGGCTTTCGGGGCCGCATTGCGCTCTACGAGGTCATGCCCTTCGTGGACCCGCTCAAGGAGCTGGTGCTCCAGGGCGCGTCGGCGGCCGAGATCAAGGCCGAGGCGATCCGGCAGGGCATGAAGAGCCTGCGCATGTCCGGCATCTCGCGGGTGCTCGAGGGTACGTCGTCGGCGGACGAGGTAGCCCGGGTGTCGGCGGCGGATTGAGCATGGTGACTTCGTGAGCGCACCCGCGGATGGCCAGCGCGCCAGCGTGAATCTGCACCAGCTCCTGAAGGCGATGCTCGACAAGGGTGCCAGCGACCTGCACATTACGACCGGGTCGCCACCCCAGCTGCGCATCGACGGCGAGCTGGTGCCGCTCCGGTTGCCGCCGCTGGATCCGGTGCAGACCAAGCAGCTGTGCTACTCGGTGCTCACCGACGCGCAGAAGCTCCGATTCGAGGAGGATCAGGAGCTGGACCTGTCGTTCGGCGTCAAGAACCTGGCCCGTTTCCGCGGCAACGTGTTCATGCAGCGCGGCGCCGTGGCGGCTGCGTTTCGCGTGATCCCGTTCCAGGTCAAGTCGTTCCAGGAGCTGGGCATCCCGCCCGTGGTGGCGGACCTGGTGGCCAAGCCGCGCGGGCTCATCCTGGTGACGGGGCCCACCGGCTCCGGCAAATCGACCACGCTGGCGGCCATGATCGACAAAATCAACCAGGAGGAGCACCTTCACATCGTCACCATCGAGGACCCGATCGAGTTTTTGCATCCGCACAAGAACAGCGTGGTCAATCAGCGCGAGCTGGGCGCGGACACGCAATCGTTCAAGCGCGCGCTCAAGCACATCCTGCGCCAGGATCCAGACGTGGTCCTGATCGGCGAGATGCGCGACCTCGAGACCATCGAGGCTGCGCTCACCATCGCCGAGACCGGGCATCTTGCGTTCGCGACCCTGCACACCAACAGCGCCGTGCAGACCATCAACCGCATCATCGACGTGTTTCCGCCCTACCAGCAGTCGCAGGTGCGGGCGCAGCTCTCGTTCGTACTGGAGGGCATTCTGTGCCAGTCGCTCTTGCCGCGCGCCTCCGGCGCGGGCCGCGTGATGGCGCTCGAGATCCTGATCCCGAACGCGGCCATCCGAAACCTGATCCGCGAGGACAAGCTGCATCAGATCTACTCGCAGATGCAGATCGGACAGGGCAAGCACGGCATGCAGACGTTCAACCAATCGCTGGCGGCGCTGTTTCTGCGCCGTCAGATCACGCTCGAGGAGGCGATGACGCGCACCTCCGATCCGGAGGAGCTCAAGACCATGCTGACGCAGGCCGGCGCAGGCGCACCAGGGGGGCCCGGCGGGCCACGCTCGCCCGTGCCCGTGCGCTCGTAGCCGAAAAGGGGAGCCATGGGAACATTCGTCTGGGAAGGCCGCATCCGCAGCGGCGAGGTAAAGAAGGGCACCATCGAGGCCGAGAGCGAGGACCTCGCGCTGCAAAGGCTGCGCCTCGAGCAGGTCAACGTCACCAAGATCAAGAAGGCCGCCAAGCAGATCTCGATCCCGTTTCTCACCGGCGGTCGGGTCAGCCAGAAGGACATCGTCGTCTTCGTGCGGCAGTTCGCGACCATGATCGACGCCGGCCTGCCGCTCGTGCAGTGCCTGGACATTCTGGCCCAACAGACCGACAACAAGTCGTTCGGCCGGATCCTGGCCGAGGTCAAGGCCAGCGTCGAGGGCGGCGCGTCGTTCTCGGAAGCGCTGCGCAGGCACCCCAAGGTCTTCGACGAGCTGTTCGTCAACCTGGTCGCGGCTGGTGAGGTCGGCGGTATCCTCGACACCATCTTGCAGCGCCTGGCCACCTACATCGAGAAGGCGGTCAAGCTCAAGCGCCAGATCCGGGGCGCGATGGTCTACCCGATCGCGGTCCTGTGCGTGGCCATCGTGGTCATCGTGGTGCTCCTGTGGCGCGTGATTCCCGTGTTCGAGCAGATGTTCAAGGACTTCGGCGGGGGCGCCCTGCCCGCGCCCACGCAATTCGTGATCAATCTGTCGCACGGGTTCATCAACAACATCATCCCCATCTTCATCTGCACGGTGCTGGTCGTGGTCGGGTTCACGTACGCGCTGCGAACCAAACGCGGCCGCTACTACTTCGACGCGACCACCTTGAAAATTCCAATCATTGGGGGCGTTCTGCGCAAGACCGTGGTCGCGCGCTTCACGCGCACGCTGGGCACGCTCCTGTCCTCGGGCGTGCCCATCCTCGATTCCATGGACATCGTGGCCAAGACGTCGGGCAACAAGGTCATCGAGAAGGCGATCTACTTCGCGCGCGAGCGCGTGTCCGAGGGCAAGGACGTGGCCTCGCCGCTGTCGGAGACGCGCGTCTTCCCACCCATGGTCGTGCAGATGATCGGGGTGGGCGAGCAGACCGGCGCCATGGACACCATGCTGCAGAAGATCGCCGACTTCTACGAGGAGGAGGTCGACGTCGCGGTCGAGGCGCTGACCAGCCTCATGGAGCCGGTCATGATGGTGTTCCTGGGCGGCATCGTGGGCGGCCTCATCATCGCAATGTACCTGCCGATCTTCGAGATCGCGGGCAACATCAAGTCGGGTTGATTGCGCGAGCGCACCGAGCCTGCGAGCCGCCTGGTCGCCCTGCTGGCGGCGCGCATCCTTCTGGTCACGCTCACGCTGGGCGCGGTGGTGGCGCTGCATGCCGCCAGCGCGCACACAGAAGAGCTGACGCAGCCGTTCGGCTGGTTCGTATCGAGCCTGATCGCGCTCGTGTACGTGCTCTCGATCGGCTACGCGCTCATGCTGCGCCGCGTACGCGACCCGGTGCGCTTCGGAGCTGTGCAGCTGGTGGGGGATATCGCGGTCGTGACTGCGCTCGTGCACGTCACCGGCGGCGCCGAGAGCGGATTCGCGTCCATGTACATCTTGATCGCGGTTGCGGCCAACGTGATCGGGCTGCCGCGCTGGTGGGCGCGGGCGGCCGTGATCGCGTGCGCGGGCGCGTACCTGAGCGTTTCGATTGCGGGCTACCTGGGTCTTCTGCCGGCCCTGATCGGGCAGCCGTTTCTACCCTGGGAAACCACGCCGCAGTCGGCCTCGCGCGCGGTCGTGATCAACCTGGTCGCGCTGGGCGCGACCGCGCTGCTGGCCGGCAACCTGGCCGAGCAGGCCCGACGGGCGCGCGAGCGGGCGGCGGCCGCGCGCTCGGCCGCGCTCGACATGGCCGCGTTGGCCGAGGACATCGTGCGCAGCCTCTCGAGCGGCCTTTTGACGCTCGATCAGGCGGGCGTGATCATGAGCGTCAACGGGGCGGCGGCCGAGATCCTGGGCCTGCCCGGACAGGCCCTCATCGGCCAGCCCCTGGTGGAGCTGGCGCCCGAAATCGCGCCCTGGCTCGAGCGAGCGGCGCGCGAGCCGGTGCGGCGCAGCGAGGTCGACGTGCAGCGGGGCGACCGCCTCTATCACCTGGGCGTGACGGTGTCACCGCTCACCGACGGCACCGGCCGCGTGCGTGGTCGCGTGGTCAATTTCTCGGACCTGACCGAGCTCAAGCGCAAGGATCTGGAGCTCAAGCAGAAGGAGCGGCTGGCCGCCATCGGACGCCTGGCCGCGGGCGTCGCGCACGAGATCAGAAACCCGCTGGCCGCCATCTCGGGATCGATCGAGCTGCTCGCGGGCGCCCAGCTGGTCGGCGAGGAGAACCAGCAGCTGATGCAGATCGTGCTGCGCGAGGTGGATCGGCTCAATCGGATGATTGCGGATCTGCTCACGTATGCCCGTCCGCGCCAGCCCGAGCTGCAAGCGATCGACCTGGGAGGGCTGCTCGAAGAAACCGTGCGCGTGTTCCAGCAGGATCGCACGCAGCCTGGCGTTGCCGTGCGCCTGGAGCCGCCCGCGCGCGCGCTGCGGGCGCTGGTCGATCCCGGGCAGATCCGGCAGGTGGCCTGGAACCTGATGCGCAACGGCGCCGAGGCCATGCCGGGGGGCGGCGAGATAGAAGTCAGGCTGCTCGACGGTGAGGGAGCGGCCGGATTCGAGGTGACTGATCAGGGCCAGGGCATTGCGCGCGACGATCTGGATCGGGTGTTCGATCCCTTCTTCACGACCAAGGATACCGGGACCGGATTGGGGCTGGCCACGGTGCATCGGATCGTGCAGGACCACGGCGGACGGGTGGAGATCGCGAGCGCGCTCGGCAAGGGCACCCGGGTCCGGGTCTGGCTGCCGGCAGTGCAAGCGGCCGCGGCGACGGGCTGAGTCTGTCAAAACGACGGCTGCGGCGGCTCTCGCCTCTTCGTGAATCAGCTTCCGATTTCATCCCCCCTCCAGATGGGCGTTGCGTCTTCGCGCAGGCGATGCGCCGTCAAAGCAGCGATGAGGAGGGGGCCGCTGAGGAGGGCTGGGGTGACCAGCAGGGCGCCCGTACCTGTGCCAGGAAAGGTTGCGGCCCGCCGGGTCCAGGTCGAGATGCTGACGGCCGATCGGACGTGGGGGCGAGCGCTCATGGAGAAGTTCCGGCGGATACAGCGCACGCCGGAGAGCTCAGATAGGTCGGCTTCACCTAAGAGCGCGGGAGGTGCGATGGCCGCGGCCTGCGAGCACCCGCCCGAATCCGGTTGACGGCGGGCGGCCGTCGCGCCGAGGCGCCACCGCGCGGCGCCAATGCAAGACGCGGCAGGCACAGCGCCTCAACGCCGCGCGGAAGGCCGACGGCAGCGAAACAGCTGAGCGACTCGAATCTATAGATTGATCGCCAATCCCAGATTGAAATCGACGTGCGCCGTGAACTGGTCGGCTCCGATCAGCGACTGGACTTCGCCGACCACGCCCACGATGTCCGAGAAGTCCCAGTGGAACCCAAGACCGGGCCCCAGAAAGATCGGGCCCGAGTTGACCGTGTCGGTGGCGCCGGGCTTTCCGTTGCCCTGACTCACGTCGACCACATGGCGCAGATCGCCTCCGCCGGCCGCGAAGTCGAAGTAGCCCCGGAAGCTTTCGCGGGAGAAGAAGTACATCACGCGCCCGAAGGCGGCGAAAGCCCCCACCGCCGGGCTGCCCCGATCGGGCTGCTGCGGGTTGGCCGAGATGAAGGCCTCGATGCGACCCTGCAGCGACAGCGCCCAGCGTTCGGCCAGGAAAAATCCCAGCTCGGGCGCAACGTGGAAGTAGGCCGGCGCCACGCCCGAGGCGATGGGGACCGATGGTGCCGTGCTGACTCCCCCCATGGTCGCCAGCTCGGCATTGCCGGTGGTCCAGCCTCCGCCCGTGCCCACGCCGAGCGTGATCCAGGCATTGTGACGCGAGAGCACGCCGGTCTCGGGCTTCTTGGTCACCTGGGTGGACTCGCCCTTGCTGGTCTCTTTCTTTTCGAGCGGATTGTCCTCGGTGTCGGCGGGCGGCGCCGCGATCGCAGCCGTGACCGTGATGATGTTGGGGCTGGTCGGGCTGCCAGCGTTTTGCAGCGGCCGGCCCCTGGCGTCGCGTGCCTCGATGTAGTACTGCACCGCGTGCCCACTCACCGCCTCGCCTGGGATCGTGCCCACGTAGGTGCCCTTCCTGGTGCGTGTCATGGGCACGGTCGCGAAGTCTTCGCGATGGGGCGGCCGATAAAACAGGAACACGCGTGTGGCCTGGAGGTTCGAGCCCACCTGCGCCGGCACCGAGATAGGTTGCCCGGCCGGCGCGGAATCGATCGGATTGTGCACGATGCCTTTGACATCGGCCGACACTCCGTCGTCCTCCACGGGCGTGCGCCTTTCTTCGCTGGCCGGGGGCGATTTCCGCTCGCTCGTGGCCACCGTCTTGCCGCTCCGCGGCACGCCCACGGTCTCACGGGCGTTATCGAACACCTCCTGCAGCTCAGGCGTAGCCACCGCCGGATCGAGCTTGAAGTCGGGCTTGAGCTGCAGCGCCTTGACGAACTGTTGGAAGCCCTTGTAGCGATCCTTGAGCCCGGCCACGTACACGATGCCCAGGTTGCCATAGGTCTTGGCCGCGACCGCCTCGTTGTCGAGCCCGTGCTTTTTCAGAAGCGACAGCGCCTCGTTGAGCATCTTCTTGGCGTTGTCGAACTCGAGCATGTCGTACTCACCCATCGCGCGCTTGTTGATCTGATCGACCTTGGACACGGTGGCGGCATCCTGCGCCCGCGCGGAACCCACGAAGCCGACGACGAGCACAAGGGCAGCGACTCCTACCCGGCCCTGCAACATGCGAACACTATACCTCAGCGGCGGCAAATCTGCCTGTACTACTATGTCCTACCTAGTGTTTGGGCGACGGGGGCGCGGGCGTGGGTGCGGACGGCCCCGGCGTGGGCGCTGGCTCGGCGACGATGAAGAACTCGACCCGGCGGTTCTGCTCGCGCCCGCCCGCGGTCTTGTTGGTGGCGACCGGACGGTCGGGACCGTATCCGATCGGCTCCATCCGGGACGGATCGATCCCGTGGTCGACCAGATACTGGCGGACCGAGTTGGCGCGCCCCTGCGACAGCTTCATGTTGTACTCGTGCCCGCCGCGAATGTCGGTGTGGCCCTCGATGCGCACGCGGATGCCGGGGCGGGTCCGCAGGGCCTCGGTGACCTCGTTCATGAGCGGGAAGCTCTTGGGCAGGATGTTGGTCTTGGCGGTCGCAAAATAGATCTTCTGCTTGAGCTCGATCTTCTCGTTGGTGACCACGATCAGCTTGAACTTCTGCGGGCAGCCGTCGGAGCCGGGCGGGCCCGGCTCGAGCGGGCACTTGTCGAGCCGATCCACGATGCCGTCGCCGTCGGTGTCCTTGTCCGGGCAGCCGTCGTTTTCCTTGGGCCCGGGCTCGTTGGGGCATTTGTCGTCCTTGTCCAGGATGCCGTCTTTGTCGTTGTCGGGATCGGGGCAGCCGTCCTCGTCCTGGAAGCCGTCTTTGTCCTCGGGCTCGTTGGGGCACTTGTCCCTGACGTCCGGAATGCCGTCTTGATCGTTGTCGGGATCGGGGCAGCCGTCCTCGTCCTGGAAGCCGTCCTTGTCCTCGGGCTCGGTGGGGCACTTGTCGCGGCTGTCGGGGATGCCGTCACCGTCGGTGTCGCGGTCGCCCAGCACGACCACCGTCGGGTTGCACTTCTCGCGCGGCGAGCTGGCCAGGGCCGCGCGCGCGTTCTCGTCCGCGATGCGCAGATGCTCGCGGGCCCGGAAATAGTCGCCCTCGTGCAGCTCGGTGGCCGCAAACTCGACGTTGGATTCGGCCAGCGCCAGCTCGCGGGGCGCGCACTTGTAGGCGCCGTTCTCGCGCGCGGTCTTGTTCAGGTTCTGGATGCCGCGTACCTGACCTTCCAGCTCGACCCCAGCACAGCCGCCGGCGGCCGCGGCCGCGAGCGCGAGTGCCACCGCAAGCCACTTCACGGGCTTGGGCTCCCGGTCGGCGGCGCGGCCGGCTGCTCGCGCGCCCGCTCGAGCGCCAGCAGGCGCGCCTTCTCGGCCATGTCTTCCGACTTGTGTCCAAATGCGATCGCGAACTGGAACTGCGCGTAGCTGGCCTCCTCACGCGCCTTATGGAGATACTCGACCGCGCTCGTGTATTCATAGGGCGCCAGCTTGTCGGCGCCCACGGCCCGGGCGGCCTCGACCGCGTAGGCGGCCTTGCGCGTGACCTGGCTCATGTATTCGATGGGGCCGCAGCCAAGGCCGACGCCAACGCATAGGAGCAGGAGGAGCCGCACGGCTCGCATGGGATAGCTGCTCGACGCTACCAGATCGCTCGCCGCAATTCAAGAAATGCGCCGGCCGGCCAGGTGAAGCTGCCAGCTCGCGTAGCCGAGCGCACCGCCGACCGTGAGCACGGAAATCGCCAGCACCCACCCCAGCTTGACCTCGACCAGCGGCAGAAGCGTGGCCCCGGCCTGCCAGTCGTCGAAGGTGCCGTAGTGAAAGAAGCGCCGCCTGAGCAGCGTGAGCACGGTCAGCACGATGGCGCCGTTGCCACAGATCGCAAGCAAGAGCTCGCGGAACTTGCCGGCACGGATGAGCGAATAGCCCAGGAGCAGGCCGGCGGCGAGCGCGGCCGCGTCGACGATCAGCACGAGCACCACCACGCCGCGTGGGATGCGGCGCGGATCGAGCCAGTACATCCAGGTCCAATCGGGATGGGCGAAATAGAAATAAAGCGCGGTCGGCCACATGACCAGCGCCTCGAATGCCAGCCCGACGTGCAGGGCCGCGCACTGCACGAACTTGCCCTGGTGGGCGCGGATGAGCGCGCGCGCGCTGTGTGCGAGCACCAGGCCGCACAAGAGGTTGAGCAGGACGCCGAGCAAGATTGTGGAGATCACCTCCCTTACGGAGGATACTACGACTTTTCGCGATCGGTCTCACCCGACAGCAGCGCGCCCGCGGCCTCGAAGTCGACCCGATCGACGTCCGCCGGCGCGGCCGCCAGCGTGGCCGGGGTCTCGGTCACCCATTGCTCGCGGCGCGAGGTGGTGGTGTCGGCGTGGGCGGGCAGGACGTCGATCGGCGCGCCCGCCGCGTGCGCGACCGGACGGTACAGATCGGCCGGCACCACGCGCGCGTAGGCCTCCAGCAGCGCGCGTCGCGATGCCGAAGCCGGATGGCGCTCGCGCACCAGCTCGTAGCCGGCCTTGGCCAGGCGCTCGGCCAGCCCGGGATCCTCGAGCAGGCGGCGCAGGCAGGCCGCCAGGTCGGAGGCGTCGCCGGGTTGGAACAGCAGGCCGTGCCGGTCGCGCGTGACGATCTCGGCCACGCACGGGCGATCGGGTGCCACCACCGGGCGGCGGCAGGCCATGTATTCGAGCAGCTTGGTGGGCGGGCTGGCCAGCGGGCGCTCGGCAGCGTCGGCGGCACTGGGTGCGACGCATACGGTCGCCTGCGCGATGATGCGCGGCATGTCGTCGTGGTCGACCGGGCCCAGCTCGCGCAGGCGCTCGCGCAGGCCCAGCTTTCCGACCAGATCGTCGAGCGGCGCGCGCAGCGTGTCGTCGACCGCGCCGCACAGCCACACCTCGAAGTCGTGCTTTTCCATGAGCAGCGAGACTGCCTCCAGGAGCAGGCGCACGCGACGTCCGGGCGCGATGCGACCGGCATACAGGATGACCGGGCGCGCCGCCCGCAGGCTGGGCGGCTCCCAGTCGAAGTGGTCGATATCGACGCCGGGCGGAACCACCGCCACCTCGCCTCCGAAACCGGCCCGCTCCAGGTGCAGGCGCGCGGTCTGGGTCGGCACCAGGATGAGGTCCGAGCGCTCGAGGCAGTACGACTCACTCTGAAACAGAGTGGCGGCCAGCTCGCGATCGGCTGCGCGCGGCTCGCTCTGCGGCGACAGCGCGACGTCGAACACCAGCCGGCTCGGCATGTCCCAGCGCCGCTCGCAGATGGGCAGGCCGCTCCAGGCGTCGCGAAAATGGATCACGTCGTACTCTTCGCCGTCGAGCTGGCGGCGCACGGCGCGCCGGAAAGCGTCGATCTGCTCGGCCAGCGTGAGCGCGCCCGCGGGCACCCGTAAGAGGCGCGCCTTGAGGTAGTGCTCGACCACCGCCTGGTCGGCGCCCTTGAGCGCCATCACGTCGACGGCGAACCGGGGCGTGAGCGCCTTGACCACGTTGCGCAGCTGGGCCCCATGCCGATCCGGTGCCGGCAACGCAGCCATGCCGGTAAGAAGAAGTCGCGGGACTTTCAATGCTTGCGCTCGTCCCCAGCTTGTTATATTAGCATGGCCAGCTAAGTCGGAGGCTCACAGTGAAACAGCTTATCGCGTACTTGCTCGACCACCTCATGCTTGATTTCGATGGTGATTTGACCCTGGAGATGGTGCGCGATTTTCTGCGCGACGACGAGAGCCGCGAAGGGCGGGCGCTGATGGCGAAGCTGGTCGAGGATCGGGGCGTGGAAGACATGATGGTCACGCTTGCCGACTGCCTCAAAGACTATCTTCGAAGCGGCATCAACGAAGAGGTCATGCGCGACCAGATCCGGACCTACGCGGAGTCGTGACCGGCCGCTGGCGGCGCTCCGGGCTCGCCCTTTTCCCCCTGGTTGCGGGGTGCCTGGACGCTGCGGACGCACCCTTTCCGACTGCTCCCGCCCCCCCCTTTTCAGTCGTCGATTCCAGCCCCAGCTATGGCGACACCGGCGTTGCGACCGACGTTATCATCGAGGTTCGGTTCTCGGACGTGCCCTACCCGCCCCAGCTCGACGGGACGTGGCTTCTGTCCACGCCCGGCGTGCGCGTGACCGGCACCGCGCGCGTGGATCTAGTCGAGCGTAGCGTGCGCGTGCGCGCGGCGCGCGGGCTGCAGCCGTACCTGGAGTACACGCTCGCCATCTCGACCGATCTGCGCTCGTTCGCGGGCGCGCCCCTCAAGCAAGCCGAGAAGCTGCTGTTCTTCACCGGTGGCGGACCGGGCCCGCCCCCGCCGCCGCCGACCTTGCGCAAGCTGGGCGCCGAGGTGCTGCCCGCGCTTGCGGTGTGTGCGGCCTCGGGCTGCCACGCGAGCGCGACCGGGGTGGCGGGGCTGGATCTGGAGAGCGCGGCCGGGGTGCTGGGCGCGGTCTCGCGCAGCGCACGCGGACAGCCGGATTCGGTGCTCATCGTGCCGGGCAGCTCGGCCGCGAGCTACCTTCTGTGGAAGGCGCTCGGGCTGGCGCACACGTTCGGTCACCGGACGCCCGCGCTCGCGCACGACCCGGCGCGCGTGCTGGCCGACTGGATCGAGCAGGGCGCGCAGAATCCGTAATCCGCGTTCAATATTGATCGGCCTCCGTCGAATCTTCGACGGAAATCGCGATGCTCGCGCGCTCGATCGGACACTTAGGAGAGTGGCATTGGCTTCGCATGCGGTGGTGGGCATGCGCCGACACACTCGCACGATCTCGACGGTGGCGGTGATCACGTTGGGGGGCCGCCTGCTTCTGAGCCCGGGAGCTGCCGCCGCGGACGAAGGAGCGGCCCCAGAAGCCCAGCAGCCGACAGCCCTCTCCGAGCTCGAGAGCAGCGCACGCTGGTCGAAAGCGGGCGGTGGTGTTTTGCTTGGTGTGGGAACGCTCGGCGTCGTGGGCATGGTCGGAGCCGCCACCTTGAGCTGCAAGTGCGATACCAGCGAGGAGGCGGCGGGGGCCTGCAGCCGGTCGTGTCAAGCCGTCCCGTTGCTGGTGATGACCGTCGTCGTCATGGGCTCCTTCCTGTCCGGTGGGCTGCTCATCCGCCGCGGGATCCTGAAACAGCAGGAGGCTGACCGTCTGCGTGCGTCGATCACCATAGCCCCCATCATTTTGAACGAGGGGTCCAATCTGGCAGCCGGAGTGGGGGCGATCGGACGTTTTTGACCGGCACCGACGGGCGCTAGGCGCCGAATCGCTCGACCCGGAACGGGGTCAGGTCCAGGCGCGCGCGCCCGTCGACGATGCAGTCGGCCACGATCTCGGCCGTGATGGGCGCCAGCAGGATGCCGTTGCGGAAGTGGCCGGTGGCAAGAAACAGGCCCTCGACCGGCGTTCCGCCGAGCACCGGCAGCTGGTCCTCGGTGTAGGGTCGAAAGTTGGACCAGAAGCCGCTGACCGGGGCGTCGGCGAGCGCAGGCACGATCGCGAGCGCCAGGTCCAGGATGGAACGCAACCCGCCCGCAGTCACTTCCTTCTGGAAGCCGACCTGTTCCATGGTGGAGCCGCACAGCACGCGCCCGTCGCGCCGGACGATCACGTAGCCGTGGCCCAAAAGCAGCACGTGGCGCGCGATCGGCGGCCGCGTCTCGAGCTGCACCATCTGGCCGCGCACCGGGCGCACGGCCCGCGCAGGCAGTGCGCAGCCGTCGACCAGGCCGCTCCAGCTCCCGGCCGCCAGCACGACCGCACCCGCTTCCATGAGCTCGCTGTCGAGCTCGACCCCGCGCGCGCGCCCGCCCGACTGCACCACGCGCTTGACGTAGCCGGTCCGAAACTCCACGCCCGCCGCCGCCGCGGCGAGCTGCAGGGCCCGCATGAGCGCGCGTGGCTCGACCTGACCGTCGTCGGGCAGGAGCAGGCCCGCCCGCACCGAGTCGGTGACTGCGGGCTCGAGCGCCCGCACCTCGGCGCCCGAAAGCGCCTGCGCACGGAGACCACTGGCGCGCTGCCAGGCCAGCGCCTGCTCGAGCTGGCGCGCCTGCTGGGCGTCCAGCGCCAGCTGCAAAAGGCCGCACGGCCAGTACTGAATGTCGACCCCGGTGGCCGCGTGCAGCTCCTCGGCGTAGGCCGGCCAGGCGGCGCGGCTTTTGAGCGCCAGATCCAGAAAAGCGCCCCCGGCTGCGCTCTCGGCCTGTGCACCTAGGATGCCACCGGCGGCCGAGGACGCCTCTGCGCCCGGGATGCTACGCTCGAGCACCGCGACCCGACGCAGACCACGCCGGGCCAGCCGGTGCGCGACCGCGCACCCCATCACCCCCCCGCCGATGACGACCGCATCCCACGCCACGAAAAGCAGCCTACCATGGCTCGCGCACGGCGCACGGCGCCTGTTAAGATGCGCCGACCGTGCCGACCCCGGCCGCGTTGCTCGCGCTCCTCACCCTGGCCGCCTTCACGGCCGGCGGCTGCAGCGGCCCCGAGCAGATGAGCGGCTTTCCGCTCAAGGATGCGCGCGCCCAAGTGCAGAGCGCGCCCGCCGACGACCCGTGCGCGATCCGCTCAGGCCGGCTGGTGCTCGAGGTGGCGCAGGCCATCGTGCGCGAGTACCCGCACACCGAGCTGGCACGGCTCAAGCGGGCCAAGCAGCCCATGCTGCTTTTGTGGGTGACCGGAGCGCGGCAGCCCGGCCGCCCGCCCGAGGTCGACCTCACCCACGTGTCGGCGCCCGAGGATTACCGGCCCGGCGACCGCATCCACTTCTTCGAGGGCCTGCGGCTGCTCGATCGGCCGCTGCGCACGCTGCACGGGCGCGGGCTCGAGCTGCGGCTGGCCGAAAACGATCGCACGAGCGCGCCGCAATGGGTGCAGGTCGCGCACACGATCGCGGGCGCGGGTGCAGGCGCGGCGGGGGCGGCCGGCGTTCCAGTGCCGCCGTCGGGCGCGATCGATCTGGTCATCGAGCTTTTGCGCAAGCTCGATCGCGATGATCTCATCCTGATCTGGTCCACCGACGCCGACACGCTGGCGCGTGAGCTTTTCGCTCCGCCCCGCATGCTGCGCGTGCACCTTACAACCCCGCGCCGGGTCAGGGGTGGGCCCGGCGACGGGCTGCCTACGGCCGAGCTCGACCTTTTGCTCTACCTCGAGGCCGAAGCCGGCTGCCCATGAGCGCAAGCAGCCCCAGCAGCGCCAGCCCGGCCTGCGCGCGTGCGGGCGCGCCTTCGACCTGGGCTCGGCCGACCGCGCAGCCGCAGCCGGCATCGTGTGCCGGCCCCGGGATCGGGATGCGGTCCTTGGCGACATTGAGATGCTCGAGGATGCGCCCGATCACCGATACCCGCGAGCCGCGCCCGTAGATGGTTTCGAACGGGAAGCCAAGCGCCACCGAGCGATCGGTCGACACTGCGGCCGCCCCACCGCCGTAGATCAGATCCACGCTGGCTCCCGCGTTGGCCATGAGCACGTCGGGCAGCTTGGCATCGTAGGTGCCGTGCGTGCCGTCGTCGAAGGCGATGTTGGGCAGCTCGGTGAAGATGCCGTTCGGGGTCGTCAGCGCCAGCCGCACCCCCGCGTCGTC
>DATFWX010000127.1:0-8606 GCA_035258845.1 Polyangia bacterium | reverse complement strand
AACGTCTTACGAAGACAAGCTGGGCATGTCGCGTAAACGATCGGTCAGCGGGCGGTAAAGTTTTGTAAACCGAGCGGCCGGCCGCCCGATCAGCGGCAGATGTCGGGGTGGGGATTGGGCTGGAGCTGGCAGTCGCCCGGGCAGGGCAGACCGGTCAGGCAGCGGCCATCGCAGTAGTAAATCGTGTTGCGGTCGGTGGGGCTGCAGGTCCAGCCGGCTCCGAAGCTGCCGCAGGGCGAGCACGGGGCCACCTGGGGCAGCCAGCGGCTCAGGATGGGCTGCCAGCGCTGGAAGGATGAGCCCGGGTCGGGGGCGTAGCGCTCGGGATCCCACAGGTAGTCGCTGATGGCACCCAGCACCTGCCAGAACACGGCGGGCGGATGCGCCGCCTGCTCGTTCAGGACCGGATTCGAGTAGTAGCCGGCGACCGCGGCGTGGAGGTCGGCCGAGCGGCCGGTGAAGCTGCCGGGCGCATTGGGCCAGTTGTCCCAGATGGTGACGCTGCGGCGCAGCGAGCGGTTCACGGCGCCCATGTCGGCCGCGGTCATGGTCGCGGGCTCGATGTCGTTACCGGTCCACATGACCTCGATGTCGGGATGCAGCCGCTGGCCCAGCGTGTCGGTGTAGGCGTCGGGGCCGAACGCGTAACGCGTGCCGACCACGATCAGGTGCGCCTGCGCGTCGCGCGACCTCAGATAGTCGGCGGTGCGGTTGATGAGATCCGCGTGCTGGGTTGCGTTGGCGCTCCCGATGTCGTCGAGGAACAGCGCGAACCGGCGCACGCCCAGGCTGCGCAGGTTTTCGATTTTTGCGGTCAGGCGCGCAAACTCGGCCGCGTCGTTGGCAAAGTCGTACGACAGCCCGGGGCTGATGCTCCAGATGAAGTCGACCAGCAGGCGGTCGGCCTCGTGCGCGGCCACCTGGATGACCTGGCCGGCGCCAGCGCCGGTGCCGGTGAGCGGGTAGGGATCGCGCCACTGATCGCGCGCGTAGGGGTCGTTCTTGGGCCCGTAGATGAACGCGTTTTCGCGCAGCCGATCCTGAAGTCGCAGGAGCGTCGTGCGATCGGTGACCGAGTAGGGCGGGCCGTAAAAGCCTTCGACCACGCCCCGCCCGGCAAAGCCCGGGAAGTCGACGATGGTGGCGGTCGCGACCCGACGCGCGGTCGGAGCGGCCGGATCGGGCTGCACAAGCGCGAGCGCAGCCCGCAGCGCATACAGGGCGCCGCGCTCGCTGGCGGCGTACAGGG
This sequence comes from Polyangia bacterium, assembly GCA_035258845.1. Lineage (GTDB taxonomy): Bacteria > Myxococcota_A > Polyangia > JAHFDS01 > DATFWX01 > DATFWX01. The sequence goes on along the minus strand of DATFWX010000127.1, from coordinate 7,357 downwards.
TGGCGCGGGCGCGACCGTCTTGGGATTCGGTGAGCGCGAGATGGCGCTCGGCAGAGCTTCCGGCCGCGGCCCAGACCGCGGACGCCTGGGCCGGCAGCGCGGGCGGGCTGGCCGCAAACGTGAGTGCGAAGTCGCACGCACACGCGGTCGCGGGCGCAGGCGCGCCCTCGAGCCCGGCTTGTAAAAGCAGATCGGCCACGCGCGCTTCGAGCGCCGCATGGGCAAACCCGAGCGCGCTCAGATCGACGCAGGCGGTGCGCACGCGCGCGCCCAGCGGGCCGATTTTGGCATAGCGCGGCTCGGGGAAGACCGGATGCGGGTCGGCCGGCGCGTCCTGGACGGCCGGGCCGGGCGGGCAGCTCATGGCGCCATCACCGGTCGCGCCGCCGTCGGCGGGGCCGCTATCAGGGCCGCCGCCCATCGGTCCCCCGTCGCAGGCCGCAAGCAGGCCGGGCAGCAGCCAGTGCAGCGCGCAAGCCCGCATGTGCCGTCATCTCGCAAGTCCCAAGCCAGCTATTTTACGCGAAATCATTGGGGTCGAGAGCGGCAGTGCACACCTTCGGCTGCACCCGATCGTGCTCAGGACGGAATCGGGATGCGTAGCGTAACCTTGCAGCCGCGCTCGCCGTGCGCGCTCTCGATCGCGATCGAGCCGCCGTGCACCTCGGCCACCCGACGCGCAATGGTCAGCCCGAGGCCGAAGCCGCGCGTCGGTGCGCCCGGTGCGCCCGGTGCGCCCGGTGGGCCCGGTGTACGGGCTTTGTCGGCCCGGAAGAACGGCGCCAGCACGCGCTCGCGGTCGGCCGGCGCGATGCCGGGTCCCTCGTCGGCCACGCTGAGCGCGAGCACTCCGTCGCGACGCTCGGCCTCGAGCGTGATGGGCGGCGCGCCGTACTTGGCCGCGTTCTCGACCAGGTTCCAGAGGGCGCGCTTGAGCAGCCCGCCGTCGGCCGAAACCTCATCGGGCGCGCCCGCGTGCGCCTGCACGCGCACGTCCTTGCCGGACGTGGTCGGGTCGTGCGCGGCCCGCTCGCGCAGCTGCTCGAGCAGGGCTTCTACCTCGACCGGCTCGATGTGAGTGGGCAGACCGGCGGTCTCCAGCTTGGATGCGGTCAGGACGTCGTCGATGAGGCGCTCGAGCTCGGCCAGGTCGAGCTCGATGTCGCGCAGCCGGGACTCGGTTTCGCCATCGCGCGGCACCAGCTCGAGCGCGACCCGGATGCGCGCGAGCGGCGAGCGCAGCTCGTGCGAGACATTGGCCAGAAGCTCCTTCTGCCCCCGCACCAGGCGCTCGACCCGTTCGGCCATCTCGTTCCAGGCCTGCGTCAGCGCGGCCAGCTCGTCGGCGCGATGGGGCGCGTGCCAGGAGCGCGCCTGCACCCGGTACGACAGGTCGCCGCCGCCCAGGCGTCGGCTGGCCTCGATCAGCTCTTCGACCGGACGCGAGATACGGCGCGCCAGCGGCGCCACCGCCAGCCCGACCACGACCAGCACCAGCGCCAGCGTCGCGATCGGACGCCAGGGCATCCCGAACCGGTGCGCGGCCTCGAGCACACCGACCACGGCACCGTCCTTGACGATGGGGACCGCGCCGATGAAGCCACGACCGCGCTTGAGCCCGATCGGTTCGGCGCCCGAGGGTTTCACATCGGCGGCCGTGAGAACCGGCAGCTCGCGGCCCGCCATCGCGATCACGCGGCCATCGGGGCCGCGCAGGGTCAGATCGATATCGAGCTCCTCGGACAACCGGTTCACGACGCGCGCGCACGACGCGGGCTCCCCGCACTGATCGCGTACCAGGCCGGCCAGGTGACGCGCCAGGCGCGCGGCCGACCTCTGCGGGAACGGGGCCCGTGTGATCCAGGAGACCATGACCGAGGCCAGACCGACCACGACCAGCACGCCCAGAAAGTGCAGGTAGATGCGGGTGTACAGGCGCCGCATGCTCATCGATCCCGGGCCAGCACGTAGCCGACGCCGCGCACGGTCTTGATGTAACGCGGCTCTTTCGGGTTGGGCTCGAGCTTGGCGCGCAGCTTGGAGACGTGCACGTCAATCGAGCGGTCGAAGGTTTCGTACTCGGCGCCCTTGAGCGCGTCCATCAGATGCTCGCGCGACAGCACGCGACCGGCGGCGCGCGCGAGACAGGACAAAAGCTCGAACTCGAAGTGGGTCAGGACCTGGCGCTTGCCGGCCACCTTGACCTCGCGGGCCGCGAAGTCGATCTCGAGCAGGCCGGAGCGAAAGCGGACGCGCTCGCCGGCCGGGGGCGCGGTGCGTCGCAGCACCGCCCGGATGCGCGCCAGCAGCTCGCGCGGGTTGAACGGCTTGGCCAAGTAATCGTCGGCGCCCAGCTCGAGCCCGACGATCTTGTCCACGTCGTCGCCCTTGGCGGTCAGCATCAGGATGGGGACTTCGGGGTGGCGGCTTTCGACCCGGATGCGCCGGCACACTTCCAGCCCGTCGACACCCGGCAGCATGATGTCGAGCAGCACGACGTCGAAGTGGCCGCGCGCCAGCGTGTGTAGCCCCTTCTCGCCGTCGCCGGCGACGGTCACGTCGACGTCGTTCTTGCCCAGATACTCGGCCACCAGCGCGGCCAGGCGCGCGTCGTCGTCGATCAAGAGCGCGGCGGTGCGCTGGGTCACTGTGTTCTTTCGCAGCTCGCTCGGGCGCGGCTCGGCGGCTCGCTCCGCTGAACTCCGCTCGCAAGCCTCGAAACCCCGCGCCTGCGCTGGCTGCTCATGCCGCGCTAAGAATACCTCTTCTCGCTCGGGCGCGCTCCGCTGCGGCTGCAAGGGCGCGGAGTCTACTTGGGGGCTCCCTCGCCGAAGTGGCGATGATGCGCCTGCAGGAACGCCACCAGCTGCTGGCGCTGAGCGGCGGTCAGGGTGTCGTGCACTTCGGTCACCGCGCGCACGATGGCGTCGCCCGCGTTCGTGATCTCGCTTTCGCGCTGTGCACGCAGCGCCGCCAGCTTGCTGGCATCAATGCGGTCGGCCGCAAACAGGGCGAGGCCGGTTTCCCGGTCGGCCTGGTGCTGCTTGTGGACCTGCTCGACCGCCGCCACGGCACGATCGACCGAAGCGTGGATGGCCGAGCGCTGGGCGTCGGAGGCCTTGAGCACATCGAGCGCGCCGTCGACGCGCGCCGTGACCATGCGCTTGCCCATGGCCAGGTGCCACTCGCCCATCTGGGCGTCGGGCCGGTGCGACTTGAGGTACGCCACCACGGCCTGGCGCTGGGCCGCCGTGAAGGCGTCGTGCGCATCCGTCAGCGCCTGCACGATGGCGTCCCCAGTCGATTTCATGGCCGCCTGGTGGCGCGCGCGCAGCGCCTGCACCTGGGCCGGGTCGATGCGATCGGCCGCGAACAACGCGAGCGCCTGCTTGAAGTCGGCCGCGTGCCCGTTCTGGTTGGCCTGCATGGTATCGAACACGTGATCGCGGGCCGCGTGGACCAGCGTGCGCTGATCGGGCGATGCCTTGGCTGCGCCCAGCACTTCGTCGATGTGGGCGCTGATGCGCTGCTTCCAGAAGCCGTGGTGTCCCGCGCCGAAATGGCTGGCCGCCAGCGCGCTCGCCCCGGCCACCACCAGCGCCGCCAGCGCCGCGATCCCGATTGTCCCGAACCACCGTCTCATGACCGTTCTCCTTTCATGAAAAACCGCTTTCTCGAAAGGATGCGGGATCCGGGTAAAGGTTATTTTTCACCCGTGTAAAGTTTGGTAAACTCGCCGGGCGCCAGAATGCGAGGGCTTTAGCGGGCTTTAGGTGACGTAACGCGCTTTATCAAGCTGCCCCACCATGCTCCCCTTGCCACCGCCCCCGCGCCCATTCGCTCGGCTAACTCTCGACCCGTCCGCTTTTCCAAACCCACCTATTGGCATGATGGGTCGTTCGCCATAAAGTCGTCGGAGGCCGCCCATCCGGCGCTGCGGGCGGAGTCGTAATCGAAGTCCAGGCCCTGGTCTCGCTGATCCATTTGGTTGAGCTCGAAGGCAACGTTGTAGGCGTTGTCGGCGCCGCTCTGGCAGGCAAAGTTGTAGCCGAAAAACCAGTTGTTCGAGAACCAGCCGCCGCCCGCGACCGTCCTCAGCTGTCGGGAGTCGAGTTCCCTGCCGATGGTCCGCTTCATGGTGTCCTCCTTGGCCGAAAGTGGGAGCTGCAAATGCGATGTATACGGGCGGCTCTCGCATGTCTCGTACCAGAGATCACCAAGCGGAGACTTGTCACCGGGTATTGGCGCCTGTCCTGTTCCGGGTCGCACCCTTGCGCCAGTTTGCGACCTCGTCGCTGCCGCACCTGTAACCGCGCGGTGTGAGGAAGTGATTCATCGTCTGTTGAAAAAAAGACTCAGCAGCGCAGGTGACAGCTCAAGCGTCGTCATCGTCCTCACCATGCCGCCCAGCGCGTGCCGGCTCGATAGCGCGCGCGCGGCCGCCCGCACTCGACCAGCGGCAGCAGTCGCCGTGCAGAGACACCCGGACCAGCGCGAGCCGGCCAGCGCAGTTGCGCTGGCCAGGCTTCTCGACGCAAGACCCGGCGTTAACTTCGCGCAGCGACTCCACCCGATTGCTGGCGTCAAGCTTGCACCGCGCGCGGACGCTCTCACCAACGGCAGGCGTGGACGCCACCTTTCGCGGAAGCGAGGTCTTATGCACTGTCTCACGCGGTTTCCACATGCAACCATTTCCGCTCTGACCCTGCTCGCCGTCCTGGGCTGTGGTCCGCCGCCCGAGCCCTACGACCGAACCAGCGGCAGCGTGGGCGGCAAGGCCGACGATCCGGCGGCTTCATGCGGGGGCATCGACGACATCCCGTGCCCGGACGGGCAGAGGTGCTTCCATGATCCGGTCACGGACCACTGCAGCCCGGCCCAGGCCGGCAGCTCCTGCCTCGGCACCTGTCGCTTCCAGTGCGGCGGCACCGCTGGCGGCTGGATTACGTGCCCGACCTCCGACCTGGCCTGCGTCGACGACCCCACGGACAGCTGCGACCCGACCGTCGGTGCAGACTGCCCTGGCGTCTGTCTGCCCGCCCCGGCCCCGCTCACCTGTCAACAGCGCCTGGAGCAGTTCATTGCGGCGCATCGAAGCTGCAGCGCGGATTCCGAATGCGTTCCCATCTGCACGCTCGGGGTTTCATGCGACGGCCGCAGCATAAACCAGGCGGGTGCGGACGCCTTTCAGTCGGAGCTCGGCGACTGTGTCTACGCGCGCTGCATGCGGCCCTGCTCCCTCATCCGCCGGTGCTCTGCGGGCCAGTGTAGCCCCTGACCATCGGGTCCCGCTTTAGTGCGGCCGCAGCGCGCGCGCGATCAGCCCGATGCCGCCCGCCATCAGCCCCAGCATGAGCAGCGTGTTGAAGAGGCTGGTCGGCTTGAACCAGATGTTCATGCGCGCCAGCACACCCACGAAGATCGCGACCGCGCCGCCGCCGGTGAGCAGCCAACCCAGAACCGACTTGCCGTTGAAGAACAGGATCGCAATGCCAATGAAAATCGGGATCAGCGTGAGCCCGAACGACGAGACCCCAAAGAAGCCCGACCACACGTTGCCGGTGACCAGCACGTTGTCGAGAAACAGGTAGCCCCCGCCCGTAAGCAGCGCGAGCCCAATCAGGAACTCGGCCAGCCCGCCCTTGGTTCCGCCCACGTTGCGCAGTCGCGCGCGCGCCTGTTCTGGTTCCTCTTCCGCCATCTGCGGTCAGAATATCACGGTACGCAATCGGGTATACTCGCCCTCGCGTCGTGAGCTTTTCCGGAGTCGAGTTCGCATTCTTCTTCCCGCTGGTCTTTCTCCTTTATTGGGTGTTGCCGCGCCGCGCGCCCCTCCAGAACGCGTTTCTGCTGCTCGCGAGCTATTTCTTCTATTACAGCTGGTCGCCGCGCTTCCTCGCGCTGCTCGTGCTCTCGACCGCGGTCGACTACGGCGTGGGCCGGGCACTCGGCCGCTGGCGTGACGCGCCGCCGCGCCGCCGCCTCGCGCTCGCCGCCAGCCTCCTGTTCAACCTGGGCGTTCTGGCCTACTTCAAATATGCTGGCTTCTTCGCCGAGTCGCTCAATCGCCTGCTGACGACGGTCGGCCTGGGCGCGCCCCTGCCGGTCCTGCATCTCCTGCTTCCGCTCGGCATCTCCTTCTACACCTTCCAGAAGCTGGCCTACATCATCGATGTCTACTACGAGCGCCTGGAGCCCTGCCGCTCGCCGCTCCAGTTCGCCACCTTCGTGGCCTTCTTCCCGCAGCTCATCGCGGGGCCCATCGTGCGCGGCAGCGAGCTTCTGCCGCAGCTCGCCGAGCCGCGCCGCCTCGACGCCCAGAAGCTCGGCGCAGGCGCTGGCATCTTCTTTCTGGGCTTCATCAAAAAAGCCTACATCGCCGATTACCTGGGCCAGTGGGTGGTCGATCCCGTGTTCGCCCATCCTGACGTCTACGGGACCGCCGGTCACTGGGTCGCGCTGCTGGGCTATGCGATTCAAGTCTTCTGCGACTTCTCGGGTTACAGCGAGATGGCGATTGGATGCGGGCGATTGCTCGGCATCGAGCTGCCGGTCAACTTCAACTACCCGTTCTTCTCCAAAGGCATGCTCGAGATGTGGCGGCGCTGGCACATCACGCTCAACACCTGGCTGTTTGACTATATCTATGGACCGCTCACGACCGGCCAGGGCTTTTTCCGGGGCCGCCTGCGCCTCGGCTTCGTGGTGGTGTTTCTGGCCTCGGGACTGTGGCACGGCGCGCGCTGGACCTTTTTGCTCTGGGGCCTGCTGCACGGCCTTGCTCTGGTCGTGCAATTCCAGTGGGGTCAGCTCTACAAGGGTTTGTGTCGACGCGACCGGGTCTGGGTCGCGCGCCGCAAGAGCACCGCCTACGCGGCCGCGGCCTGGACCATCACTCAGCTCTTCTTCCTCGCCACGCTGGTTCCGTTTCGCGCGCCCACGCTGGCCCAGGCCGGCGCCTTCGCGCGCGCGCTCCTTTCTGCCCCGGCGGGGCGCCTGCTGCCGCTGGAGGCACCGCCGTTGCGCAATCTCAACCTCCTGGTCTGCCTCGCATTCTTCGTTGGTTACCACCTGCTCGAGCGGCCGCGCGCCCAGGCCGTGCGGGCGCGCCTGTGGGCGCTTCCCTCGCCGCTTCGGGGCGCCGCGATCGGGCTTGCCATCGCCTACCTGCTCTTGTTCGTTCCCATCTCGAGCGGTACCTTCATCTATGCTCAGTTCTGACGGGGGGACGCATGTCGGCTGCGCTGCGCCAGCTCATCATCGACTGGCTCGATGACAACTACCATTTTGGCGAGGCGGCCCGCCTCATCACAAGCGACGACCAGTCGTTCCTGAAGGGCGGCATTCTGGACAGCCT
>DATFWX010000126.1:0-5183 GCA_035258845.1 Polyangia bacterium | reverse complement strand
CTCCGCAGCCGCTACCAGATCGTAGCCGCCGCAAAAGCCGCTGCCGTTGCCGGCCAGAGCGATCACGTGCACGGCCGGATCCAGGCTGGCTCGCTCGACGCAGGCCGCCAGCTCGCGCGGCATTTCGAACGTGATGCCGTTGCCACGTTGCGGTCGATTCAGGGTGATGCGGGCAATCCGGCCCGTCACCTCGTAGGTCAGGCTTGTGAGCGTGTCCACGGGGCCTCCTCGTGCGGCTGCGGACGTTACACGCAGCCGCAAACCGCTACAAGGGTCGACGGAGGCTCCGCGTCAGCGTGGGGTCGGCGGTGTCGTCGGGGGGCACATCGGGCCACGAAAGGCGAGCGCCTTGGCTCAGCACCGCCTGCTGGTAGCGGTGATACTGCAGCGCCAGCAACTCGACCCGCCAATGCGGGCACATGCCGAGCCCGACCACCACGCTGCCCAGACGGTCGCCGTGGATGCTGTGCTCGACCAGCACGCGCAGGAGCTGCACACGCGAGATGGCGCCGCGCGTGACCAGAAACTCACCGAACCGCGGTCGCGCGGGCAGCGTGGGCTCGATCGGCAGGCCGGCCGCTTCACGCGCGAGGTAGCGACGAACCAACGTGCGGTCGTTGCGGCTCGCCATGCAACGGGCCTTGCCTAGCAGGCTCCGTGCCATGTGCGGGTCGCTGCGAGCACGCGCACTTGCGTCCCGCGTTGCGACGGCATGGCGAGTACAACAGTCAGCAACCGGCTATCATGAATACGCATGCACCCAGTCTTTCTGCTGTTCCTCCAAGTGACACAACAAGTTGACCATCCGCCCATCACCGATCGCAACTACACGCTCGATCTGTATTCGGGCGCGGTTCTGGGATCGACCAAAATCGTCGGCATGGGCGGGGCCTCGATCGCGGTGGCCGAGGGCTCGGCCTACATGAGCGCCAATCCGGCCGCGGCTGCCGTGCGTCCGGCCACTTCCAATGACACCTGGGATTGGGATTGGCACCTGGATTGGCTCAACCCCGATCTGGGCTCCGATCTCGACAACAATGGCAGCACGACGCACGTCAGCCGCACGCTGCTTCTGACCGGCGGCCTGCTGGGTCAGTGGCACAGTTGGGGACTGGGCCTGACCGCCACCTTCCGGCGCGATGTGGTGCAGGCCGGTACCGGGGGCCAGGCTGATCCGACGGTGATGGTGGGCGCGCTGGTGCTGGCGCGCAGCTTCTGGGACGATGCACTGACGCTCGGGCTGTCACTTCGAGTGGGCGCCTTCTCGATTGGAGAGTTCGCGAACGATCAGCGCACGCGCACGTTGTTCGAGCTTTCGGGTGCAACGTTTCAGGCCGGCGCGCTGTGGCGGCCGCCCGAGAGCAACCTCCGCGTCGGCCTGAGCGCCGCGCTGCCGGTGGCCGGCCAGACTCCCAGCGTGACCGGCTGCGACCCCATGAACTGCGACGGGTTCATCCTTCCCAATCAGGTGGAGGTGCCCTGGGAAATCGCGGCCGGCGTGGCCTGGCGGGTTGGCGCCACACCCTGGAACCGCAAGATCACGGCGCGCTGGCGCGACGAGCGCGAGCTCGTGCTGGCAGCCGACGTGGTGGTCAGCGGGCCGGTCGAGAACGGCGACGGCATCGCGGCCTTTCTGAACCAGCAGCTCCAGCCTTCGGGCCGCAGCGCGAGCGTGTCAGTGCGCGGTGGGGCCGAGTTCGAGTGGGTGCCGGGCTGGCTGCGCGTGCGCGCGGGAAGCTACTGGGAGCCGGCCCGATTCAGCGACGTGAGCGGGCGTGTGCATGGCACCGCCGGGCTCGACGTGCGGTTGTTTTCGTTCGGGCTGTGGAACCAGCCCTATCGAGCGCGACTTTCGCTCGCCCTCGACCTGGCCGAGCGCTACGGAAACGGCGCACTTTCGCTCGGCTTCTGGCATTAGCGAGGGAGCGGGCCGGTCGCTGATCGGATGCGGACAGGCGCGCCCGGTGTCAAGCGCGCGGATCTGCTCGGCTGCCAAGTGGCGCGGGAATTGATCGGAAGGCTGCACCATGCGCCGAGCGGCGATTGCGATGGCTCTCGTGGTGGCGGGGCCTTTGGGGCTCGTCGGGTTGGGTTGCACCGGCAAGTTCTTTGTTCCACCGGGAGCAGGCGGTGGGGCGGGCGCAGCCGGCGACAGCGGGGGCGCGAGCGGGCCGCGCGCCTTCTTCGAGCAAAAGGTGGCACCCATGCTGCTGGCGAGCTGTGCGAGCTGCCACATGGGGACGGAAGCCGCGCCGCCGCCGCCCAAGGGGCCTCCCTTTCTGGGCGCCACGCTCGGCGCGTTTTACGGCTCGCTCAAGAGCAACCCGCGGCTGATGGGCAATCCGACGACCGCGCTGCTGCTCACCAAAGGCCTGCACGAGGGACCCGCTTGGACGCCCGCGCAGGCAGACACCGTCCACCAGTGGCTGGTGATGGAAGATGGCGTCGGCGGCAACGGCGGCAGCGGCGGCAGCGGAAGCGGCGGCGCGGGAAGCGGTGGCAGCGGCGGCAGCGGAAGCGGCGGTAGCGACGGTGGCGCCGGTGGCGCCGGCGGCTCCGGCACGCCCGACGCGTGTGGTCAGCTTCTGTCCTGCTGCGACCTCCTGCCGCTCGATCAGCAGGCCGACTGCCAATTCCAGGTCCAGCGCTTGAGCCCGGACCAGTGCCAGCCGGTGCTCGACGCCCTGCAACAGCAAGGCTACTGCCTGTGAAAGATCCCGGCCTCCGCGCGCGCGTCGGTCCCGGGTGTGCGCATGCGCGTATACCAGCGCTGGTAGGCGGGCGCGTACACGGCGGCGGCTGCGGTCAGGATGGCGAACCCTGCGCACAGACGCGCGTGCTCGCCCAGCGCGGCCAGTGATCGGCCGTCGAGCCAGGCGCTGGCCGCGACCACAAGCGAGGCTCCCACGCCGTTGTAGTAATCGATCGGAAACCGCCCGATCCAGGCCCGGTTGTGCCACCAGATCTGGCCGCGCCGAAAATGCCGCCATCCATAGGCGGGGTTGAACAGAAACCACAGAAGATCCCAGGCCACCATCCACAGCATGTAGCTCGCGAGCAGGCGCGCCTCGGCGGCCCAGCTCCAGCGCAGGCCCTCGACGAATGGGAGGTGAAACGCGAACAGCGGCAGCACCAGCATGAACGCGTGATAGCCGGTCAGCGGCTTGCCGCTCATCAGACGGCCGTACAGGCGCGCGGCCGCCCCGTCGACGCGGTACCAGGTCGGCAGCTTTTCCGCCCAGCCCCAGGGGCCCTCGATTTCGATTTCTACCAGCGCCATGAGCAGCGCAAACCCGAACAGGTAGACAATCCGAGCCAGCTCAGCCATCTCGCCGCTACTCTATCACTTCGAGTAAGCTGCGCCCCATGCGCACGGTTCCTGGTTTGGTGCTCGCGCTCCTGCAGGCGCAGACGCAAACGCAGTCGCAGCCGCAGGCCCCCCTCGAGCAGGCCCGCCAGCTCGAGCAGCAGGTCGATCAGCTGTTCGCGGTCGGCAAGTACGCGGAGGCCGCGACTGCCGGTGAGCGCGCGCTGGCGATGATGGAGAAGCTGCTTCCGCCCGACCACCCGGACATCGGCACGGCTCTGAGCAACCTGTCGGCGGTGTTGTGGGCGCAAGGCGCATTCGAGCGCGCGGAGTCGCTGGCGCGGCGCGCACTGGCCATCCGCGAGAAGGCGCTGGGCCCCGAGCATCGCGAGGTCGCCAACTCGCTCAACAATCTGGGTCAGCTGTACGAGTCGATGGGCGCCTACGGGCGCGCCGAGCCGCTCTTCCGGCGCGCGCTCGCGATCCGCGAAAAGGTGCTGGGACCGCGCCACCCAGAGGTCGGCAACACGCTCAACAATCTGGCCGCCCTGTACGTGAGCACCGGCGACTACGCGCGCGCCGAGCCGCTCCAGAAGCGCGCGCTCGAAGTCTACGAGGCTGCCTATGGGCCCAATCACGCGCGCGTGGCGACCGCGCTCAACAACCTGGCGCTCGTGTATAAGAAGATGGGAGAGCTGGCGCGCGCCGAGCCCCTGTACCAGCGTGCGCTCGCCATCCACGAGGGCGCGCAGGGGCAGGTGCACCCCGACCTCACCAACCCGCTCAACAACCTCGCGCTCCTGTATACCGCGATGGGCCAACCCGAGCGCGCGGAGCCGCTCTACCGGCGCGCGCTCGCCCTCCGCGAGGCCGCGGTCGGGCCCGCCCATCCCAGCGTCGCCACTGTGCTGGTCAACCTGGGCAGCGTGCTGGTCGCGCGCGGGCAGGCCGCGGCTGCGCGACCCCTGCTCGAGCGCGCCTTGCGCATCCTCGAGCAAGCGCACGGGCCCAACCACCCCCGCGTGGCGGCGGCGCTGGCCAGCCTGGCCGCCCTGCACGCTTCGAGCGGGGCCTGGGCCCAGGCGGAGCCGCTCGCGCGGCGCACGCTCGCGATCATGGAGAGCGCCGAGGGCCCCCAGCATCCCGACGTGGCGACGGCCGCCGACGCTCTGGCCCGCCTCCTGGTGGCGGCCGGCCGAACGGCCGAGGCGCTGCCGCTCGAGTGGCGCGCGCTCGCCATCGGGGAGCACATGCTGCGTGCGGTCAGCGGGAGCGCGACCGAAGCGCGCATGGCGGCCTTCCTGGCCCGCCTGCGCGAGCAGGAAGAGGTGGTGTATTCGCTTGCGGCCGAACGGCCCCAGGATCCGGAGGTGCGCCGGCTCGCGCTTGCGGTGGCGCTGTTGCGCAAGGGTCGCACGCTCGACGAGGCGGCCGACACGTCGCGTGCGCTGGCGCGGGACCTGGGCGCGCCCGAGCGGGAAGCGCTGGAGCGGCTGCGCGCGCTCAGGACCCGGTTCGCGCGCGCGAGCCTGGATCCGGGCGAGGGCCGCAAGGGTTTTCAGGAAAACCTGGTGCAACTGTCCGAGCAGGCCCAGCAGATCGAGCAGGAGCTGGCGGTGAAATCGGCGCCGCTGCGCGCCCAGAGGGCTCTGCCGGCGCCCGAGCACATTGCCGAACGGGTCGCGGCCGCGCTGCCGCCCGCGAGCGCTCTCATCGAGGTGGTTGCGTTCCGTCACTATCGATTCCGCGCAACCTTCGCACAGCCGCGCTGGGGCGCGCTCGAGTATGTGGCGCTCACGCTCGGCTCCGACGGTACGATCGGGGCGGTGCCGCTGGGCCGGGCGGCCGGGATCGACGCGGCGGTGGCCGCTTTGCG
>DATFWX010000125.1:0-7558 GCA_035258845.1 Polyangia bacterium | reverse complement strand
TCATGAGACCGCGCCCCCGCACCTCCCCGACGAACGGATACTTTTCGACCAGGGGCGCGAGCGCGCGCAGCATCTCGCTGCCCACGCGGCGCGCGTTGCCGGGTAGATCCTCGTCCAGAATGGCGGCCAGGGTGGCGTCGGCGGCCGCGGCAGCCAGCGGGTTGCCGCCATAGCTGGACGAGCTGAACGAGGGCTTGGACCAGGGCTCGGCGCGCGTGATGTCCTCGGTCGAAACCACACCGCTGACCGGATACCCGCCGCCGAGCGCCTTGCCGATGGTCATGATGTCGGGCCGAACCCCGGAGTGCTCGCAGCCGAACATCGTGCCCGAGCGCCCAAAGCCGGTGATCATTTCGTCCGAGATAAAGAGTGCGCCCGCCTCCTGGGCCACCTCCTTGACCGCGGGCAGGAAGTCGTCGGGCGGCACCACGTTGCCGGCAGTACCCTGGATGGGCTCGGCAATCACCGCGGCCACGCTGCCGGCGGTCTGCACCTTGAGCGCCTTGCGCATGAAGTCGACGCAGGCCAGACCGCACTTGGGATACTCGAGCTGAAACGGGCAGCGATAGCAGTCGGCGTACGGCACCAGGTGGAGGCCGGGCGCCTGCGGCCCCAGGCCGTGCTTGAAGTCCGAGCCCATCAGGCCCAGCACGCCCTGAGTCTTGCCGTGGAAGCCGCCCCAGAAGGAGACGACCTCAAATTTTTTGGTGTGCGCGCGCGCCAGCCGCAGCGCGGATTCGACCGCCTCGGCGCCGCTCGAGTAGAGCTGGGTCTTGGTGAGCCCGGCGCCTCTGGGCGTCACCTCGGCAATTCGTTTGAGCAGCGACGCGCGCGGAGCAGTGGTGTAGCTTCCCACCGCGAGCTTCTGAGCCTGCGCCGCGATCGCCTGCGCCTGCCGCGGGTGGCCGTAGCCGAGCGAGGCCACGCAGATCCCGGCCACCAGGTCGATGTACTGGTTGCCGTCGACGTCCTCGAGCAGCGCGCCCTGACCGCGCTCGGCCGCGATGCCGGCCAGCTGCCAGACTCCCTGCGTGCCGGGCGCAAGGTAGGGCTTCTCGGCGGCCACCAGAGCGCGCGACGCGGGCCCCGGCGGCACGGTCTTGAGCCGAACGAACTTGCGCGACATGGGCGGCTTATACCACGGTCCCGGACCTGTTAGTATGACGAGGCCGTGCCGACCATCCCTCCGATCTCCTCGCGCACCGAGCGGTTCGTTCGGTTTCTGCGCAAGCGAGCGTGGCTCGTGGTCGGCGGCGCCGCGCTCCTGTGCACCGCCAGCACTCTTTTGGCAACCAAGCTGCAGCTCAAAACCGATCTGGCCGAGCTTCTCCCGACCGCGGATCCGAGCGTCAAGGAGCTGCGCCGCCTGCAGGGTCGCCTGCCCGGCATGCAGGCGCTCATCGTCAACGTGCATTCGCCCGACCGCACCCAGAACGTGCGGTTTGCCGATGATCTGGCGGCGCGCCTGCGCACGCTGCCGCGCGACGTGGTTCAGGTGGCCGTGTCCAACCTCAAGCCCGAGCGCGCCTGGTTCGACGCCCACAAGTGGCTCTACCCATCGCTTGCCGACCTGGCCAAGCTGCACGATCGGCTGCAGACCGAGATCCAGAAGCGCAAGAACCCACTCTTTGTCGACCTCGAGGACGACAGCGAAACGCTGGATCAGATGAAGGCGCGCCTGGAGCGGCAGGGCTCGGGCGGCATCGCGGGCCTGAGCCTCAAGCAGCTCGGCGATGGGCATTTCGTGACCGACGACGGCACCACCGCGATGGTGGTCATCCTGCCGCCGACCGGGATTTTCCAGGAGCATGCGGGTGAGCACCTGGTGCGCGAGGTCAAGCGCGTGATTGCGGAGCTTGCGCCCGCGCGCTATGGACCGCTCGAGATCGGGCTGTCGGGTGACATCGAGTCGAACCTGGAGGAGCGGTCCGCGCTCGAGAATGATCTGGTGTGGGCGACCGCTCTGTGCGTGCTGCTGGTGTGCATCGTGGTGGTTCTGTTCTACGGGCGCATGCGCGCGGTGCCTCTGATGGCGGCGCCGGCTCTGGTCGGCACCTGCGTCGCGTTCGGCATCGCAGAGCTCGCGTTTGGCGACCTCAACTCGTCGACCGCTTTTCTGGCCTCGATCATCATCGGCAACGGGATCAACTTCGCGATCATTCAGCTGGCGCGGTACGAGGAAGAGCGCAAGATTGGCGTGGTTCCGGAAGTGGCGCTGGTGCGCGCGGTCGCCGGCACCATCCGCGCCACCGCCATCGCGGCGCTGGCCGCCTCGATCTCGTACGGGTCGCTGGTGCTGACCCGGTTTCGCGGTTTCTCGCAGTTCGGCGTGATTGGCGGGATGGGCATGGTATTGGCCTGGCTGGCCACCGTGACCGTGCTGCCGTCGGTGATCTGGCTGCTCGATCGGCGCGGGCGCCGCGGGGTGCGCGACCGGTCGAGCCGCGGGCCCTGGTTCGCCGACGGAGTGGCGCGGCTGTCCACGCAGTCGCCGAAAACGCTGCTCGCGGTGGGCGTGCTCATCTCGATCGTGGCTGCGCTGGTGCTGCCACGCTACGTGCGCGACCCGTTCGAGTACAACTTCCGCAACCTGCGCTCGGCGCGCAGCGAGTCGAATCGCGGCGAAGCGCGCTGGTACGACGCCAACGAGGCCGTGTTCGGGCGCGCTCTCAACCCGGTCGTGATCCTGGCCGACCGGAGAGAACAGCTCGGACTGGCGCGCGACGCCTTGCGGGTGGCCGATGCGCGCGGCTCGGGGCCGCCGCTGCTCGACCGGATCGTGACGCTGGACGACCTCACACCCGGGACCATGGCGGAGCAGTACAAAAAGATCACCCTGCTCGCCCAGATCCGCGCGCTGTTTCGCGATCCCTCGTTCAAGCTGCTCGACGACGATGAGCGGGCCCGCCTGGCCGAGTACGAGCCGCCCGCCAACATCGAGCCGGTGGCGACAACCGATCTGCCGCCCATTGCACGCCGCCCCTTCACCGAGATCGACGGCACGATGGGCCGGGTGATGCTGATCTTTCCCAAGGACGAGTACTACTCGCCCTGGGACGGTCACTACATGATGCGGCTGAGCGAGCGCGTAGGCGAGGTCGTGCTTGCGGACGGTTCGGTCGTGCGCTCGGCCGGGACCGCGGTCGTGTTCGCGGCCATGGTGCGCGCGATCGTCCACGATGGGCCGCGCGCCACGCTGGCGTCCGCGCTCGGGGTCATGCTGCTCGTGGTCGCGCTCGCGCGCGGGCTGCGCGGGGCCGGGCTGGTGATCGGCACCCTGGGCGCAGGAGTTTTGTGGATGCTGGGCGGCGCGGCCGCGCTCTCGCTGCGGGTCAATTTCCTCAACTTCGTGGCGCTGCCGGTCACGCTCGGCATCGGGGTCGACTACGGAATCAACATCTACCTGCGGTATCGACTGGAGGGCCCGGGCCGCCTGTACGCGGCCGTGCGCGCCACCGGGGGCGCGGTTGCGTTGTGCTCGTGCACGACCGTCATCGGCTATGGCGCTCTGCTGGTGGCCGACAACCGGGGACTGCGCTCGTTTGGGAGCATGTCGATCCTGGGCGAGATCGCATGCCTGGCGGCGGCCCTGGTCTTCATGCCGGCGGTGCTGGCGCTGGCAGATCGGCGGCTGGGGCTGGCGCGGCGGCTAGAGGCAGAAGGCCCCGGCGCGGTCCACGTACGGACGAACCTGGTCGAAGTCCGCCGCAGTCCCGAGCCGCCAGCCGGTGCGGGCGACCGGGTCGGCGAAGCGACCGGCGGCAAGCGCGCGCAGTAGGCGTGCGAGCAGGTCGTGCAGGCTCACACCCAGTACTACTGGCCGCGCGCGCGATCCTTCCCGATAAAAGCAGTCGAAGAGTCGAAAGGTAGAAGAGTCGAAGAGTTCGGGTGACCGTTCACGGTGGAAAGTAGCCACGACGCTCGGCCTCGTGCTGATCGTGGACGCCCAGGGCCCACTCGATGATGCCCCACGTGAGCACAGCCACACTCGCGAAGCCGATGAGCAGTCCGCTCGCGGCCACCGGTGCGCCCCAGCGATTACCGGGCTCCTCTTCGGAGGAGAAACCTGCGGCGGTCATCCCAAACGATGCCACCATCCCACCGGCTCCGATCCAGATGATCGTTCGGCCGAACGAGCGCCCGTCGGTGCCGTACGCGTACAGAGGTTGGGGTTTCTCGGGCGGCGATTCAGCGCCGTGTGCGCAAGCAGAGATGGCCACGAAGAGGGCGAGAAAGCGGGTGCGCATGAATCGACGCCCCTAGTGCAAGGCTCATGCACGAAGGCCCACGGGTGCGTTTCCAATGATTTGCGCGACAGCCGAGCCAGGCAACCGCGACACCGATGTCGCCCTGCAGGATCGTGCCGGTCGAAGAGTCTACGTGTCGACTCAACCGTGGCCCGCGCGGCGCAGCCACTCGATGTAGTAATCGGCCGACTGCTGCGCCAGGAGCTCTCCGCGCTCGACTGCCTGCTCGCACAGCCGCTTGAGGTCGCCGATGCGCTTCGAGGGCGGGATGCCGAGCTGCCCCATGATTGCGTTGCCGAGCCCGGTCGGCAGCGGCGGCAGCTTGCGGGCCTGCTCACGCAGCGCCTCGATGCGGCCAGCCAGCTCACTGATCGAGCGCAGCGCCTCCTGGCGCCGGCCGGGCCGCTTGGAGGTGATGTCGGCGCGCGACAGATCGAGCAGGTCGGGCATGTGCTCGCCCATCTCGCGATCGAAACGTCGCACGGCACTGTCGGTCCACGAGCCGTCGTACTGATTGGCCCGCAGGTGGTGCAGGATGAGAAAGCGCACCTTCTGCCGCAGCGGGGGCTCGAGCGCGAACCGGCGCGCCACCTCGTCGAACATGCGGGCACCCACTTCCGAGTGGCCGTGGAAATGCACCTTGCCGTCGGGCGTGAAGGTGCGCGTCGGCACCTTGCCGATGTCGTGCAGCAGCGCGGCCCAGCGCACGGCCAGGCGCGGAACCGACTGCCACACCACCTGCTTGGTGTGCTCCCAGACGTCCTTGTGGCGTCGCCCCGCCTCTTGCGAGAAATCGATGGTCGCGTGAAGCTCGGGCAGCAGCGCGGGCAAAAGCGCAGCGTCGGCCAGCCACTGGAGCGCCAGGTGCACGCCCGGTCCCATGAGCAGCCCCGACAGCTCGTCGCGCATGAGCTCGGGCGCCAGGGCGCGCACGCGCGGTGCGGCGCCCCGTGCGGCCGCGGTCACAGCCGAGGCTGGAAGCTGCGAGGCGTCGGAGATGCGTCGTGCAGTGCGGAGCAGCAGCTCAGGCGTGGCGGCGAACGTCTCCCGCACCGATTCCATGGAACGTGATCGTACGATTGTCCGGGCTCAGCCGGCAACGGGAGAAGAAGTCGGCCAGCGTGAGACCCAGCCGTTCACGATGTTGGTACCAGTAGTCGAGCGCTTTGCGTTTGGCGTGCGCGCGGTCGCGACCGCTGAACTCAACCGCTTTGAGCTCGATCAGCCTCAGTTCTCGCTTGAACTCCCCATCGGCACGGCCCTCGCTTTCTGCGCTAGCGTTGGTGGCGACCAGGGCAGTGCCAAACGCGATTTACGACCCTTTGTCGCCGTAATCTCAATTACGACATGAATTCGGCATGAACGCCCCGGGACCCTCTACCGGCACCTGCCGGAAAATTGCACTTCAATTTATCTAAAATGATAGTCTAAAGTCAAGTCAAAAAAGGTTGTTTATTGGATGGAACGGCGCTTGCTTGAGCAGCAGGCGTCATGCGGGGCTTCATCACCAACCAAGACTTCAAGGTGGTGGAAAAATACTTCCCCGGCATCCGACGCTTCTATCTGAAATCACACCCGAAACCACTCACTTTTCTGGAGCTGGTATGGCGCTTCGAGGTGGAGCGGCGACGGGTTTTCAAGGCCCCACGCCCTGGCGACTCGCGGCGCCGGCTACGGAACGTCTAGGCGACGCGCCGCGTCGAAACCCGACAAGACTGCAGAGCTTTTGCAAGCTGGCTCACTTCGCGACACCGCTCCGCGAGCCGGCTCGTCGGCTGGCCACCCCTACGAGATTTTGCGGGCTTCGTCGGTTTTGCGTTTTTGCAGATGCTCGACGACGGGTCGCACCTGCTTGAACTTGTCCGCCAGCACCTGCTCGGTGATTTCGTAGTCGGTTTGGAAGGTCAGCCCCTGCTCGTACAGGTCGTCGGCGTTCTCGACGTCGTCGAGATAGGCCGGCACGCGCTTGTTGCGATAGGCCAGCCTGGGCAGGCTCACCACCTTGCCGGCCAGCCAGCCGTACAGCTCCGGGCCCAGGAACTGCTGAAAGCATCCCAGCGCGTCGTCGAGGCCCTCGTAATGCTCGGCAAACCGCTGCCGGAAGGCCTGCGCCCCGTCACCGCCGGCGTCGGCGATGGCCTTGAGCGCCAGGCGAACCATGATGACGTCGTCGACGAACCCGATGATGTTTTTCTCACCCGCCACGTCGCCTGGTGTCAGCACGTACAGGATAGCGCCGCAGGCCACCTCACGTGCCTTCCGATCGAGATCCGGATCGTCCTTGGCTTCGAACAGGACCTTCAGGTCGAACGGGAGCGACACCAGAAACCCGCTCACAGTACTGAGAAACCGCCGCTCCAGCGACTGGTTCATGGCCTCACGTTTAACCTGGGAACCTGCGAATTTCAACAAGGAAGTCAAATGGGTGCTATAATCGAGAGGCGCTGATGAAGCCGCGCTCGCCCCTGATCGGGTTCAATCACAACGTGCGCCATCTCGGACGTGTATTTCACGTGCAGACCGAAGACTCGGGCGTCGGCAACCCGCATATGTTTACGCATCTTTTTCATGGCGGGACCATCCTGTCGACCAAGCGCGTGGACTATGACCCCGATGCCGATCGGGACCTGGTGCGCTCGATCATGCAGAGCCAGCACAAGGCGATGCTGCGCGAGCTCAAGCAGGGCAAGGTCGACGACAAGATCCGAGAGTATTTCGCGCGCCGCGGCGAGCCCGCGGAGCTCGAGGGTGCGGGCCCGCTGGAGTCGGAGCCCGAAGAGGCGCCGCCGCCGCCCGAGGCGCGCGAGGCCGCGGAATCCGCGCAGCAGGATGATTTCGTGGTGGCGCCACCCCCGCGCTTCGGCACCGGCCCGCCGAGCGACGACGAGGGGCCGGTCATCACGCTGGGACCGCCTCCGCCTCGGGCGGTCCCGGGCGCTTCGGCAGCCCCGGTCGCTCGTGCGAGCGCGCCTGCATTGCAACCCGACGACGAGCCGCCCGTCATCACGTTGACGCCACCGCCGCGCGCACCGACGGGGCCATTCGGATCACCCGTGCCCGCTGCCGGGTCGTCGCGTCCGCAGGCCGAGCCGCAGGCACCCCGTCCCACCCCGGCCGGCTCCACCGTGGGCCGTCGCATCTGGGCCAAGAAGGGCGGCGCCGCCGAGCGGCCGTTCGATGACTCGACGGCGGCCGAGGCGGCCTCACATTCGCAGCCGCCCGCAACCGCGGCTTCGCCGCCCGGGAGCGCCATCGGGCCCGCGCGGATCCTCGATGTGCCGCCGGGCGCGCAGGGACCGGCGGGCGGGTCC
>DATFWX010000124.1:0-2253 GCA_035258845.1 Polyangia bacterium | reverse complement strand
CGGTCGTGCTCCTGTTTGTCGAGGTGCTGGTGGTGACCGCGGTCGCGCTTCTGTTCTCGTCGTTCTCGACGCCGTTTCTGTCGGCCTTTTTCACGCTCGGCGTGTTCGTGCTGGGGCGTTCGACGCCCGACATCCGTCAGGTGGCCGGGCGAATGGGCGCGGCCAAGCCGCTTTTGCGCGCGCTGGCGGCCGTTTTGCCCGACCTGCACATGTTTTACGTCTCCGGCTCTCCGGTTGGCGGCGAGCCGGTCAGCGTGCACGGCGATTTCGTCGATTGGTCCTACGTCGCGGTGGCGAGTGGGTATGGCCTCGGCTACGCGGCCATTCTGCTGCTCTTGGCCGCGCTCATCTTTCGCCGGAGAGATTTTACTTGAGACGCGGTCTCGCACAGGGGCTCGCGCTGGCCGGATTCTGCCTGGCGGTGGTGGTGGTCCGGGTGGTCGCCTCGGGCCGCGCCGAGCTGCGGGCCGGCGAGGCAGCGCTCGCGCGTGGCGATACCGAGGAAGCCACGGCGCGACTGCGCCGAGCCGCTCGCTGGTACGCGCCCCTGAGCCCCTACCCGCGGCGCGCGCTCGACCGCCTCGAGGACCTGGCCCGGCAGGCCGAGGCCGCCGGCGACGTGCGGGCGGCCCGCCTGGCCTGGGAGGCCGAGCGCGCGGCCATCCTGGGCACGCGCAGCGTCTACACGCCGTTCGCCGAGCGGCTCGAGCCGGCCAATCGCAAGATCGCCGCCCTTCTGGCACGCGAGGAGGGCGAGCGCGCCGATCCGGGCCACAGCGAGGCCCAGCGGGTGGCCTGGCACTATGCTCTCTTGGCGCGCGACGACGCGCCGCGGGTCGGCTTCGCCGTGCTGGCGCTGCTCGGGTTCGTGGGCTGGGTCCTGGGCGCGCTCGGCTTCATCTATCGAGGTGTGGGCGACGACGACAAGCTGCGCCCGCGCGCGGCGCTGTGGTCGGCGGCGGTCGTGATCGCGGGCTACGCGGCTTTTCTGATCGGACTTTCGCGCGCGTAAAAAAATGGGAGGAGCCATGGACGATTCGCTGCGCAGAAAGCTGGCCGGCGCCGGTGCCGCCTTGTTCGCGATCGGCATGCTGACCGGCTTCTGGACCGCGCTCGCGATGGGCGACGTGGTCAAGGTCGCAATCCCGCGCCTCTCGATCGCAACCCACCTGAATGCGCTCCTGGGCGGGCTGTGGCTGATCGCGCTCGCGCTGACGCTCGACCTCCTCCACTACGGTCCGGTCGGGCGGCGCCGGCTGGCGCTCCTGGCGGCGTTTCCGGCCTGGGCGAACTGGCTGATCACGTTGGTGGCCTCGCTGCTCGGTGTGCGCGGCCTGCGCTACACGGGCGAGCTGCGCAACGACGCCATCGCGGCCCTGCTGCAGGCGCTCGTGGTCGCTCCGACGATCGCGGCGGTGTTTGTCTGGGTCTGGGGCTTCCGCGCACGAAAGGCTTGACATCTGGACGGATGATCAGTAGGGTGCCGGTCCATGCAATTCCACACCGGACGGCTCCTCGATCATGTCCACCTGCGCGTGCGCGACCTTGCGGCCAGCCGGCGCTTCTACCAGGCCGTGCTGCGCACGCTCGGGCGCGGCGTGACCATGCAAGCCGAGCATTTCTTCGGCTCCGACGAGCTCTTCCTGTCCGACCTGGAGTGGCCGGGAAAGACGGGCGAGCCCACCGCACGCGTGCACCTGGCCTTTCAGACGCCCGACCGCGCAACCGTGCACCGCTTTTACGAGGCCGCCCTGACCGCGGGCGGGCGCGACAACGGCGCCCCCGGCGAGCGGGCCTATCATCCCGGCTACTACGCCGCCTTCGTGCTGGATCCGGACGGCAACAACATCGAGGCGGTCTACCACGGGCCAGCGCAGCGGTCGGCTGAGTCGGTCGTCATCACGCCGACCTGATCATCGAGTGAAAGGAGAGCAATCATGGGCAAGCCAGTGGTGCATTTCGAAGTGTGCGGCGGCGACGGCAAGCGGCTGCAGGCCTTCTACCGCGACCTGTTCGAATGGCGGATCAATGCCGACAACCCGATGAACTACGGCATCGTGGACACCCAGAGCGGGGGCAAGGGTATCGCGGGCGGCGTCGGGCCGGCGCCGGCGCGGGTCACGTTCTACGTCGAAGTCGCGGACTTGAACGCATGCCTGCAGCAGGCCAAGAAGCTGGGCGCCACGGTCGTGATGGAGCCGTCCGCGGTCCCGGGTGGTCCGACCATCGCCATGTTCAAGGATCCCGAAGGCA
>DATFWX010000123.1:0-12281 GCA_035258845.1 Polyangia bacterium | reverse complement strand
CACCGCCGTGCGGACCGCCCGCGTCGCCCACGAACAGGACCGCCGCGCGCGTGCGCCACGACCGACCGTGGGCAGCCGCCAGCCGGCGGCGCAGCGCGGTTCCCTTGTCGGCGGCGTCGGCAGGGACGACCTCGATGACCTCATCGGTGGTCTTGGCCAGCAGGCTCTTTTCGCGCCCGACGCGCGACAGGACGCCCTTTCTGAACTGCTCCCAGGTTTCCAGTGGGACCTCCTCCTGGTGCATGCTGAGCGAGGTGTCCTTGTTCCGGACCAACGAGGCACGGATCCCGAGCTGCTCGGCCAGCGTGACCAAGTCGGTTGCCACCGCCTGCACGGTTGGGCGCGCCCGCTGGGACGCGGGATCGTACTCGTACTTGCCGCCCACCCTGTTTTCGGTACCGAAATTGCCCATCAGGCCCACGTTGTCCATGCCCGGGAACATGGCTTCCAGCTTCTTGAGCGGCTTGCCGCTCAGGATGGTCACCGAGGTGTTGGGTCGGGCTGCCAGGACGCGCAGGTCCTCGAGCACGGCTTCGGGGATCTCCGCGGTCGTGATGCCGTGCTTGAAGGATTTGACGAGCGTATCGTCCACGTCGAAGATGACGTGGAGCTCGGGCTTTTTCGCCAGCTCCGCGATCAAGGACGACCAGTGCTCGGACGGGACCGCCGGGCGGATGACCGGGGTGGCGCGACGGACGCGAGCGCCCGCGCCGGCAGCGCGAAGGGCGGCTCTTCTTATTCGATCGGACTCCTTGGCAGCGTCGGTTCGCTTGCCGCCGGCCCGGGCGGGCAGGCCCAGGGCGAGAACCAACCCGGCGGCGATGATGGTCGTGATGCGTTTGTCGAGACGCATGAGGATTCCTTGCTCAGTGATGGTTGTGCGTCTGTTTGCTCAGCTCTTCGTCATGCTGCATGCGGTGCAGCAGCGCGTCTTTCTGCTTCATGTAGAAGTCGAGCCGCTGCAGGACCGAGGGCGCCGTCGTACCCACGTGATACTCGGGATACTCGCCCTTCTCGTTGCCGGACATGATGTTGTAGAGGGGCGATAATCCGTCGCTGAGCACGATGTTGTGGTAATCCTGGTCCAGCGCCCCTTTGATCGTGGTCGCGGAGCTTGTGAACGTCACAACGTCCAGCTCGTTTTTGAAGCCGCGGTGCTGCAGATAGCTGCGCAGGAGCTTCTCGGCGTTGCGCAGAGAGCCTCCCGACACGGCGAGATCCATCAGCACGATCTTCTTCCCGCTTTCCAGGACGGAATCGGGAATCATCTTTTGAAAGTGCTCGAAGTAAGCCGGCTCTAACGTGGCGTCGGGCGCCGACCCCAGCCCGCTGGCCGGCAGATTGATGGCGATCTCGGGGTTCAGGTCCTGCAAGAAGGCCACCAGCTGGGTCGCCGATCGGCCGAGCGAGATGTAGAAGTGATCGGCGGGAGGGAATCTGTTGACCAGCTCCACGCCTGCACCGCGGATGCTCACGTATTGTTCCTCCGTCAGCTCTGCGTCCGTCAGACGCTGCGCCGACGTCTTGGCCAGATCGGCCGCGTGGGCGGGGTCGTAGAGATTGCGCAGTCGTCCCCATGCGGGCTTGGCGACGTGAGCGGGTGGGGTCGCGTGGACGTGCCCCGGCTGAGCCGGTGCGACGGCTCTGGTCGCAGGCGGAGTTGCCAGGGCGAAGGTGGCCGGCACGAGTGCCAGGGCCACCGGGAGGAGCAGGAAACCGAGTCTTGTTCGTCTCATGATCGAATAGTGGGTTCCGTCTTGGAAAACGTTTTACCGGGACCTAAGCAAGGTCTGTACCAGTGTTACCCATCCGGTTACACGCCCTACCGTGCCGCCTATTTCTCGAGATACTCGAAGGGCGTGGTCGAGCCGCCCCGATCCAGGGCGCGCAGGATCTTGGCCAGATCGGGGGCGATTGAGACGACCTCGATCTTCTCGCTGCCGGCCCGCTTCACCTCGTCCTGCGGCAAGGTATCGGTGACGAACAGCTTGTCCAGGTAGGGGCTCTTCTGCAGGCGGATGTGCGCGGGCCCGGTGAGATGGCTGACCGCCGCGAGGCGTAAGCTGGCGCCCTGGCCCGCGGCCGCCAGCGCGACACTTTCCAGGGTGCCGCCGGTGGCGGTCTCGTCGTCGATGATCAGGGCGACGGCCCCGGCCAGCCTGCCGTGCCCGTCGAGCTGGGTCGAGGTGGCCCGTCCGTCGGCGCTGCGGCGCTTGTTCGCCACCAACACCTCGATGGCGCCCGGGTCGGCGAGGCCGAGCTCGGCGGCCAGAAATCGCACCATCACGTGGGCTCGCTTGCTGGCGCCCGCGTCGGGTGCGATGACGACCAGTCGGTCGGTTGGAACCTTCAGGCGGCGCACCTCGTCGGCGACGCGGCGCGCCAGCACCCCCTCGCCGGAGGCGTGCACCACGCGCATCCCACCGTGCTCGCCCAGCGCTTCGAAGATGCCCACCTCCTGGGGCTGATGGAGGGAAAACGTGACCACCCGGTCGACCCCCGCTGCCTGCATCAGCCGGGGCAGCACGGCCGCGCCCACGCTGGTTCCCGCCTCATCCTTGCGGTCCGATCGGCTGTACGGAAGGTACGGCATGATCACGGTGACCTCGGACGCACCGGCCTGCTTGGCCTGCCAGACTGCGCGGAGCATCTCGAGCTGGTCGGCGTGCAGAACCCCGCGGCCCATCCGTTTGGTCTGCAGCAAGTAGATCCGTTTTCCCCGCGGCTCCTGGGGCAGACGGACCATGGCGTCGCCACTCGGCTCTGGGGACGCCTCGATGATCGGGCCGGGAACCCGCAGCCCTTTGGCCAAGGCTTCGAGCAGCGCCGGATGAGAGCCGCCGCCCCAGAGCAGGGAGTCGGCTGCCAGGCTGGCGTTGTGCGCGCGCGGCTCCGTCGCCCGGCGCGTCTGCGCCTGCGCGATCTTCTGGCCAGAGACCGCCGGCCCGCGCGTTTCTCCCTCGGCAAACTCGACCGAGTCGGCCCCCAGCGCGGCAAACATCGTGCGCAGAAAGTCGTCGCGATCGAAGGCCTCGCGAAGTGCCGGATCGAGCAGGAGCCGCACCGAGCGGGCGCCGTTGCTGCGGCTGGCCGCGACGGCCTGCATCAAACTATAGAGCTCGGTCGCCGCGTTGGCCTGGGGCGGCGAGTGGATCAGCACGACGTCGCGCCGGTTGACGTTGCGGCCCAGCTGCACCCGAAACTCGTCGTTTTCGAAGGAAGAGATGCGAACGCTCGAGATCTTTCCAGCTCCCGAAAGCCGCCGAGCTGCGTCGCGAAGCGCCGCCGGGGCACCGAGGCCTGGGGAGCTCCCGGTCCAGAGCGCCACGCCCCGAAGCTGCCGGGACGGGGCGGCCGAGGGCTGGGCCCCCGCCGGACCCCGAGCGAGCGCGCGCGCCGGCAAGCCGCCGGAGCCGGCGAAAAGGACGAGGGCCGCGGCCAATCGGCGCAGCGCGAGCGTGGAAGCACCCCGTGGGAACAAAGCGCGAAGCCTCAAAGCAGGGGTCGTGCCAGCCGTACCGGCGTCCAAATTGCCGCCGCAGCCGCGCGGAACCCAAGGCCCGGGTGGCCAATTCAACAGCCGGTTCCGGCAACTGGAGTTGCCATTGAGCGCGGTCTTTGTAACCTCCCGTTGTCTTTTGGCCAGGTCCCGGCCTGCAAGGCTGAGGACCTGCCGGGCCCGAGCCCACGCCAGCCGGTTGGTTGGCCTCTGGCACCACCCTTGCTGGGTCCGGCGTCGACCAAGGAGGACGTCGATGATCGGCTCGTGCTTTCGTTGGCTCGCCGTCTGCGCCGCTACCTGCCTGATCGCGCTTCCCGCCCTCGCGCAAGCGGCGACCCATCCCGGGGAGCGAAGCGACCGCGCTGGGAGCGGGAGCCCTGATCACGGCCGCTTGCGGGACCCGCTCCGACGCAAGAGCGTCCCGCTGCGACAACCGAGCGATGAAACTGTGACGCGCTCTCTGCACGTCACCTCACTCCGGAGCAAGGCGGACATCGGTTTGCTCGGCAAATTGGAAGAAGAGGATGTGCTCCCCCAGAGGATGCACGGCTTCCGGCAGTGGCGTGAGAGCGTGGCCGTGGATGCGGGGCATCTCGGCAATCGCCTGCCGATGGCCCTGGTCGAGGCCGGCCAGCAGGGCAAGGATACGATTACCATCCTTCACTTCCACGGCGCCAGCGTGCGGCCCGACAACATTCTGTTGTGGCGCATGGCCGAGTCTGTGAAGCGGCTGGGTGCATCCGTTCGCATCGTCGCTCCCAGCGAGCACGAGTCGCCGGAGTCGATCCTCAATCGCCTCACCGAAAACGGCGAGAAGGTCATCGTCGCCGGACACAGCATGGGGGCCGAAGCCGCCATGAGAGTGGCGGCGCGGTATCCCGCACAGGTTGCCGCCGTCGTCACCTATGGAGCCGGCCTCCCGCTTTCGTCGTGGACCCGCGTTCCCCAGCTTCACTTCCAGGGGTCCAATGACGGCGGAGCTCTGGGCCACCTGGGCGCGAAGCTGCCGAGCCACGGTGCCTTCGCACCGATCGTCTTCCAGGGCAAGGGCGTGACCTCGGTCCTGCTCGAGGGAGTGGATCATTCACTTCGGCTGGGCCCCGGGACGTACGGGCCCGGCGGCAAGGCGACGTACAACGATACCGTCGAGAGTGCCGAAGTCATCGATGGCGTCATGAGAATGGTTCTGAACGCCGGCTCGGCGCGCTAGGATTGTGGCTCTCCATCTCCGGCTCTTCAGCGGCTAGTTGAGGATTAGCTGTATATTCAGCTCGTTAGAGAACGATCCTCCGGCTTCTGCGCGGCTGTCACAGGGAGCGCGCTTCATCCGTCAGTGTCATGGCGGAAGGCAACGAGCGGATGCCAGCATGGACGAGAGCGACTGGCTAGCGAAACGGTTCCAGCAGAATCGGCCCCACCTGCAGAAGGTGGCCTTCCGGATGCTCGGCTCACCGGATGAGGCGAACGACGCGGTCCAGGAAGCCTGGATCCGGCTCAGTCAGACCGACGCGGGTCGGATCGAGAATCTGGGCGGCTGGCTGACGACCGTGGTCGCGCGCGTGTGCCTCGACATGCTGCGCTCGAGAAAGGCGCGGCGTGAGGCGCCCCTGGCTGAGCACACGCTCGAGCCGATGGTGAGTCGCAACCAGCGCAGCGATGCGGAGAGCGACCTGCTTCTGGCCGATTCGGTCGGCCCGGCCCTGCTGGTGGTGCTCGAGACCTTGGCGCCAGCGGAGCGGGTCGCCTTCGTCTTGCACGACATGTTCGACCTGCCGTTCGACGAAATCGCAACCATCGTGGGCCGCTCGGAAGCCGCAACAAGGCAGCTGGCCAGCCGCGCTCGCCGCCGGGTGCGCGGAACCGACTCGGTTCCGAGCGCAGACCTTGCGCGCCGTCGAGAGCTTGTCAGCGCCTTCCTGGCCGCGTCACGCGACGGTGACTTCGAGGGCCTCCTGGCGACGCTGGCGCCCGAGGCTGTCCTGCGAGCCGACGACCTGTCCGTTCAAACCGCAGCCGCCAACAGATGGGGGGGCGCGCCGAGCCTCTCGAGCGAAAGGCGGGGCGCGCGAGCCGTGGCCGAGACGTTCAAGGGACGTGCACGAGGCGCCCAGCTGGCGCTCATCAATGGCGATGCGGGAGCGGTGTGGGCCGTGCGCGGACAGGCGCGGGCCGCATTTGTGTTCACCATCGAGCACGGAAAGATCGTCGAAATCGACTTGGTCATGAGCCCCGAGCGCCTTGCCGAGCTCGACGTGGAAATATTGGGCAGCTGAGCTCACGGAGCATCGGAGAAGGAGATCGCCCCGATGGCAAACCCTACTGCATCCGATGATTCAGCCGCTCCGCCGCGAGGCCGCCTGTACTGGCTTCGTACGATCGGCTATTGGACCTGCACCGCGATCATTGCGTGGGAGATGGTGGCCGGATCGATGTGGGACTTATTGAGGATCGAGTACACGCGCGGCGTCTTCACCCACCTTGGCTACCCACACTACCTCCTCCTCATCATCGGCGTGTGGAAGCTTCCTTGCGCTGTGACGATCCTGGTTCCGCGCTTTCTCCGGCTCAAGGAATGGGCCTACGCGGGTGCGGTTTTCAATTACACAGGAGCCGCCGCCTCCCACCTCTTGGTGGGCGACCGTGCGAGCAGGTGGATGGGGCCCCTCATCTTTACTGCCATCACGCTGGCGTCGTGGGCGCTGCGGCCCCAGGACCGGCGCGTTCCTCGACTAGCTCCAGCAACTCCCGTCCGCATCATCTCCTGGATCATTCCACTCGGTCTGGTCGTTGTGTTCCTCGTGGTTGCGCTGCTGACGCTGCCGAAGGGTCCGCCACCCTTATAGTTTCACGGCGCTCGTTGAGCTCGTCGACGCAGCCCTCGTGGCATCGGATCTTTTCCGGGTCGGCGAAAGCCTGGCAACGCGCAACCCGGACCCACGCGCCCGATCCGTTCTCGCGCACGAGTGTGGCGTCCAGCAACTGCCCGCTCGCGGGACAAACGACCCTGCGCGACTCATAGTGTCGGTGGCCGCCGGCCTTGGAAGCGCGAGACGCCCACCAGCCCAGCACGAAGACCATCAGAGCGCCGCCGAGAATGAACACGAGCGTCAGCCAATGTGACTCGCCTGTCATAGGGCACCTCCCTGCTCTCGATGACAGAGTGGGGCAATTTGCGTGCCTATCGGGAGCCCAGAGCAGACGTCGGAAACCGCGCAATCCTTGCGGTCGTGCCCGTAGGGTGCGCAGATCCGTCGCGAATCTCGACGGGCGTTTCCCTCAATCGGCGGGCGAGGCGGGGCCACCCGCTGGGCGCGCGCTGCGCGTCCGAGAAGAAAGGCTGAGGCGCGAGAGCGGAATGAGACCGGGAGCATCGTCGCGCGGCGGCCGGTGGGTGCAGGCGGCGCGCAGCCGCTCCAGGAGCTGCTCGACCTCGATGCCGTGAAGCTGACTGGCGGTGCGAAGCGTGATGGCGCGGGCGATCGTGCGTCGTGCAATCGGATTGGCGAGCGGAGTGAAACCAGCGCCGACCAGCACGGCCAGAAGCTCGGGATGCGCGCTGACCAGCGCGGCCACGTTGGCGTCCGCGTCGATGGCGGCCATGGCGGTCGGTTGCTCGGCTGCGGGCCGACCCGAACGGCGCAGGGTCGCCAGCAGCGAAATCGAGCAAAGCGCCACGCCCGCTGCGGCAATGGCACCCGACACGCCGGAGAGAATGAGGAGCGCCGGCGCCTTTCCAAGGGCAGCCACGACCTCCATCTCGCGCCCCACCACGGCAAGCGCAATCAGCCAGGCGCCAGCCGCACGAAGGCGAGGCCACGCCAGATCGGTACCACCGAAGATGGGCAGCACGCGCCCCGCGACCGCGAAGATCATGAGGGTGACGAAGCCGAGCGCGAAGGCGTGCCGCGCTCCGTCCCAAAGCAGCCCTGGGGGCGGACGGCCTGCCAGCGCGAGCCCCGACCAGGTGGCAGCCAGGATCGCAAACAGAAGCGAGCAGCCAACCGCGATGGCCACAATGCGCGCGAAAACAGGATCCTGCTCGTGCACACGCCGCTCCAGGAGGCGCGCGCCGACCGCGAAGGCGACCACGCCAAGCGCCGTCGACAGCGGCGCGGCGGTTCTTCCGGCCAGGGCCAGCGCGACGCCGAGGACCTGCAACCCGAACGCGACGCTCACGGCCCACGCCCGTGGAGGCTGCAGGCCGAGGAAGCCGCGGCCGATTCGGAGCAGCATGCCCTGGATCCAGAAGAGCGCACCGCCGAAGAGCGCGCTCTGGTAGAAGACCTCATGCCGGGCCGGTGGCGCCGCCGTCCACGCGGCCGCGACCACCCAGAAGAACGTGCCGGCGGCCAGGAAAGCGTGAAATGTTTCGAATGCGGGGCGCGCGCGCCGCCAGGTGGCTGCAAGCACACCGGCAAATGCGAGAGCTCCGCACACGATCGACGTTGCGCCCAGAAAATAGGCCTGCTCGGTCGCCGGCAGTAGCGCGCCGAACTGGCCG
Source organism: Polyangia bacterium (assembly GCA_035258845.1). Classification (GTDB taxonomy): domain Bacteria; phylum Myxococcota_A; class Polyangia; order JAHFDS01; family DATFWX01; genus DATFWX01. Next base: position 4,278 of record DATFWX010000123.1, on the reverse strand, counting down.
TACAAGCGCAGGACAATCCCGGTGAGGACAAGCCAGAAGCTGGCCCGTGCGAAGCCGCGCCCGGCCAACGCGGTCGCAAGAAAGCGGGGCACGACGTGATAGCCCACGCCCATGATGAAGAGGAGCACGAAGCCCAGAATCTGAAAGCTCGCGTGCGCCCAGTTGTGAGGCGGTGGGATGGGACCGAGCGCGAGCTGAATACAGGCGAGGTTGTAGGCGCCGAAGGTGGCGCCCAAGGTCAGCGTGCAAATCAAGGCCGCCACTATGAAACGGCGATAGAGAAGATCGGGCGGCGCGGCCGCGGTCGCGGCACCCGCGGTCGGGCCCCGGTCGGCGGCCTGATTCAGCTCGGCCAGCAAGCCGGCCACGTCGACCGAATGCATGGCGGCGAAGAAATCAATCCGTTCGGCGGGTCCGCCGGCTCCTCCACAACCGCCGAGTCCGTGCCGCGCAAAGATTTCGCCGAGGTGAGGGTAGCGCGCAAGGATTTCGCGCACCGAGTCGCCAGGTCCGATGGATGCCACGACGGAGCCTCGTTTGTGCAGCCTCCGTGCCGCGGCGCTTGCCCTTACACCGTCTGCGAGAAGGCGGGCCGGGTTTCCTGGGCCCGCAAGTAGGCGTCGAACACCATCGCGACGTTGCGCACGAAGATGCGCCCAAGCGGCAAGACGTCAATCTCGCTTCCGCGCACACGCACCAGGCCCTCGCGCTCGAGCGCCGCGACCTCGCCGAGCTCGGTCGCGAAGCGCCGGCCCGCATCGGCTCCGAGGTCGACCCAGAAGTTGCAGAGCAGGGATTCGATGATGCGTCGGCGCTCCCGATCGTCGGCCGACAAGACGACGCCGCGTTCCGTCGCCAGCCGCCGGACCGCCAGCGCACCGTAGTAGCGGGGCAGGGGCCGGACGTTTTGCGCGTACGCGCCGCCGACGTCGCTGATGCCGGTGGCTCCGAACGCAACCACATCGCTGGCCGGCACCACAGTGTAGCCTTGGAAATTGCGGCGCAAGCTCCGGCTCTCCTGGGCCTGGGCCAGCTCGTCGGTCGGCAGTGCGAAGTGGTCCATGCCGATGGCTCGGTAGCCGGCCCCGCCCAACACCTCGTGCGCCAGCCGCCGGAGCTCGAGCTTGGCGCGTGCCGACGGGATCCCGAACCTTGCCAGCGCACGCTGATGCGGCCGCGCCGACGGAACATACGCGAACGAATACACCGCCAGCCGATCCGGGCGCAGGGCGACCACTTGCTCGAGAGTGCGTCGCCAGCTCGCCGGAGTTTGCAGAGGGAGCCCACAGATGAGGTCGAAGTTGACGGCGCGGAAACCCAGCTCGCGCGCGCTCTCGAGCCGTGCGCGGGTTTCTTCTACCGTCTGGATGCGTCGCACCGCGCGCTGCACCTCGGGATCGAAATCCTGTACGCCCATCGACAGGCGGTTGAACCCGAGCCGTGCCAACAGGGCGAGCTGCGCGTCGGTCGTTACGACCGGATCGATTTCGATCGCGATCTCCGCATCGGGGCGCAGGTCGAAGCGCGCGTCCAGCGTCCCAAACAGCAGCGCGAGCTGCCGTTCATCGAGAAACGTCGGCGTGCCGCCGCCCCAGTGGAGCTGTGAGACCGTGCGCCGCGCACCCAGACGCTCGCGCACCAGATCCATCTCGCGCGCGAGGGCGGCCAGGTACACGTCGGCCTTGTGAGGGTTTTTCGCCACCACGACGTTGCATCCGCAATACGTGCACAGCTCGCGGCAGAAGGGGATGTGCACGTAGACCGAGAGCGGCGCGGTGGCGTCGGCACCCGCGATCTCGAGCTGCCGCGCGTAGTCGCGGGGGCCAAAGTCTTCGCCCCAGACCGGCGCGGTGGGATAGCTCGTGTAACGCGGGCCCGGGACATCGAGTCGCGCGAGCAGCTCATCGGGAACGTCAGGTAACATCATGCGGTCACCCGCGGGCGCGCCACCAGCACCGAGCGATCGGCGTGGTTGACCACCCGGGCCGCGGTCGTGCCCAGCACGCGCTCAATTCCCCCGTAGCCATGAGAGCCGATCACAATCAGATCCGCGTCCAGCTCGCGCGCCGTGCGGCAGATGACCTGCCAAGCGGTGCCGATGTGCACCTGGCTGCCGCCGAAGAGCGCGGGCGGCACTTGGCGCGCCAGGGTCTGCAGGGACTCTTTCGCGTTGCGCTCGAGCACGTCGGGCACCAGGCGCAGGGCGAACAATCGGCGCGCAAAGGAAAGCCGATACAAGTCTGTCGAGCGCACGACCGAAAACGTGCGCGCCGGGTCGGCGGCCACCGCCAGGTGGTCGACTTCGCGCAAGCGGTACCGGGGCATGAAATCCCGAATGAGCGACATACCGGTCGGGCCTGCACAAGACGTGCCGCATGTTCGCCACTCATCCGACCCGACGAGCCTGCCCGATGAACCGATTCGAACGAGCCGCCAGATGGCCGACGATGCGCTTTGCGAGCGGGCCCGCCCCCGCGATGCATTGGTGCAGTCCGATGCCGCGGTAGGCGTTGCCGGTCAGGAACAGGCCCGGGTGCCGCTGCTCGGCCGCATCGACCTCGGCCAGACGCTCGCGGTGGCCGAGCGTGTACTGGGGCAGCGCCTCGGGAAGCCGCTCGACGCGCGCGAAGGTCGGCTTCCTGCCCGGGCGGAGCAGACGCGCGAGGCCATCGGAAGCCACGTGAGCGAGCGCGATTTCGGGCAGCGCGACCAGATCCGGGTGGCGAGTGCCGCCGAGGCGAACGGTGAGCAAGCGCTGGCCGGGCGGGGCGCGACCCGGAAAGGCGGCCGATGCAAAGACGGCCCCCAGCAGCCAACCGGGTTCCATCGGGGGCACGTAGAAGCCGTGTGACGGCTCGAGGTGGCGGAGCGCGGCCTCGGGGTACCCGAGCTGCACGAGCGCCAGCGGCGCGTACTCGATGCTGCGCAGCGTCGCAGCCAAACGCGCGTCGAGCGCGGCCACGGCAGCGGCCGATTCGCAGGCTGGCGTCGCCAGCACGACCGCGTCCGCCGCCAGCTCGGTCGCTTGACCGTTCTCTTCGATCTGCAGACGGAAGGTCGGGCCGACGGGAAGGACGCGCCGGAGCACGGCACCGAGACGCAGGGAAGGAGAACAGGCGGCCGCCAGCGCCTTCGGCAGCTCCTCGAGGCCCTCGGCGAACGAGAGCAGCGGGGGCGGGTGCCGCAGCAGGCTGCGCAAGAGGCCGCCGTGCTCGCGCTCCGCGAGCGTCAGCCACTCGTGTGCTGCCGCAGCGCTCGTCCGCTCGGGATCAATCGGATAGAGCCCCGGCAGCAGCGGATAGAGCAGCCGCTCGGCCGCCACCCGGCCCAGCCGCCGGCGCGCGAAGCCCGCCAATGACTCGTCATGGCCCAGCCCGGCCGACCCCAGCGGCAGCACGAGGTCGGCCAGCAGGCGCAGCTTCTCGCGGGTTGCGAGCAATGGGGTCGTCGCCAGCTCCGAGACATCGCGCGGCAGGGGCTCGACGAGGCCTCCCGCGACCACGCATCTGCGCAGGGATCGCTCACGCGCGCTGATTGCGCGTCCGGCCAGGCCAAGCTCACGAAGCAGAACGTCCACCGAGACGTCGCCGGCCGCCAGGGCCGCCGGTCCCCACTCACAGAGAAAACCTTCGGTGCGCTCGGAGCGGATGACGCCGCCGGCGCGCCGGCTCCGCTCCAGAAGCAGCACCTCGACCCCGCGCCGCAGGAGCCGATGCGCGAGCGCCAGCCCGGAGATCCCTGCGCCCGCGATCACGCACCGACGCATGCCATTCATGACCGGGCTCTGCTTCAGCAGGCTGCGTGCCAGAACATTTCGGGCGATACGCTCATCTTTCCCGCAAGACTTGCGCCGGTCCCCTTCGGGCCCCGCACGATTTGCGCGCGCGCAGAAGGGCCGAACAGGTGCATGGCTCGCGCTCAGGGCGCTCGCGGCATGGGCGAGCGAGACGCCTGCCCGGCCCTCGACCTGCGAAGCGCGCTGCGTCCGATCTTGGCGAGCTCCACGACCGTCACCGGAGCCAGGGACAGGCCCGCGAGCAGCCACCACTCGGCGTGAAGGTGCCTGGCGGTATCGAAGATGGGCTGCGCGAACGGCAGCATGACCACGCTGAGCTGAAGCAGAACCGAAACCGCAATCGCTCCCAGCAGGTGCGGATTTGCCAGCGCGCCGACCTCGGGCATCGTGTGGCGCTGGCTCCGGAACCCGAAAGACAGGAAGAGTTGCCCATACGTGAGCACGCAGAAGGCCATCGTGCGCGCGCGAGAGAGATTGTCCCA
>DATFWX010000122.1:0-8287 GCA_035258845.1 Polyangia bacterium | reverse complement strand
GCGGGTGGCGGGGGCGGGGGCGGCGGCGGCGGCGGCGGCGGCGGCGGCGTGGGAGGGAGCGGCGGTGGCGCGGGCGCAGGCGGAACCGGTGGCTCGGGCGGCTCCTGCGATCCCGACCCCGACGACGTCCCACATCGCGTGATCCGAGGGGCCCGTCGGGTGGTGCGCTGGTGCGTGGACGATCCGAGCACCCCCGCCAACGAGCAGACCACCGTGAACCTGAACCAATCTTGCGAATACGCGGATCCCTCCAACTACCTCTGAGCGTTCAAGGAGACCCGGTGGTCCGTTGCTTGCTCTTGCCCCGCTCGCCCCGCTGGCCCCGCTTCCCGGGGTACGCGACCGAGAGCCTCCTCGGGCGCGGCGGCTTCGGCCAGGTCTTCGCGGCCCGGCGCCGGCGCGACGGCCAGCTGGTGGCCATCAAGCTGGCGCACGCGGACAAGCCACTGGCCGCTGCGCGACTGCGACACGAAGCCGAAGCCTTGCGCACCATCGGCCCGCCTGCGGTCCCGGTGCTGTACGAAACCGGCTCGCTGAAGCCGGACCTGCCCTACCTGGTGATGGAGCGCATCGGCTGGCCTACGCTCGCCCAGCAACTGGCCGGCGGGGCCGACTGGCAGCCGCACGCAATCGGGATCCTCGACGCGCTGTGCGCCGTCCATGCGTGCGGGCTCTGGCATCGCGATCTCAAGCCCGACAACATCTTCGTCAATCCGGATCCAGCCGACGCCGCCGCCCGGCTGGTCGACTTCGGGTTGGCCAAGCGCGCCGACACGGCCGCCGATCCCGCGCACCGGACCGCCGCCGACCTGCTGCTCGGGACACCCGCCTATATGTCGCCCGAGCAGTGCGCAGCCGAGCCCGACGTCGACGCGCGCGCCGACGTCTACGCAATGGGCGTCATCCTCTATCAGATGGTCACTGGCCGCGTGCCCTTCTCGGGTCCGCCGGCGCTGGTGCGCCAGGCCCACGCGACCCGGCGCCCGCTGCCTCCGTCCGAGCTGGCTCGGGTTCCGGCCGCGCTCGAGGACGTCATCCTGCGCTGCCTGGCCAAACCGCGCGAGCGCCGGTTTGCCGACGCAGCGGTGTTGCGGCAGGCGCTGCTGGCGGCGCTGGCCGATCTGCGGGCGCGTGCGTGCACGCGGCGGCCCAGGTGCGCGGTCGTGCCGGCCCCGGCGGCGCCGGCCCGCGAGCGGCGCACGGTGAGCCTGCTCTTCCTGGAGACGGAGGTCGAGCTGGTGTCGCTGCGCGAGGCGGTCCAGAGCTTTGGCGGACAGCTCGCGCATGCCGCCGGCGCGCGCTTCGTGTTCGTGTTCGGTCCCGAGGCCCACGAAAACCCGGTTCGGCGCGCGGTCGAGACCGCGCACGCGCTCACCGAGCGCGGGTTGTGCGCGCGCGCCCGCGTCGACCTCGGTCCGGTGACCGTGCAGACGCGGCCGGACGGCACACACCGCTTCCTGTGCGCCCCACTTGCGCGCGCCGACCGCTTCCCGCAGCCCTCGGATCCGACCGGCGTGATGCTGACCGCCGCGGCCGCCTCTGGCGTCGCCGAGGCGCCGGTCGGCGATCCCACCTGCGCGCGCTCGGACACCAGGGCGCTGGTGGGGCGAGAATCCGTGCTGGCGCAGCTCGCGGCCAGCGCCGAGGGAGCGCTCGGCGCCCGCAGGCCCGGCATCGCAACGGTTTTGGCCGAAGCTGGCATGGGCAAGAGCCATCTTTCGGCCGCGTTGCTGGCGCGCCTGCGCGCGTCCGCCCCGCGCCTGCACCTTCTCGAGCTGCGTGCGCGCGAGCCCGTAGGTGGCGATCCCGACGACACGCTGCGCACGTTCCTGCGGCTCCTGCTCGACCTGCCGCGCGCGGCCCCGGACGACCACGGACGCGCAATTCTGCTCCAGCGCCTGCACCCGGACCTGGGCGCCGAGCTGTGGCCTGCGGTCGCGCTCGCGCTCGGCTGGCTCGAGCCCGACCATCCGCTGGTGTCCGATCTGGCCGCCGCGCCGGGCGCGCTCCGGTCTGCCGTCGCGCGGGCTGCTGGGCTTTCGCTGCGCCGCCGGGCCGGCTCGGCCCCGCTGTGCCTTCTTCTCGACGACGCCCACTTCGCCGACCAGACCACGCTCGATGCGCTCGAGCTGGCCACGCTGCCCGAGTCCGAGGCCGCTCTGTGGGTGTGCGTGCTGGCCCGACCGAGCTTCGAGCGGGCCCGCCCGCGCTGGGCCGAGCGGGCTGCGCGCCACGATCTCATCCGACTCGGGGCGCTCGAGCCCGACGCTGCGGCTGGGCTGTGTCGGCGCCTTCTGTGGCCGGCCGACAACGTGCCCGCCGCAGCCATCGAGCGTCTGCTCGCTCGGACCCGGGGCGTGCCCCTGCTTCTTTTGGAGCTGGTGCGGGGGCTCAAGCGCCAGGGCGTCGTGCGCCGCCATCGCAAGGGTGCTGAGTGGTTCGTGGCCACCGACGAGCTCGACGGGCTGCCCGAGCTCCCGCTCGTCGAGTGGCTGGCCGAGCGCGAGCTGGGCACGCTGCCGCCCGAGCTGGCCGCCCACGCGCGTCTGGCCGCGCTGCTTTCGCCCGAGTTCAAGAGTGACGAGCTCGAGGGCGTGGTGCGGGCGCTCGAGCGCGCCGGCGCCGGCGCCGGCAGCCGCGCGTTCCCGCTCGATCCCGGGGTCGGTCTGGCCCGCCTTCTCGCCCTGGGCATTCTGCGGGGACATCGAGGCGACCGCATCGGCTTCCGCCATGCGCTGGTGCGCGAGGCGATTGCGCGCGCCGTGGCCGAGCCGCTGCGCCTCCAGATCCATCGCGCCGCCTACCAGTTCTACCGGGACGCGGCCGGCCTGCCCGATCGCGAGCGGCTGCCGCGGCTGGCCTACCATGCGGCGCGCGCGGGCCTTCCCGCCCAGGCAGCCGCGCTGTCGCTCGATCTGGCCGACCAGGCCCGTCGTCGCCACGCCTACCTCGACGCCGAGCTTTGCTACAGCCGCGTGCTCGAGCTGGCGCCGCCTGCGGACGCCGCGACCCACCTGCGCGCGCACCGCGGCCGCGGGCTGATGCGCTATCGCATCGCGCGCTACGAGGATGCGCTGGCCGACTTCGAGCGCGCACGCACTCTGGCGCAGGCGCTCGGCCAGACGCAGGCCGAGATCGAGGTGCTGCTCGATCACGCCACGGCCCTCGATTGGATGGACGAGTTCTGCCGCTCGCGCACGCTGGTCGAGCAGGCGAGCGCGCTGGCGGCGCCGTTCGATGCACCCGCGATCCGGGCCCGCCTCCGCATGGGCGAAGGCCGGGCACTGTGGCGCTTCAGTCGCTGGGCCGAGGCGCAGGGCCTCTTGGCCGAAGCGGTGGCGCTGGCCGATCAGGTGGGCGATGCGGCCTACGAAACTCTGGTCGCATCGCTATTGATGCTGGGCACCGTGCTGGCCAACCGCGGCGATCCGGCGGCCGCCGAGCGCGTCTTCGACCGTGTGATCCGGCTGTGCCGAAAGCACGGCGATCGGCTGCACCTCGCGGCCGCGCTCAACAATCGCCACCATCTATGGGTGGCCACGGGCGAGCGCGCGCGCGCCATTCACGATCTCGGCGACTACATGCGGATCGGACGCGAGCTGGGCATTCTGCGCATCGAATATTTTGGCGAGTACAACCTGGGCCAGCTCCTCTACCGGGTGGGCGATCTGGTCGCGGCCTGGCCGCACGTCCGGCGTGCGGTTGTGCTCGAACAGCGGCGCGGCGAGGGGCCGCCGTACGCGCGCCTGCTGGAGGCGCGGCTGCTCGCGTTCGAGGGTCGCGCAGCCCAAGCGCGCGCGGTGCACGCGGAGATCGAGCGCCAGCAGGAGGCGGCGCGCGCAGCCGGCCGCGTGGAGACGCTCCTGGTGCCGGCCGAGCAGCTTCTGGCCACGCTGGTCGACCTGGCCACGCGTGATTCCAGCGCGGCCGAATGGAGCCAGCTGCAAGCCGACGCGTCCCGCTACGCGGAGGACCAGGAGCCGGTCGAAATCGCGGATCTGCGCGGGCGGGCAGCTCTGCGGCACGGTCGGCCGGAGGAGGCATGCCAGTGGCTCGAGGAGGCGCTGGCCCTGGCCGCGCGCGCCGGGAATCTGATGGGGGATCGCGTGCGCGCCGCGCGCGACCAGGCAGCGCTGGAAAAGGCCCGCTTGCATGGGCTGCGCGCAAGCGCCTGAAACCGGGCGCCCTGGGCGCCTGGTCCGACGCTTGCTGTTCTGGCTGCCATGGTCGAGCGCAGGCGCACCCCCAGACGCAAGATTTTTCGGGGCCGGGTCTGGATCGCGAAGCCGGTCGCGGGCTGGGCCGAGCTGCTGGACACCTCGCCCCGCGGCATCCGGATCGCGGCCTCGCATCCACCCGCCCCGGGAATCAGGGTGCACATCCACCAGCTCGCCGAGGGCCGGTTCGGCCCGGCACGCGCGGGCACGGTGGTCTATCAGGACGCGGCCGGCGCAGGCGTGCGCTTTGATCGGGAGCCGCCGACGGAGCCGGCCGAGGAGCGTCGCGCCGCTCTGCGCGTGCGCACACAGGCCCTGCGCGCCTGGATCACGTGGCCGCTCTGCACGCCCGCGCGGGTGCTCGACCTGAGCACGGGCGGCGCGCGCATCGAGCCCGGGCTGCCCATCCAACCGGGAGCGCTCGTGTGCATCGATTTCATGTTCGGCCCGATCGTGGTGGCCCGGCGAACCGCACGCGTGCGCTACCAGACCGATTCCGGCATGGGCATCTGCTTCGTGGACACACCGTGCTGACCGTGCTTGCCCACGAAGCGCCGCGCCTGTTGGCCACGCTGCGCAGCCGCCCCTTCCAGCGCGCGGGCGTGGTGGTGTCCACGGCTTCGTCGGCGCCCGAGCTGGTGGCGCGTGCGCAGTCGTTGCGCCCGCGTGTGGTGATCGTGGTGGCGGGGCTGGTGGCCGCAAGCGGGCTCGATGAGCTGGCACGCCAGCTCCGCGTGCGCACCGCCGGTAGCTCGACCCTGCTCCTCGTGGTGCCCGGCCAGAAGCTCGATGCCGTTCGGAACCCGACGCTCTACGACGGCCTGGTCTCGCTCGACCATCCCGAGCGCGCGCTCGCAAGAGCCCTGGAGCCGCTGGTCGGGGCGCCCCAGCGCGCCCGCGCGCGCACCACCGTGCACCTGCCGGCTCTCTTGCGCGTGCCCGGCCAGCGAGCCATCGCGGGCGTGGCCGTGGACGTGAGCGCAAGCGGGGCCTGTGCGCTGCTCGAGGCCGCGCCCCCGGCCGACCAGCCGTTCGAGCTGCGGCTCTCGCGCCCCGACGGCCGCCAGGTCGAGTTGGAGGCGCGCGCTCTGCGCATGGCCGCCTGCGCGCATGGGTGGTGGCGGGTGGCGATGCGTTTTCTCGGCATCACGCTCGACCGCCTGCGCTGCCTGTACGACCTCGCGCTCTGGGACCTCGAGCGCACCGAGGCCGGACCCGTGATCCGCCTCCATGGCGAAATCTCGGAGGGCACGTTGCTGGCGCCCGTGCTGGCGCGGCTGCCCGAGGTGCCGCGCATCGATCTCTCCGATGTCACGCGCGTCGATGCCGCGGGCGTGCGGCGCTGGATCGAGCTTTTGAAATGGATCCCGAGCGATCTTGCGCTCGCCCTCGAGTGCATCCCGATCCCGCTGGCGCGCCAGATGGCGCGGCTGCCCGCCATGACCAGGCAGTGCCGGGTCGAATCGGCATACCTGCCCTTCCACTGCACGGCCTGCGCGGTCATGCTCGAAGATCTGGTGACCCCGAACGACGCCGCCCTGGTGCGTTTGTGTCCGCACTGCGGGGCCGATCTGGCGGGGGACCCGGCGCTCCTGGGCTGGCTTGCTCAGCGCAGGCCGTGACGCCAGAGCAGCCGGTAAAAGTAGATGCGATCCACGCCCGCCGCGCGGGCGGCTGCAGTCACGTTGTCGCCGTGCCGGCGCAACACCTCTTCCAGGTAGCGGCGCTCGAACGCGCGCGTCCAGGCGTCCCGTGCCACCCGCAGCGGCTGCGTCGAATCGAACGGGGCGGGGCCCGCGGCCGCCGGGTCGGCCGCCAGCGGCGTCTGCTCGTGCAGGGTCAGGCAGCGCTCGAGATAATTGCGCAGCTCGCGCACGTTGCCGGGCCACGGGTGGCGCGCCAGGTCGGCCAGAAACTCGCGCGTTCGCACCAGGGCCGCCTCCGGGCGCTCGCTCGCGCTCATGCTCTTGAGCAGATGCTCGGTCAAAATCGGCACGTCCTCGGTGCGCTCGCGCAGCGGCGGCAGGCGGACCTCGAGCACCGCCAGCCGGTAGTACAGGTCGGAGCGGAACTTTCGTGCGTTGACCTCCGAGCGCAGATTGCGGTTGGTGGCCGCCACCACGCGCACGTCGCAGGGCACGTACTTGTTGCCGCCCACGCGCTTGACCTCGTGCCGCTCGAGCGCGCGCAGAAGCTTGGGCTGCAGATCGGCGGCCAGCTCCCCGACCTCGTCCAGGAAGATGGTGCCGCCCGAGGCGGCTTCGAACGCGCCCTGGCGCGCCGCCACCGCACCGGTAAAGGCGCCGCGCTCGTGTCCGAACAGCTCGCTCTCGAGCAGATCGGCCGGAATGGCCCCGCAGTCGACCACCACGAAGGGGCCCTCGCGGCGCGCGCTCTCCCGATGAATCGACTCCGCTGCCGCCTCTTTGCCGGTGCCGGTCTCGCCCTCGATCAGCACGGTGACCTCGCTCGCGGCCGCTTTCTCGAGCAGCGCGAACGCGGCGCGCATGGGCAGCGACCGGCCCACCATGAGACCGAACTGTTCGTGCTCGGACAGCGGGATCTTGGCGTGGTCGGTGCCCAGGTCGAATCGGATCTGGCTGCGGCCCAGGGTCAGCGTGGCGCCGCTGCGCAGGAACGCCTGCAGCACCGACACCCCGTCGACCAGCGTACCGTTGCGGCTGCCCAGATCCCGGATGGTCGCCGACCCTTCACTGAGCACGATTTCGCAATGAAAGCGCGAGACCGTCCGATCGGTCAGCACCAGGTCGGAGGCTTCATGGGTGCCGATGACCGCGCGCTCGCCCGCCGAGGTCATGTCCAGGTTGGTGTTGGGTCCTGCGACCACGAGCAGTCGGAAGCGACGCACGAGCGCGTGCGGCCGCCCCTCCGCGCGCACGACCTCGGTGGTGGCACCGTCGGGGCTGGTGATGGACTGGCGCGCTGCCTCCTCGGCCTGTGCCGCTTCGGAGCCGCCCTCGGGGCCGCCCTCGGTCCCGGCCTCGGCATTGAGCGGGCCCAGGGCGATGCCCTTCTTGTCGTCGGAGGACGGCATGCGACGGGCACCACTATACACCTCTTCATCTGGATGGGTACTTCGGACCGGCGTCGCGCCGTCACGCCGTCACGAGCGGAATGGAGCCGCCATTCCCGCTGGGCGCCCGCTGAAGTCGCCCATTGGCACATTCGGTGAGCGCCCAGCGCAGGTGATTGAAACGCCAATGCGTCCCGAGTTGGTGGAGGTCTTGCTTCTGCAGTCCCTGCAGCATCGGAGCTTGACCGCAACCGGAGGGAGCAAGGCATGGGCACCCAAACTGCGTGTTGTCACCGGATCTGCCGTGTGGCGGCCTTCTTGTTGATGGTCGTCTCCATCACCTCGGCCGCGTGCTCGCAAGACGAACCGCCCCCAACCAAGAATCGGAGCAAGTCCGACGTCACCGGGCGGAGCTGCGACATGACCACCATCGGGGGCTATCTGGACCCGGAGGGGCACGCCATCAGCGACGGCACCCGATACTGCAATCTGCTCTCCGCGTGCGCGCTGAATGCAGACACCAACCGGTTCGACTGCAGCGATCTGCCCGGCGAAACCGTCGACTACTTCCATTGCGATACCGATTCGAACGGGGACGAGAAGTGCGCCAAGTGCAGCTGCGAGCTCGAGAGCACGGACTGCGACTACCCCGGGGACATGTGCATACAAGGGACCTGCGTGCCGCCACCTTCCACGTGTTGCCAGGATTGTGGCGAGTGCGGAAACCAGTGCCAGTTTGTTGGATTGGACGGCGACGCAGGCTCGTGTGGCGGCAGCGGCGGCACCGGCGGCTCGGGCGGCGGGGATGGCGGCGGGTGCTTCCCGAGCGGCGCCGCCTGCACCCGAAACTCCGACTGCTGCGATGGATGCTGCGGCCTCGACTACATCTGCACGAGCGGCGCGGGCGGGGGCTCGGGGGATCCGAGCCGATGCCAGTGCGGCCGCAGCCAGAATGGATGCAACGGCGACCTGGATTGCTGCACTGGATACTGCTGCGTGAACGGGGCCTGCTCTGCCAATTGCGGGGGGACCGGCG
>DATFWX010000121.1:0-7214 GCA_035258845.1 Polyangia bacterium | reverse complement strand
CCGCCGTGAGCGCCCCGGCTGCCGCCTCGGAGCCCCAGCCCGTGCTTTCGATCCGCAATCTGGTGGTCGAGTTTGCGACCGACGAGGGGCGCCTGCGCGCGGTCGACGGGGTTTCGCTCGATGTTCCACGCGGACAGGCGCTGGGGCTGGTCGGCGAATCGGGCAGCGGCAAGACCGTGACTGCGCTCTCGATCCTGCGGCTCGTGCCCATGCCGCCCGGGCGCATCGTGAGCGGCCGGATCCTCTACGGTGGCCGCGACCTGCTCGCGCTGTCCGAGAAGGAGCTGCAGAAAATCCGCGGCGACCGCATTGCCATGATCTTCCAGGATCCGATGACCTCACTCAACCCGGTGTACACGGTCGGCGACCAGGTGGCCGAGGCCGTGCGCATCCACCAGCGCCGCTCGCGCAGGGGCGCGGCCGCGCGCGCGGTCGAGCTCCTGGGCAAGGTCGGCATCCCGGAGCCGGCCACCCGGGCGCGCTCCTACCCGCACGAGCTGTCGGGCGGCATGCGCCAGCGCGTGATGATCGCGATGGCGCTGGCGCTGGGGCCCGAGGTCCTGATCGCCGACGAGCCCACCACCGCCCTCGACGTCACCATCCAGGCCCAGATCCTGGAGCTTCTGGGACGGCTGCAGCGCGAGCTGGGCATGAGCATCCTGCTCATCACGCATGATCTGGGCGTGGTCGCGGAGATCTGCGATCAGGTCGCAGTCATGTATGCGGGCCAGCTGGTCGAGCGCGCGGCCACGCGCGAGCTGTTTCGCGCGCCCCGGCACCCCTACACGGCGGGTCTGCTGGCAAGTGTGCCGCGCCTGGACGCGGGCGCCACCAGGCTGCGCGAAATCCCCGGGATCGTGCCCGATCTGCGCGCGCTGCCGCCCGGCTGTCGGTTCCAGGACCGCTGCCCGCGCGTCCGGGAGCGCTGCCGGCGCGAGGAGCCTCCGCTGGTCGAGGTCGAGCCGGGCCGGCCCGCGCGCTGCTTTTTCCCCGAGGGCCTTTCCTGATGGCCGCGCCCCTGGTCGCGGTCGAGAATCTGGTCAAGCATTTCCCGCTCAAGTCGGGCCTGCTCGCGCGCGACCGGCGCGTGGTGCGCGCGGTCGACGGGGTTTCGTTCGAGATCCCGGAGCGCCAGACGCTGGCTCTGGTGGGCGAGTCGGGCTGTGGCAAGACCACGCTGGGCCGCGCGGTGCTGCGCCTGCATGAGCCCACGGCCGGCCACGTGCGCATCGCCGGAACCGACGTGACCGCGCTGCCACCGCGCGAGCTGCGCGCCTTCCGCCGGCACATGCAGATCATCTTCCAGGACCCCTACGCCTCGCTCAACCCGCGCATGCGGGTGGGCGACATCGTGGCCGAGCCGCTCCTCATCCATCATCTGGCCCGCGACAAGCGCGAGCGCGCCGATCGGGTGGCCGAGCTCTTGAGCCGGGTCGGCCTGCGCGCCGAGGCCACGCGCCGCTACCCGCACGAGTTCTCGGGCGGCCAGCGCCAGCGCATCGGCATCGCACGCGCGCTCGCGGCCATGCCGCGGCTCATCGTGGCAGACGAGCCCCTGAGCGCGCTCGATGTCTCGATCCAGGCCCAGATCGTCAACCTTTTGTCGGACCTGCAGCGCGAGCGCGGCCTCACCTACCTTTTCATCTCGCACGATCTCAAGGTGGTCAAGCACATATCCGAGCAGGTCGCGGTCATGTACCTGGGCAAGATCGTCGAGTCGGCACCGACGGGCGCGCTGTTCGATCATCCGCGCCACCCCTACACCAAGGCGCTTCTGGCCGCGGTGCCGGTGCCCGACCCGGAGCGCAAGCGACAACGCATCCTGCTCGAGGGCGACGTGCCCTCGCCGGTGGCGCCGCCGCCCGGCTGCCCGTTTCATCCGCGCTGCCCGCTGGCACGCGACCCGCGCCGCCAGCCGCGCTGCCAAAGCGAAGTGCCGACCTTGCGCCCGATTGGCGACGGCGCGCACCTGTCGGCCTGCCACTTCGCAGAGGAAGTATGAGCTGATAAAGTAAGATGGGGGTAGCGTGTCATTGACCATCCTGATCGTGGAGGATGATCGCCACGTTCGGCGCATTCTCGAGTCGCTGTTCGTGCGCGACCCGGAGTTTGCCGCGCTCGAGCCGCGCGTGCTTCTGGCCGCCGATGGCGCCGAGGGCCTGGCCCTTTTGCGCGCGCACCGGCCCGACGTGGTCATCACCGACCTCCTGATGCCCAACATGGACGGCTTCCAATTCTGTCGCGCGGTGCGCGACGATCCGGAGGCCGGCGGCTGCACGCTCATCGTGACCAGCGCGGTGTACAAGGATCCAGGCCTCATCGCCAAGCTGCGCGCCGAGCTGGGCGTCGAGTTTTTCGCCAAGCCGTTCCAGGTGCGCGATCTCGTGCGCACCGTGCGCAGGCGGCTCAAGGCTGCCCAGTCGGGCCGGCCTCGCATGGCGGCGCCTTCGACGCGGCCCCTGCGCATCGACGACACCGGCGCCCTGCCCAAGCTGGCCGAGCCCATGCTGGACGAGCAACGCGGCGACCTGGGCCACCATCCGCTGCCGCGCCTGCTGCTCGACTGCCACGAGACCCAGGCCACCGGCACCCTCACCATTCGCCGCGGCAACGCGCGCAAGGAGATCTACCTTCTGGTTGGCCACCCGATCGGGGTCGACTCGTCGCTGCGCTCGGAAACCCTGGGTGTGTACCTGGTCCAGCACCGGATCCTCGACCAGGCGCAGGTGCGCGCGGCCATCGCGATGGCACGCGAGCGCGGCCTCAAGTTCGGGCAGGCATTGGTCGCAAGCGGCCTGCTCAGCGAGGCCGACGTGCTCCGGCACCTGCAGGCCCAGGTCCGCCACAAGATCACGACCAGCCTGCGCTGGCCGAGCGGGGAGTTCGAGTTTCAAGCCGGCGACACCTTCTCCGATCGCATGACCAAATCGACCGTGGAGCCGGTGCGGGCGGTGTTCGCCGGGCTGCGCCGCACCGCGCGCATCGAGGACATCCAGGCCCAGCTGCACGGCAACGAGCGCCTGCTGCCCACGCCGCGTGCGCTCCGCTATGCCGACCCCTGGCGGCGCGTGTTTGGCGAGACTGTGCTGGAGCGGCTGAATGACCGGCCCACCGTCGGTGAGCTGCTGTCGGGCCTGTCCGCGGTCGAGGTGCTGCCGCAGGTCGACGCGCTCGTGCTGTGCGGCCTGGTCACGCTGGAGGCAGCACCCCGGCCGGCCACCGCCACGCCCGCTCACGCACGCGCGTCCCAGCCCCCCGATCCCTATCAGCTCAGTGACCTCGAGCGCCGCTCGGCGCACGTGCTGCCGGCCCTCGGCGACGCCGCGGCCGCGCCCACACGCGAGCCCACGCGCGGCGAGATGCTCGACGAGCTGTTCGGGGTCGAGGAGTCGCGGGTGGGGCCGCCGACCGGCCTGGGCCCGCGGCCGCCCGGCATCGAGGCGCCCGATCAGTCGGAATCGGGCGTGATCCAGCTTGAGCCTGCGCACGCGAGATCGCAGCCGGCGCCCGCGCAGCCGGTCGACCCGCAGGTCGCCGAGATCCGCCGGCGCATCTCGCAGATCTACCTGGCCCTGCACGACGCCGACTATTACGAGCTTCTGGGCGTCGAAAAGGCCAGCACCTTCGATCAGATCGCGGATGCTTTCACCAAGCTCGCGCGCGAGTTCAAGCTCGAGCAGTTTGCGCAATACGACCTGGGCCGCGACTACACGCGCGTCGAAGAATTCAACGTGGTTCTGCGCAAGGCATTCGAGACGCTCTCGGACCCGGTCAAACGCCTCGAGTACGATCGCCAGCGCGCGCAGAAGCGCGCTCGACGCGACGATCCCTACGAGGCCGAGCTCCTGTTCCGCCAAGGCGAGGAGCGCCTCGCCGCCGGTGACCCGGAGGAAGCCGCTGCGCTGCTCGAGCGCGCGGTGGCGGGGCGGCCCGGCCATGCCGAGTACCACGCTCTGCTCGGCTGGGCGCGTCTGCGCGCCGGCGGCCCCGAGGCGCGCACGCTGGCGGCTGCCGACATTGCGCACGCGCTGGCCATGGAGCCCGAGCTGGCGGCGGGCCACGAGTACGCGGGCCGGCTCGCGCTCGCGGGCGGCGACCGCGAACGCGCGCTCGATCACCTGGCGCACGCGCTCGAGGGCGAGCCCGGACGCGAGGGTGCGCTCGCCGCCTACGAAGAGGCGTGCGCGCAGGCGGGCGACTGGCGCCGGCTCGAGCGCCAATACCGAAAGCTCATCCACCGGGTGGCCGAGCGCGATCAGGAGCTGGCGCTTAAGCTGTGGTGGCGCCTGGGCGACTGTTATCGCGACCGGCTGGGCGATCGCGACAGCGCACGCGTGGCCTACGAGGTGGCGGCCAAGCTGGCGCCCGATGAGGTGCGCCTGCAAGATGCGTTGGTCAGCGTGACGCGGGTCGATCCGGCGCGCTGGCACGAGGCGGCGCAGGCGCTGCGCGCGCGCTGGCGACTGGCCCCCGCCGATCCGACCCCGCTCAGAGCCCTGTTCGAGCTGCACGAGCGCGGCCAGCGCCCGGATGCGGCCCGCCTGGCCACGCAGGCGCTGGTGGCGGCCGGGCTGGCCAACCCGACCGAGCGCGCGCGCTACGAGCGCGAGCGCGTGCGGGTACCCGAGCGCCGGCCCGCGCCGCTCGAGCGCAAGACCTGGGCCAGCCTCGCGCATCCCGACGAGGATTCCGAGATCGGCGCGCTGTTCGCCCTGCTGGCTCCGGTGGCGCACGCCACCTTTCCGTTCACGCTTGGCGACCTCGGTGTGGGCGAGCCCGACCGCCTCACTGCGCCGCCCGATCACTTCGCGCGCCCGCTGACCGATCTGTGCGCTCTTTTGCAAGTGCCGGTGCCCTCGCTCTACCGGCGCTCCGACTTCCAGGCCGAGATCCACGTGGCCGCCACCGACCCCCCGCTTTTGCTCGTAGGCGCGGCCGCGCTCGACGAGCCCAACCCGGTGCTTGCGGCGGCGCGGCTGGCCCGCGCGGTCACCTACCTTTTGCCCGGGCGGGCGACCGGC
Source organism: Polyangia bacterium (assembly GCA_035258845.1). Classification (GTDB taxonomy): domain Bacteria; phylum Myxococcota_A; class Polyangia; order JAHFDS01; family DATFWX01; genus DATFWX01. The sequence continues at coordinate 2,193 of DATFWX010000121.1, read as the reverse complement.
GGCACGCTGCCCTCGCGCCAGCTCAAGAACTTCCTTCTGGCGGCGATGTCGGTCGCCGTGCCGGGCGTGCGGCTCGACGACGAGGATGGCTCCATCGCCGTCCTGCGGAACGCTCTCGGCCAAGCTCCTCCGCATACGCAGCACCGCCTGCGCGAGCTGATCGCGCACGTCACGCGGCAGAAAAGCGTGGTCAACCTGTCGCGCTGGGCGCGCGCACTGGCCCGTACGGCCGACCGTTTTGCGCTGTTCGCCTCGGGCGATCTGCCCGCGGCCGCGCGCGTGGCCCGCGACGCCGGAGCCCACGACGCCACTTTGGAGCTGGTCGACTTCGCGCTCTCGGACGGCTACGCCGAGCTGCGCGCCGACGGGCCTTGACGGGCCGCTCGTCTCACTCCTGCCAGGAGTATTCCCACTGGCAGCGCTCGGGCGCGCCGTCCTCGAGACAATGCAGCCAGCGCACGCGTGGCTCGCGCGCGCCCACGTTCTCGAGCAGGTGCAGCGCCGAGTAGCCGCCCACTTCGCACAGCGCGCGCGTGTGGCCTTGCCAGTTCAAAAAGCTCACCAGCGCGCGGCCGCGCCCGGTCATGCCTGCCTCGACGTCGCCCTCGCTGTAGTAGCGCTGCCAGGCGGTCTCGGCGTTTTCGATGAGTGAGCGCGGCGAAACGAACAGCTTGAACAGCGAGCGGTAAAACACGTTGATGCCCTCGCGCATGATGTGCGTGCCCAGGTCGCGCAGATACAGCTCGCGCTCGGCGGGCGCTGCTCGCCGCTCGGCGCCCGCCACCAGGGCCGTCGCCGCAGCCGTCGAGTACCAGCCCTTGGGCACGATGCCGAGCATGGGCGCATCGCGTTGCAGGGCGAAGCGCGCCCGCACCGGCAGAGCGTCGTAGACCTCGTGCTGCGCCTCCTCCCCGCCGTATTGGAAGAGCCAGCTCGCCATCGGCAGCATCGCCGCGCCCCGGATCAGCGGCCCGACTGCGCCGGCTCCGGGCGGAAGCGTACGCCGTTGTTGGGGATCCATGAAGAATTGCCGTTGACGCTGTTTTTTACCACTATATATCATGACGGTTCCTCGAGCATGGGGCTGATTCGGAAGGAAGTTGTCGGCAAGACCTACGCGCCGACCTCGTTCGCGGTATCCGAGGCCGGCATCTGGGCCTACGCCAAAAGCTATGGGGATGAGCGGCCCGAGTACCGAAAGGTCGCGCCGCTCCTGTATGCGGTCGTGTATGCGTTCGACGCGGGCGGGGGGCCCCTGTTCGATCCCGCGCTCACGCCCGATCCCATGAAGCTCCTCAGGCGGCTCGTGCGCGGCTCGCTTGAGATCGAGACGTTTGCGCCGGTGGCGCCCGGCGACGTCATCCAGACCCAGGCCACCATCGTCGGCGTGCAGGACAAGGCGACCGGCGAGCTGCTCGAGATCGACACGCGCTCGCTCAACCAGCACGGGCATGAGGTCGCGCTGGTCAAGAATTTTCACTTCATTCGGGGCGACAGCAAGGGCAGCCCGGCGCCCAAAGCCGAGCGCACACCCATCAATCTCGACTGGGAGTCGAGCTACGAGGTGCCGGCGCGGCTGCCCATCGAGTACGCGGAAGCGAGCCTGGATCGAAACCCCATTCACACCGACGACAATTTTGCGAAGATGGCCGGCTTCCGTGGCATCATCCTGCAGGGCTCGGCCACCATGGCGATTGCGCAGCGCGCGATCGTAGATGCGGTGTGCGGCGGCGACCCGCGCAAGCTCAAGCAGCTGCGCTGTCGCTTTGCCAAGCCGGTCTATCCGGGCGACGTCCTCACCTCGCGCGGCAGCCGGCTGGGCGCCTTCGAGACGGTCAATCAGGAGGGCGTGCGCGTGCTCGACGACGGCGCCTTCGAAGCGGAGGGCATGAACTTATGACGACGACACGGCGTGAGGTCGTGATTCTGAGCGGTCGGCGGACCGCATTCGGCACCTTTGGCGGCTCGCTCAAAGATCTGTCGGCCAACGATCTGGGCGTGCACGCGGCCCAGGCCGCGCTGGCACAAAGCGGCGTGGCGGCCGAGGATGTGGGCCATGTCGTGATTGGAAACGTGGCGCAGACCTCCACCGACGCCATCTACATCGCGCGTCACATCGGGCTGCGCGCCGGCCTGCCGATTGCGGTGCCGGCCCTGACCGTCAACCGGCTTTGTGGATCCGGCTTCGAGGCG
>DATFWX010000120.1:0-10430 GCA_035258845.1 Polyangia bacterium | reverse complement strand
CCGTAGCCGCGGAACAAGATGGTTTGCTGGCGGGCCGCATCGTAGGCCAGGCCAGGGCTGGCGCGCGCCGGGCCCGTGGTCGCACGCTGCGTCCAGCCCAGGCCGTCCCACTCCCAGGTGTCGCGCAAATTGCCCGCGCCGGCATAGCCGCCATGGAGCACCGTGCGGCTGCGCGCGCTGTCGTACGCCATGCCGAAGGAGGAACGCCCGGATGGTCCGGTGGCGGCGCGCAGGGTCCAGGTCGCGCCGTCCCACTGCCAGGTATCGCCGAGGCGATTGACCCGATCGAAGCCGCCAAAAAGAATGGTGAGACTGCGCGCGGAGTCGTACACCATGCCGCCGCTGTAGCGGGGGCCGGGCGGAACGATCTTGGGTTGCCACACCGCGGTCTCGACGGCCGGATCGAGCAGGATCGGGAAGCTGAGGCCGCGCGTGTCCAGGCGCACCGCCAGCCGGCCCTCGGCGTAGGCGAGCTCGGCGTCGCGGCGGCGGCCGCGGGCGTCGAGCGCATAGGGCGTGGGAATGCGCAGCCGCGCGGTGCCGCCCTGGTCGGCGATGACGAGCCCTCCCGAGGGCTGGGGCCGCACGGTGGGCAGCTGGGACGGGAGCGTTACGCGCCAGGCGAAGCTTGCGGGCGCGTGCTCGTCGGCGAGCACGAGCAGCCACTCGACCCGCTTCTCGGAGGCGACGAACACGAGGTCGGTGGAGGGCCAGGCGGCCCGATAGATGGCGCGGCCGGCGTCGTCCGCGACCGGCGCCGACTGCGCCCCTTCGGCTACGAGCGTCAGCAAGAACGCGGGCGATTGGCCGATGCCGAGGGCCAGCGCACCGTCGGCGCGGGTGGGGAGGCGCGCTCCCACGTCGTAGAAGGGCCCCATGCGCGCCGAGCGCCAGCCGGGCGAGGAAAGCCCATCCCAGGTCCCGGAGGCGGGACGCACGCGCGCAGAAAGCTGCCGGTCGGGCGCCGACAAGCGCTCGACGACCTCAGCCGGTTCGCTGGTCGAGCAGCCGCATAGCGCCATCAGCGCGACGGCCCTCCGTACGATCGCTCCCGGCGTCCGCATGCAGGGTCCCCCCCCTTCAGCATATCACCGCCCCAGAGACGACGGATCGCTTTCGGATATTCATCGATTCGTTCGGGTGTTCGCCCGCTGTGGGGAAACCTGCGCGTGGTGCGTGATGTCAGCGACCGGAGCGCTGACGAAGCAGGCGGCCAACCGGCTCCGCCGCGACAAAGGCCAGGCAGGTGGGCTCGGGCAGCTGGGCGCGCACGTTTTCGACGGCGTCCTGTGCGCTCACCAGCAGCTGGTCGTCGCCGTCGACCTCGAGCAGCGGCAGCGCCAACCGCAGCACGAGCGAGGGATCGTGAAGCTTCCCTGCACCCGCGAGCGCAGAGCGCAGGGTCGCAACGGCCTCCGCCCGCCGACCCAGCGCCAGCAGGGCTTGCCCGCGCGTCAAACCACCGATGGTCGTGTACTTGAGGCGCCCGAATGATTGGCTCTGCGCAATCACGGCGTCCGCGTACGCGAGAGCGGCTTGGGCGTCCTCTCGGGCCAGCGCGATTTCGGCGCGCGCCTGCGTCAGGCGCATCCTGAACAGCCAATGGTGCCACCCCTGCCCCTCGGTCTTGCGGACCGCCTCCTCCACCTGCGGCAGGCTCGCCTCGGCGCGACCCGGATCCCCGGCCCGTGCCGCCGCCAGCAAGAGATCGATGCTCGTGCTGACCGTTGTCGGAGGATAGTTGAAAGACTGCGCCATCTCTTGGGCCTGGCAGGCGATGGCTTCCGCGCCCTTGAAGTCGAAGACATCGAGGTGATAGCCCACCGACATCGCGACCGCGCGCGCGACCAGCGCGCCGGTGGCGTGCCGGCGACCGGTCTCCCGGGCTTCCTCAAACAGGCTCTCGGCGTCGGAATAGCGCCCCTTGGCGACCAGGCCCAGCGCGACCTGCGGCAGCGCAACCATGAGCGCGTAGATGTCGTTCATGGCCCGCGCCTCCAGCACAAACGCCCGCCCGCGTTCGATGGCGGCGTCGACTCGTCCCAGCCAGAGCAGCGTCAGCAGGAGCTGCGCTTCCGAGGGCAAGTAGTTGCGCCCAGCCCGAGCCTTGGCGCGCGCATATGCATCGGCTGCTGCCGCGAGATTGCCCGCCACCTGCTCGTAGATGCCGAGCAGCGCGGTCGCTTCTGCCTCCAGGTCGTGGCGCCCCAAGCCCTCGAGCAGCGCGAGAGCCGCCTGGGCGTGCTCGCGCAGCGCCTGCACCTCGAACGCAAAGAAGCAGGCTCGTGCCAGCTTGAGGCTGACACTGGCTCGATGCTCGCGATCAGCGCTCGGCACCAGCGCCAAAGCCGCGCGCAGCTCCTTGGGCGCCTGGGGCCACACGCCGAGCCCCATGAAAGCGGCGCCCCGCAGCTCGTGCAGCTCGCGCATCGCGTCGTCGGCGGCGCCGAGGCCGACCGCTCGCTCTGCGTGCGCGAGCACCGCTTGAAAGTCATTGGCCTCGAGCGCTTGCGCGGATGCGCGCACGTACCACGTGCAGGCGCCCGGTGCATCGCCGCCGCGCTCGAAATGCCCTGCCAGCACGTACGCCTCCGTCTCGCCGGCCGCCACCAGCCACTCGCCCGCGAGACGGTGCCCCATCTGCAGGTCCACATCGGTGAGCATTGCGTAGGCAGCTTCCCGCACCAGACCGTGGCGAAAGGCGTACTCCACCTGATCGGCGAACCGCGCGCTGGTGCGGCGCGAGAGCACCTCCTGCATCGCCAGCTCTTCCAGCCACGGGCGCACATGGAGCGCCGGCTGCGAGCCCAGGATGGCCGCGACGCCGCCCTCCCAGAACACCTCACCGAAGATGCTGGCCGCTCGCATGACCAGGCGCGCGTCGGCTGGGAAGGCCTCGAGGCGCGTGGTCGCCATGGCCAGCACGGTCTCGGGCAGCGTGTCGGTCCGGCCGGCCGCGACTGCGCGAATCAGCTCCTCCAGGAAGAACGCGTTCCCCGAGGCCTGGCGGATCATTCGTTCGACCACCGCCGCTTCGACGCTCGCCCCCAGAAAGTGGTCGATCAGGACCCGGCAGGCTTTCCGGGGCAGCCCGCCCAGCCGAAGCACGAGCGCGCCTTCGGACGCCCACAGCCGCGGAAACAGGTCGTCGACCTCCGGTCGCGCGAGCGCGAGCACGAACAGCCGTCGGTCCCGCAGCTCACGCAAAGCCAGCTCGACGAACTTGACGGTCGGCAGGTCGCCCCAGTGCAGGTCCTCCAGCACGATCACGACCGGGGCCCGCGCACACTCAGCCGACAGCCAACAGCAGAAGGCACGCCGCATGTGCTCGGCGAGCACCTTGGGATCGCGCCGTGCCACCGCGAGCCGAGGCTGCTCTTCGGTCGAAAAAGGGGCGCCCACCAGCTCGGCCAGGAAGATCGTCGTGTGCTCGCGCTCCTGGATCGCCACTCGTCGCGCGACCAGATCGGCCAGCTTGCGTCGGCGCGCCTCGAGCGGCTCGCCGTCGAGCATCCCGGCCACCTGTCGAACCAGCGGCGCCAGCAGGCCGAAGGTCGCCCCGGCGCGGGTCGGATCACCGCGCGCAACCCAGATTTCGACCGGATGGTCGTGCTCGCGCAGGCGGCGCGTGAACTCCTGGCCCAGGCGCGACTTGCCGACGCCAGCGGGCGCGGTCACCACGACCGCGCGTGCGCGCGGCTCCGAAATGCACTCGTCGAACCAGCTCGCGAGAACCTCGAGCTCGCGCTCGCGTCCGACGCAGGGCGTCGGCTTGCCCAAGAGGGTCCGCCCGGTTTCCGGGGTCACGAGAGTGCCGCGCAGCTCGATGGCGTCGCCCCGTCCGATTGCGAACCGGCCCTCGAGCATGGCTGCGGTGGCTACATCCACGCGCACGTGGGAGCCGGGTGACGTCTCGCTCAGCATGCGGGCGGCGCGATCGATGACCTCGCCGACGGGCAGGCTGGCGGTCATGTCGCTCCGTCCCATCGCCAGGACCGTCCGGGCGGCAGGAAGCAGCCCCCGAATCGCGAGCGCGCAGGAGGCCGCCTGGACGACCCGTTCGATCGCGGTGCCGCCGCCACCGGAGATGACGACGGCCACCGATCCGTCCACCAATGGCTCGGCGGTGGCGCCGAAGCCCTCGATCGCCGAGCGAACCAGCTCGAGCGGCGGCCTGACTTCGTCGACTTTCAGGGTCGCCGCGGCCTCGTCCGACGGCGCCATGCCAGGTCGCGTCAGGACCACCGCGATGAATCGCTGCTCACCTGACCCGAATCGGGGAGTGGCGGCCTGGGCGGCATGCCTCGACGGGTTGATAGCCGGGTCGAGGCCGGCCAGAGCGGCCGCCACCGCCGCACCGTCTGCGGGCCGTGCCGCCGCTTCCTTGGACATCATCTGAGCAATGAGGTCGTCGAGCGCCTGCGGAACCTGGCGGCACGACGCGCTGGCTCGCGGAACTTCCTGGAACAGGATCTTCGCCAGCACGGCCAGAGGGACCGTACCTGGGAAGGCCGGACAGCCGGTCACGCACTCGTATAGAACGCAGCCGAGCGCGAACACGTCCGCGCGGGCATCGAGGAGATGCTCGCCGCGCGCCTGCTCGGGCGCCATGTACCCGGGCGTACCGAGGATGGCGCCGGTTTGGGTATTGAGCAGCAGCGACCACCTGGCGATGCCAAAGTCGAGCACCTTGGCGTGCTCGATGGCACCGTCGGGCAGAAACACATTCTCGGGCTTGACGTCGCGGTGAACGATGCCGTGGGCGTGCGCCACCGCAAGGGCGCGCGCAACCCGCGCACCGACGATCGTCGTGTCCGCTACCGAAAGTGGCCCGCGCCGAAGCCGGCTCCCCAGATCCTCACCCGGGAGCCATTCCATGACCAGGTAGGGCTCCCCGGTGCTCGCCAGACCGTGCGCGATGTAGCGCACGATGGACTGATCGTCGAGCCGCGACAGGATCTGCCCCTCCCGCTCGAAGCGCCCCGCGTCCCCCTCTCTGCGCAGAAACTTGAGCGCCACGTTCTCGCCGGTTGCGCGATCGCGCGCGCGATAGACCCGAGCCATCCCGCCCGCTCCCTCTTCGGCCAAGATCTCGAAGCGGTGCGCAATGACAGACCCCTCTCGCACAATATCATGGTACCGCGCTTTTGCCTTGGGCTGGCGCGAAAACGGACGGCGACTGGCTGGAGGCGCTGCTCGACTTACCCTGCGACCGCGACGCCGGCGCCGACAGGCTCGCAGAGGCCGCGGCAAACCCGGTTGCGGCCGGCACGCTTGGCCGTATAGAGCGCTTCGTCGGCGGCTTTGATCATCTGCTGGGGCGACAGGCTCGCGGGCGCTGCGAAGTCGGTGCTGACCACCACGCCGAGGCTCCCGGTGACCGCCACGATCTGATTGCGCTGCTCGAAACGCAGCGCCGCCAGTCGCGCGCGGATCCGCTCCGCAATGGCGACCGCCACTTTGCCGTCGGTATCACCGAGCACCAGCGCAAATTCCTCGCCGCCAAAGCGACACGGGGTATCGGTTCCGCGGAGACAGGCGACCAGCACCTCGCCGACTGCCTGCAGCACCCGATCCCCAAACGGGTGTCCGAAATCGTCGTTCAGCCGCTTGAAATGATCGAGATCCAGAAGCACCAACGACAGCGGCCGCCCACTGCGCCGTGCGGTGGCCAGCTCGTCGTCGAGCCGCCGATCGAAGTAGGCCCGATTCCGGAGGCCGGTGAGCCCGTCCACCTGGGCGCGCGTCGCCAGCAGATCTTGGTAACGCTTGGTGCGCAGGGCCGCCCGCACGCGCGCGCGCAGCTCGGCCGATTCAAACGGCTTGGTGATGTAGTCGATCGCGCCCAGGTCGAACCCCTGTACTTTCGCGAAGACCTGATCGGCTGCGGTCAAGAAAATCACCTGCAGACACTCGGTCTGCGGATCCGACTTCAGCTTCTGGCAGACCTCGAACCCGGTGTGGTCCGGCATGTCGATGTCGAGCAGGATCAGATCCGGTTGCAGCTCGCGGGCCATCTTGAGCCCCTGCTCGCCGTCGAGAGCGTGGTGTAAGGTGACACCTTCGCCACGCAGGCGAACCCCGAGCAGCTGGTGGATCTCCTGCGAGTCATCGATCGCGAGCACCTTCTGGCTCATGGTTACGCCCTCTCCTGCACCAGCGGCCGCGCGTCCGCGCGCGCGCACACCGCAATCAATTCCTCGACGTGTCGGTGGATCGACGCGATCTCCTCGTTATGGATCACCGATCGCTCGACCAGGGCGGCGGCATCGGTGATGGGTGCAAAGCCGTACCCGCCCGCTGCGCCCTTGAGCTGGTGCGCCAGCCGCTTGACGGTGGGGAGGTCTGCTTTTGCGGTGGCGTCGCGCAACGCCGCCGAGCGGTTCGGCAGCTCGCCCACGAAGGCAGCCACGATATCGCGCATGTCGGGGTCATCGGCGAACTCACTGCGCAGCGGCTCCACCGGGGCTGACTCGGCACCGGAGTCCGGCGCGGCGCCGCCATCGGCCGCCTGCAGGGCCCGCTGCACCGTCGAGAGAAGGAGCCCGCGGTTGATGGGCTTGGTCAAGTAGTCGTCGCAGCCCGCGTTGATGCAGCGCTCGCGGTCGCCCGCCATCGCGTGGGCCGTCAGCGCGATGATGGTCCCCTTGTAGCCCTTGGCGCGCAGCTTGGCCGTGGCCCCGTAGCCGTCGAGCTCCGGCATCTGCATGTCCATCAAGATGACGCCGAAGGGCTGGCCCGCATGCAGCGCGTTCATGGCCTCCTCCACGGCGATGCGCCCGTTCTCGGCGATCGTCACCTGGGCGCCGGCTTTGCGCAGGTGGGTGGTGATCAGAATCTGGTTGTCGGCGCCATCCTCGGCCAGGAGAATCCGGCCGCGCAGCTGCAACCGGCTCGTCTGCAGCTGCCCCACCGGCAGCTCGACCAGCGGGATGCCGGCCTCGCACAGATCGTGGAACAACTTGACGCCCGCGAGCGGGCCGGTGTCGATGACCACGGTAAACGAGCTCCCGCGGCCGACCAGGCTCTCGACGGTGATGTCGCCGCCGAGCAGCTGCGCCATGCGCCGGCAGATGGTCAGCCCGAGCCCGGTGCCACCGAACTTTCGCGTCGTGGAGGCGTCGGCCTGGGTGAAGGGGGAAAACAGCCTCTCCTGCTGCGCCTTGCTCAGGCCGACTCCCGTGTCTGCGATCTCGAAGGAAAGCCGGGGCCGTGCGCTCTCGATCTCCTGGCAGCGGACCAGGATCTGGACACTGCCCGTCTCCGTGAACTTGATCGCGTTGCCGACCAGGTTGGTCAGTATCTGGCGCAGACGCGTCGGGTCACTGTGGATGGTCTGCGGGACCGGGGTCAGGTACTTGACGGTGAACGAGAGGTTTTTCTCGATCGCGCGCACCCGCATGAGCGACGCCACGTCCACGACCACCTGCGCCGGCGAGCAGGCGATGTTCTCCACGGTCATCTTGCCGGCTTCGATCTTCGACAGATCCAGGATGTCGTTGATCAAGGTGAGCAGGTGGTCGCTGTTGCGCCGAATCGTCTGCACGTGGTTGAGGCGCTCGCTCGGGGTGATCCCGACGTCGAGCAGGAGGTCGGCGTAGCCCTGGATCGCGGTCATCGGAGTGCGAATCTCGTGGCTCATGTTGGCGAGGAAGTCGCTCTTGGCGCGGCTGGCGTCCTGAGCGGCCGCATAAGCGCGATGCAGCTCGGCGGCGTTGCGACGCAGGCGACCGATGAGCAGCGCGAAGCCGAGCAGCGCGATGACCGCGATCGCACCGATGATCCCGGTCTCGATCAGGGCGCCCGTCGTGTGCGCCGCTACGGAGTCGAGGGGCCGGATCACCTCCAGCACGCCGCGCACGTCGCCGACCTTCCAATCGCGCTTGGGGCTGTCCGCGAGCGAGTTGTGGCAGCCCACGCACCGCTCGGCCATCCGCTCGGCGGTGGCGTAGCGGAGGACGCGGCGTCCGTTGAGCTGTTCGTAGCTGCTGACCGGCTGCTCCGGGTGCCGGCGCAACCGCGCCAGGGCCTGGCGCTCGAACTCGTCGTGCGCGCCGCCGTCTTTTCGCCACGGGAACGGGTAGTCGCTGTACAGGCGCACCTGACCGCCGCCCTGGTGCTGGCCGATGCGCTCGCCGAGCAGGATGGTGAAGGTAGCCGGCAGCGGGATCGCGCGATCGTGATCTTTGTAGTCGTGCGTCACTTTCAGGCCGGCGGCGCGCGCGCGGTCCACCACCTCGGTCGTGTACAGCGAGCGGAACTCGTGGAAGGTGTCGGAATACGCGGACGCGTCGGCAAGCGAGAGCTCGGCGGTGAGCTGACGCTGGAGCCGGGCGATGTGCCACACCAGACCGCCCAGGATCGGCAGCAGAACCAGCGCGAACAGCTGCACCGTCCGATCGCGGAGGAGCGTCTTGAGGCCGCCTGCGCGGGTCATTCTTGCTTCCTCTGAAAGACTCATGCCTGGGACATCGGACGCAGGTGCAAGTGCTTGAGCGCCCAGCCCGAAGTTGTGATTTTCACGGGGTCGAGCGCGTGCTCTCAGCGGGCACGGAACCCCGTTTGGGGCTCGTAGTATGATAAGGAGAAATGAGATCTGCGATCGCGCTCTTGGGCATGTTCTCGGTTCTCTGCTGCGGGGACAGCGGAACCCCACCCCGATGCACTGGCTCAACCTGCTCGTGTTCTGGGGGACAGACCTGCTCGTTCAGTCCCAGCATCTGCGGGCCCAGCAGCTGCTCGATCGATTGCACGGATCACAACGTCTGCAGCGGCAGCTGCGCGGATTCCTGCAGCGTCAACTGCGCCTCGGGATCGAGGTGCACGCTCAGCCTTGGTCAGAGTGGAAGCGTTTCGTGCACAGGGAACTCGACCTGCTACATCACCTGTACCGGCTCCTGCTCGGTGAGCTGCTCTTCGGGGTCGACCTGTAACCTGAGGTGCCCCAACGATGCCTCGTGGACGCCGATTCCGCAGGGCGGTCACTGCTGACACGGGCTGCATCGAGGTGATGATCAGGCGTGCGCTCGGTCCAAGGAAGGCAGAGAAGCCGCTTGACACCGTTCGTCCTTTCGCTAATTTATCTCGGTCACGGGGGCTTAACTCAGCGGCAGAGTGCCATCCTCACACGGTTCAGTAGGGCTCAGTCACCGACGGAGATTCAAGGCAAGACAGGGACATAGAGCCACAGGGTGTCTCGTGTCGTTCAACCCTGTCATGCGCAAGTGGTGATCGAAGTGGTGATCGGGTCGGCTCAGAGCAGATCCCGTCGGTCCCAGTTCACGGGTGTATGCCGCCGAACCCGTCTGGCTCTTGGCGCGGCTCGATGAAATGGCCTTCCTCTGGGTCCAAGGGCGCCGCGCGCGCGTCATACCGCAGCTTCTCGATGAGCTCACAGGCGTCGACGAAAACGTCAGGGACGTCGGTCCATTCCCACAAGACCCGAACCCTCGGAACGTTTGGTGGCACCGACGGGGCTTTCTCCGCGGCAGGTGGTTCGATTACACAACGGTCGTTTCCGAAGCCAACCACGGAGAAGGTGACGCTTCGCCGGCCGCGCCGAAGGATCAGCGTCTTGCCCGGATCGTGGTCGCCGATTGTCAAGCCGTACACTTTGCCCCCAAGAGCCCAGAGGCGATCGGAGAGCAGAACGGAGAGGATGCGCCGTTTCTCAGAGCCTCGCACGACGAACGATCGGTATCCCACTTCGCCGTCTCGCTGGAGAATCAAGCGGCCATCCGGATAGAGAAGGAAGACGCGCGCGCCCCCTGCGAGGCCACACTCCTCGACCAGGACGATGAGACGCTCTCGCTCTTTGGGTCTCGGGAGACCGCGACCCAAAGCGAGGAATGACGTCAGGGTGCAGACGGCGAGTGCAGCCGAGCCAGAAACGCGCCTCATGTCAGGCGTGTGCCTCTCCCCAGCTTACCTCGAGACCGCCCGATTGACGAGCAGGTCGAGTGCGGAGGCACGTCAGGGCAAGCGGTCAGATTTCCCGAATTCCCCATCCGGAATTTCCGGAAATCCATTCCGGGCACACGCGGTCCCCGATCCAACAGGGCAACGCTACCAGTACCGGCTCTCAGCTTTCGTGCTGCAGATCCTTCACGATGGACCAGAGCGCACTGGACCCGATTGTCGATCTCTTCGATTGCTTGAATCGCGAGATTGAAGACTATCCGCCGCCAATGACAGCGCTCGCTCGTGATCATCGGCATCCCTGGCTTTTTGAGCCTCCTCCAGCATTGTCTGACGGCTTTCCAATTCCGCCGGAGTCTGTCCAAGGACTCTGAAAGAGATGGCGATCGCCGAAAAAAATACAATTCGCCTCCATTGATATCGATGGATCACGGGTTCCCCTCCTCGAGGGCTATTTTTAATCGAAGTCTGTAGCTTGCCGCGCGTGGCGGAGCGCGCGTCGATGCGGAATT
>DATFWX010000119.1:0-22932 GCA_035258845.1 Polyangia bacterium | reverse complement strand
CCTCGGGCCCGGGCGACGCGACCGCCGGCTCCGGCGACGCCGCCCCACCCTCACCCGACGCCGGCCCCAGGCCCGGAGCGGGCGGCGCCGACCGCGCCGATACGGGCTGCCAGGTGGCCCCGGCGCGTGCGCACTTCGGGTCCCCTGCTCTGCTGCTGGCCGGGTGCGTGCTGATCGGGGTCGCCGCGCGGCCGCGCCGCTGCAGCCGCCGCCAGCGCCGCAGCCAGAGGTTGCGCTAGATCACACCAGCAGGGGTGGCCCTGGCTCGACTTCACATGCTTGCGTGCTAGGCTAACTCTGAATAAACGATGATTTCGGTGCGTCCATACCGACGAGGACTCCGATGAAATCCATGATTGCTTCCCTGTCCGTTCTGCTGCTGGGCTCGGGCTACGCTCTGGCCCAGGAAGCTCAGCCTTACTCGGCCGGGCCCAGCTCGGCCCAGGAAGCTCAGCCAACGTCGCCGCAGCCGACTGAGCTGCCGCCGGCACCTCCGGAACAGCTGCCTCCGCCGCCGCAGACGCAGGCCCAGCCGCCGGCAGGTCCGGCGCAAGCACAACCGCCGGCGCCGGCCGACGGACAGTGGGTGTACACCGAGCAGTATGGTTGGGTGTGGATGCCGTACGGCTCCGAGTATGTCGTAGAGCCGACGACGGCGGGCGCCCAGCCGTACGAGTATGTTTATTATCCCAGCTACGGGTGGACCTGGCTGGTGGCGCCCTGGGTCTGGGGCTGGGGCATCGCGCCCTATTTCGGCTACTACGGTCCCTGGTACTTTCATTGGTACCGTCCGGGCTTTTATCACGGCTACGCGTATCGCAATTACGCCTACCCGGGTTACGGCTATCGGGGCTACTACCCGTACCGAAGCTCTCCATATCCGTATCGGACCTACGCGAGCCCGGGTTACGGCTATCGCGGCGGATACGGCTCCCGTCCCTACGTCTATGGCCGAGCGCAGGTGGGCGGTTATCGGGGCAGCGTGGCCCCCTATCGAGGCTATAGCGGCGCGTACCGGGGCGGCTATAGCGGCGCCTACCGGGGCGGCTATAGCGGCGCCTACCGGGGCGGATTCAGCGGCGGGTTCCGCGGTGGATTCAGCGGGGGTCGCGGCGGCGGCTTCGGCGGCGGCCACAGCTTTGGCGGCGGCCATGGCTTTGGCGGCGGTCACGGCGGCGGGCGCCGATAACGTAAACCCTGAAGCCCGCGGTCGACCGCGGTCCACGACCCACGCACGTAGTGTATGATGCGCCCCGCCAAGGAGGGCGACAACATGAGTGACGCCAACCAGGATCTAAAGCAGGAGCTGAAGCGCGGCTTGGAGCTCTTGAAGACGTTGCGCGACGAGATCCGTCTCGACTTGCATCTGGCGGGCATGGAGGCGCGCGATCAGTGGACCCGGCTCGAGCCGCGGATCGCGCAGCTCGAGAAACGGGGCCAGGAGCTGGGCGCGGCCTCGAAGCAGGCGCTGGACGAGCTGCTCGCGGCCGCCAAACGCCTGCGCGATTCACTGCGCAAGCCCAAAGGCTGATCTGCGGGCCGCGCGGGCTCGCCCGCTGCTCGGCGCGGTGACCGCGTGTATGACCCTGCAAAGCTGCCGGTCAAGCGCTAGAATGCCCGTGCGTGAGCACACTGCGAGGAGATCGGGAGCGCGCGATTGCGGTCTTGTCCGACCATTTCGCGCAGGACCATCTGGACGTCGATGAATTCGAGCGCCGCGTGACCGGGGCCCACAACGCGCAGACGGGCGCGGAGCTGGTTGCGCTCATGGGCGACCTGCCGGCGCCGCCCACGGGCGCGCTGGCCAAGGTGGCGCCGGCGGCATCAGTCGTGCCGGCCGCCCAGGTGCAGCGCAAGCGGACCGTTTTGGCGATCCTGTCGGGCGCGCAGTTCGAGGGTCAATGGCTGGCCCCGCGCAAGCTGCGCGTGATCGCGGTGATGGGCGGAGCGAGCCTAGATTTTCGCGACGCGCGGCTGCCGCCCGGTGTGACCGAGGTGGTCATCACAGCGGTGATGGGCGGCGTCGAGATCATCGTGCCGCCCGGTCTGGCGGTGGACGTGGCCGGCTCGGCCATCATGGGCGGTTTCGACCACGTGCATCGCATGTCGGCCGAGGCCGGCGAAGAGCTGCCGCTCCTCCGCGTGCACGGGTTCTGCGTCATGGGCGGCGTTGTCATCGAGACCCGGCTGCCCGGCGAGAGCGAGGGCGACGCCCGGCGCCGCCGGCGGCGCGAGCGCCGTGAAGCCCGCAGCAAGCTGCGCGACGGGAATCCCTAGCTGAGAGCGCGCCGAGCTCATGACCACCTGGCTCTTTTTCTCGTGGGTGCTGATCGGTCAGCTGGGCCTTCCGGTTCCGGCTGTCCCCGCGCTGGTGGCCGCCGGCGCGCTGGTCCGCACCGGACGCCTTTCGCTCGCGACCGCGGTCGGGCTGGCCACGTTGGCGTCCGTCCTCGGGCACACCTTCTGGTACGAGGCCGGCCGCCGGCGCGGTCGCGCCATCTTACGCCTGGTCTGTCGGGTCTCACTCGAGCCCGATCTGTGCGTGCGGCGGGGAGAGAACCTCATGGGTCGCGGCGCGGCCACGCTCATCCTGGCCCACTTCATCCCGGGAGTCGATCTGGTTGCGCAGCCGCTGGCCGCCCTGTCCGGCCTGTCGCGTGCGCGCTATCTCGCGATCACGGTCGTGGGCGCGCTCCTGTGGGCGCTAACCTTTACGGCGCTCGGCTACGCGGTCGGCAACCAGCTGGCGGGGCTCATGCACGCGGCCGGCCGGGCTGCGGCCGTGATCGTGCTCTTGATCGTGGCCGCCTACCTGGGTTGGAAGCTTCTCGGCCGGCGCCGCCTGCTCGGTGAGCTGCGCCTGGCCCGCATCAGCCCGCACGAGCTTTCGCGCCGACTCGCCGACGGCGAGGTGCCGGTCATCATCGACCTGCGACACCCCCTCGACGTCGCCCGAAGCGCGCACACCATCCCGGGCGCGCTTCGCTTTGCGCCCGAGGAGCTGGCGGTCCGCGGGGCCGACATCCCGCGCGATCGGGAAATCGTTCTGTACTGCACCTGACCCAATGAGGTGACGAGCGCCCGGGCGGCGCTCCAGCTCAAGCGGCTGGGCCTCGCGCGCGTGCGTCCCCTGGCCGGCGGCTTCGACGAGTGGCTGCGGCTCGGGCTGCCGGTGGTGCCGCTGCCGGCCGGCGACTGACTGCTACTGGTGACAGTACAGGCACATCCCGTTGCTCTGGATCTCGGCGCTCGTGTGACGCCCGAGCCAGGACGGCGGGTGGGGATTGCCGCCAATCCCACCCACCCGGTGGCAGTCGATGCAGTTCGACCGCGGCCCCTGGTCGTGACAGCTGGCGCAGCTCGCGATGTCGCGGCGCGCAGCGTCGCCGTGGAAGGCGGCCGAGCCCGGGAAGGACCAGCCCTTGGGGTGCGGATCGCGCGGGGCGGCCGCGGCCGGCGTCAGGCTTTGCAGCTGGTGGCAGGACTCGCAAAAGCTGGTGCCGTGGCAGCGCCGGCATGCGGCCGCGTCGGCGGTCGCTTCGATCGAATGGCGGCCCAGGAAGTCGCCGCGGTGGATGAACTGCGCGTCCACGCGCTCGGGATACTTGACCTCGATGGGGGTCGACACGGTACGGGCGTGGCAGTCGGCGCAGTAGGTGGCGTCGTGGCACTGTGCGCAGGTCTGGGCCGACACGCGCGCCGGGGCCGCGTGCGCGTGCACGAAATCGCCCTGATGTGAAAAGTCGGTGACCGGCCGCAGCGGAAATTTCGCCAGGCTGGGATGGCAGCCCGAGCAGCGTGCATCGGCGTATTCCTGCCCGTGCGGATGGCACGACAGACACCCGGCCATGGTGGGCGCGTGCGACCGGTCGGCCAGCGGCTCGGGCAGCGCGCTGTGGCAGCGCCGGCAGTCTTCTTTCACCAGATCGATGTGCTTGGCGTGCGAGAGCCGCAGGCTGGGCTCGGGGCGGCCGCGTGCGGCCGCCTGCGCGACGTCGGTGTGGCAGAAGCCGCAGTTGTGCTGGTCCTTCTGGTCCCGGTGACACTCGAGGCACTTGGCCTCGGCGGGCAGCAGATTGGGGGCCGCCAGATCGGTGGCGTCGTAGACCCCCTCGTGACAGGCGATGCAGTCGACCTTGGCGGCGGCATGGCGCGCATGCGGGATCTTGATGCGATCGGGCTCGGCGCTGCGCCGGGTGGCCAGATGGGCGCACGCGACCAGCAGGACGCCGCCGACCACGAGGAGCCAACGCAGCGGGAGCCGCGTCATGGCCGCACCTCCCGCACGCGCAGCGTGGCCTGGTAGACCAGCTTGGCCAGGATCTCGAGCCGCCGTTCGAGCAGCGGAGTTTCCCCCGCAACCCCGGTCACGACCCCGCGCCATCCGGGCGCGAAGTCCCAGCCCAGGGTCGCCACTCCGGTCAGCGAGCGGTCCTGGCCGTTCACGGCCGGATCGAGCCAGTCCGCGCTCAGCTCGAGCGTGGTCACGAGACGCTCGGTCAGGCGCCGCACGGCAAACGTGCGCGCGTCGAGCAGGCCCTTGGTCGGCAGCTCGAGCAGGCGCAGCTCGGCGCCCAGCGTGGTCGCGTGGTCGCGGCCGAGAGCAAGGCTGGCCCGGGCGCCCGCGCGGCCGCCCAGCCCGGAGTCGTCGTCGATGGCATGCCCGTCGACCACGAGCCGCAGACGCGTGAGCGGCCGCAGGTACAAGACGCCGCCCGCCTCGTCGCGCGTCTGCTCGGCAAAGACCGAGAAGATGGATCCGCGCGGAATCAATAGGTCGGGCGCCGTGCGCGCGGCCTCCAGGGTCAGCTCGACCGTGCGCAGAGGCTGCCAGATCGCCTGCAGCGCCGCCTCGGCCAGTCGCTCCTCGACCGTGCTGAACAGCGAAAGGACGGCAATCGTCAGCACGGGCGCGGGCGCCACACGCAGATCGAAGCCGGCCTCCTGCCGCTCGGTGCGCCCCTGCCCGAGCACGTGCACGAACGAAGCGCCCGCTTCGAGCCGGGGCGAGGGCCGATAGAACAGCCGGCCGCCCGCCACCGCGTCGCCCTGGTCGCTGGCGAAGCGAGGGGTCGTGGGCATCCCGCCGTACACCTCGACGCCCACGCCGTCCACGAGCCGCGCCCGCGCGTCGAGCCCGTCGAGCTGCAGCGCGCGCGCCGCACCACCGAACACGAGCTGCCGGCCTGCCCGCAGCGTCAGCCGCCGCCCGGCCGTGCGCCCCTCGACATAGGCCAGGTCGACGTCGCCGGTGCCGGTCGTTCCGTCGAGCGGGTCGCCGGCCTGCAGCAGGCCCCAGGCCGCCACCACGATGCGCGTGTCGGAAAACCACGGGTTGCGCAGATCGCTCGCCTGCAGCGACAGCGTCTCGTAAAACGGGACGACCGTGTGGACGGTGCCGTCGCGTGGATCCTGGCGGCCGGCGAGCAGCGTGGTCGCGGTGGCGTCGATGGTATCGGCTCCAGCGGCCGCTGGAGCCGCGCTCAGCAGAGCGGCGACCAGGAGGATCCTACCGGACATCGATGACTCCATCGATGTGGCGCGACGGGACCACGATGGCGCCCGAAGCGTCCATGGTCGGGTGGCAGGTCGTGCAATCGGTCAGACGAATCGCCGACCAATGCACGCCGTCCTGGGGCGGGATGCCGTGGCAGGTGCCACAGGCGGCCTGGTCGGCGCCGCTCCAGGCGGGCGTGCGCGCCAGGCCGGCCGCGTGGTCGGACGCCAGGGCGACGCCGCCGCCGTGGCAGTACACCTGTGCGCACGTGCCCGCGCCCGGGTCCCAGGTCGGCGTGGCGCCATCGGCCGCGGCCGGACCGCCCAGCCCGGCCGGAAACACGGTGGCCGGCGGCGCGTGATCGATGTGGCCGGCGCTGGTCACGGCCGCTGGCACCAGATGGCAGGCCGCGCAGGCCACCGGCGCGCTCAGCCGATGCGTCGCCAGCGCGTGCGCGAGGTGTGCGCCCTCTGGTGGCGGCTGCCCGTGACAGGCCGCGCAACCGCCCGAGCCATCGCCCAGGTCGACGTGTCCGTCGGCATGGGTGGGCGCGTCGGCGGGCGGATGGCAGGCCGCGCAGCGCGCGTCGGCATGGCCAGGCGGCGGAAGGCCATGACAGCTTCCGCACGCAGCTTGCGCCGGATCGGGCGTCCAGGACGGCCGCGCGCCACCGTGGCAGGACACGCTGCAGGTCCGCATCTGCGCATCCCAGCGCGCCTGCCCGCCTGCGATGGCCGCAAACCGCATCCGGGCCGGCGGGGCGTGCAGGTGAACGTCCGTGTACATGGCCGGAACGAGATGGCACGGGCTGCACCCGTAGCGGGTCGCGTGGGTGGAATGCGCGCCGGTTGCGGGCGGCTGGCCGTGACAGGTGTCGCACGCAGTCGGCCCCTTCTGATGACAGCCCAGGCAGCTCGCGCGCGCCGCGCCGCCCGCAAAGTCGCCGCCGTGGCACTTCGCGCAGGTGGAAAGCCCGACTCCAGGCGTTTGCGCCAGGGTGCCGTGAAAGTCGGTGTCGGCCGGATTCATGATGCCGCCCGGGTGCACGTCCGAGCGTTCGTAGGCGAGCTGGCAGTCGGTGACCCAGCGCCGGAGCGTCGGCGCCGCCTCGGACACGGTCCCGTGCGTCGCGTCTGCGAGCGCGCTCGCAATCCGGGGCGCGAAGCCAATCAACTGCAGATAGGACTGGAAGTCGGCGTGGCAGCCCAGGCAACGCTGGGCGACCAGCGGCGCGACGTCGTGCTTCCAGTCCAGGCACTGCCGCCGGTCGGGCTCGACCGGCCGCGCTTCCGAGCAGCCGACAGCGAGCATCCAGACGAGCGCGGCTGCACGGCGCGGCATGTTATTTCGCGAGCGAGCGGATGTAGGGGATGAGCGCGTCGATCTGCTCGGGCTTGAGCTTGTCCTTGTACGGATCCATCTCCTTCTTCTTGCCGTCGCGCTCGGTCTTGATGCCGTCCAGGATTGCCTTCCGGATCTGGTCGTCGGAAAACTCCTTCTGCCAGGCCGGAGTCGTCATGTCGCGGACCGCCATCTTCTTGCCCTGATCGGTCTGCGCCTTGCCGTCCTCGCCGTGGCAGCTGGCGCACTTGGCCTTCCAGGTGCGCTCGGCCTTCTTGTCCTGCGCACGCGCCGAGGGTGCGAGCAGAAGCAGCGCAAACGCCACGAGTCCCATTGCGATGCGTTTCATTCGGTTCACTCCTTTTTGCGTGGATAGGGGGGCCGGTACGGGCTCGCGATGTCGTGCACCTTGGCGACCGAGAAGTCGGCGCCGCGGCCGTGGCAGACCTCGCAGGTCTCGATGACGCTTCCGCTGACCGGATCGGTGTAGGTCATGAGCGCGGCGTGGCCGAATGAATCATCGGCGTCGTGGCAGGACAGGCATACGCGCGTCGAGGGCGCGTGCCAGGCCCGGTTGCGGCAGGTCCCGCCCACACACTCCTGCCCGATCCCGCAGGGCGCGCTGGCCGAGCAGGTCCCGCCCACGTCGACATGACACTTCGAGCAGTTGCGGATGTCCATCGGGAAGAGCACCTCGGCGAAGCTGAGCAGCGTGTTACGGAAGCCCACGAACGAGAGGTGCCCGGGGTCCACCAGATTCGCGCGCTCGGCGAAGCCGTCACGCACGCGCGCCAGGTGAATGGCGTGAATCATCTGCGAGAAATCGATCGATGCGCCCGGGGTCGGGTCGACCGTGATCACGCAGGTGTCGGCGATTCCGTCCCCGTTGGTGTCCTGGCATGCCTCCCAGCCCGCGGCCGCGCCCGGACACTGCGCGCTCGCCATGCACGAAAGGCCGCGCGCGCCCACTGCGCGGTCGAGCGCACCCTGGGTGTGGCAGATCGAGCAGCCCTCGGCGGCCTGCCTGGTGCCGCCGTGCGCCTGCACCCTGACGTGGCAGGAGTCGCAGGCCGCCTGTGCGATCACCTGGCGCGGTTGAAGCGGCTGATCGGCGCCCAGCTTGAAGTCGATGAGCGCGTTGGCGGCATCGCGCACCTGGGTTGCGCCCACCGTGATGGTCTCGTTGACGTACAGCCAGGCCGTGTAGGTGCCGTCCCGGTTGGATGCGCGCGCGGGCGCGGTCGAATTGAAGGGCTGCAGGGCACCCGCCGGGATGGGACCTGGGAACGTGTAGTTGTAATGCCCGCTCGAGGCGTCGAAGCTGAGCGTGCCCTGCGTCTTCATCGGGACCGGGTTGCCAATCACGCGCTGGCGATCGTCGGTGGGCCCGCCGACCAGCAGGTTGGGCGACAGGGCGGCATTGGTGCGCAGGTCGGTGATGACGGTTCCGGCCGCATCGGTCAGCTTGAAGGTCAGTGTCGGCACGTCGCCGACCCGGAAGGTCCCGCTTGGGCCGCTGCCACCGCTCAGGGCGACCTCGAGAAGGCGCAGACCGCGCGTGCGCGTGCGCTGGTAGATCTCGTGCGCCGCCGCCACCGGCATCGTGGTCACGGTCGGCGTACCGTCAGCGGGATGGCAGGTCGCGCACTGGTCATCGTCGCTCTGGATCGGGTGCTGGGCGCGCTGGCACAACCCGGTGGTCGTGTTGCACGACGCCAGCGCCCCGAGCCCGCTGCATTGCGCATCCTGGGTGCAGGGCCCGCCGGTCGGCTGTCCCAGCACGCGCGGGGGCTGCAGGGTTCCAGTATCGAAAAAGACACTGTCGTGACAGGTGCCGCAGGACAGGCGCCGGGGCTCTGCCTTCCAGCTGTCGGTGGCGTGGCAGGCCACACAATCCTTCTCGCCGTTCGGCATCGAGGGGAACGCCACGTCGGTGAATTCGGCTGCGGTCGGGTCCGCCCCCAGCCCGTAGTCGGGATGCGCCGCGCCCGGATTGAGAAGGTGCTCACCGCGATGCACGGCGTGCACCTTGCGCACCAGCGGATTGAGACTGTAGCCGTCTGCGTTGTGACAGAGCTTGCAATCGGCGATCGGCAGCGCATCGAGGGCGTAGTTTCCGAAGGGCGAAAAGCCCGGGAAGATGTGGGCCTCGTACGACTTGCCCGACAGGGGCCCCTTGTGGCAGGCGTAGCAGGTCGAGCTTGCCTGCGGGCCGCTGATGTAATCGTCGACGTCGGCGGTTCCGATCTGAAAATCGACCAGCTCGAACACCTGATCCAGCTCGTCGGTGCTCTTGGCCCACACGCCGGCCGTGTAGGTGCCCGCCATCTCGTCCGTGATTGCGCTCAGCCGGAAGTGGATGGTTCCGTCGGCGTCGGTGCTGAGATTGTTCTGCGACGGGTCGGCAAGGTGCGGGCTGGCCAGATAGATGGTGTGATGCTGCCGGTCGGCTGCGGTACGGTCGGTGATGCAGTTGAGCAGCTTGCTGGCGGTTCGGGTCTCGTGCGCATCGCGCGGTCCGGCCACGTACAGGTTGGCGGTGCCGAGCCGCGCCGGCTGCCACACGCGCCCGCAGTGGTCGGTCAAATGGATGACGAGCTCGGGCCGCTCGCCGGCCACGAAGAACATCCCGTTCGCGGGCGCCGAGACCGTGAGCTGGGCCATCAGCCCGGCCGTCTGGCCGGCCGCGAGCCCGTCGCATCCGGCGGGACCGGGCGGACCGGCGTCGCCAGTGGGGCCAGGCGGACCGCCCTCGCCCGAGTTCCCTGGTGTGCCGGGATCCCCTTTCGGCCCTTGCGGTCCGGCGGGCCCCTCGCAAGCGCACAACGCGAAGCCTGCAACGATTACGATTCGGAGATGCGTCATGGCTCGCTGACCTCCCGCGGTGTTTCATCAGGCCGCCGCTGAATGAGCCAGTACAGGTAGAGCAGGATGCCGGCCGCCATTGTTGCGCCGCCGACGAACATGAAGGCTACGAACGCCGTCGGATGCGACCAGCCCAGGGTGCCCAGCTCGACCACCAGGCCGATGACGATGAGCAGGGCCGCGAAACGGAGCAGACGGAAGGTTTTCATCGCGCTCCCTGCGCCTGTGGGGCCGCCTGGGCCCAGGTCTTGAGCTTGTCCAGGGCCGTTACGTCATGGGCTTTGGCGTGGCAGCCGGCCGAAAGGCACGACAGCTGGTTGCGCCGGATGCGATCCATCGTGGTCGTCTCCTCGTGGTGCGCCGAAGTCTCCTCGAAGCCGCGGGCGCTCGCGTGGCAGTGCAGGCACTCGCGATTGTTGTAGGGCGTGTAGAGCGCGACCCGGTCCGGGATCTTGCCCAGGTACTGCACGTAGAGATGCTTGAGACCGCGTAGCTTGGCGGACAGGTTGCCATACATGGTGTAGGTCGTGTGGCACGAGTAGCAGGCGCTCTCGCGCGGCACCCGGTTGTTCTGAAAATGCTTGGCCGGGACGTGGTCGAGGTCGTCGATGTGCAGGCTGCGCCCGTACTGCTCCATCACGTGGCAGGACAGGCAGAACGACGTCGACTTCGAACGCTCGAGGTGGGCCTTGCCGGCGGCACTGCTGGCCAGCAGCGGAAACACGAACAGCGCCACGAAGCCGAACGCCTTGCCGCCGCCGCTCATGATGAGGCGCGGGCGCACGAGCGCCAGGCCTGCCGTCAGGATGGCGAGGGCCAGCGCGAACACTGGGAGCATGGCTGGGGCGAGAGCAACTGCCATGCCCAGCAAAAAGTGCTAAAAGTTTGCGCGCGGACGGCGTGAGCGCGCAGAATTTGCGACGCGCCCGCGCGACCACGCAAAGCTTGCGCCGGGATCTGCATCGATCAGATAGCTCAGAAAGTCGGTCTCGCTCAGCATGCCCGAAAGGCGCCGCTTGCGCAGGACCGGCAGCGCGCCGATCCGATGCTCGAGCAGCCGGCGGCCGGCCTGGGCGGCGTCCTCGTCCGGCTGGGTCGTCCATGGATCGCGGGTCATGATCTCGTCGACCCGCACGCTGGCCCGGTCCTGCAGCCGCTCGGCCGGCGAGAGTCGCTCGAGGCGCGAGCGCACAGCCGCCAGAATGTCGCGATCCGACAACATCCCGACCAGGCGCCCGCCATCGAGCACGGGCAGATGGCGGAGGTGGCCGAACCGCATGAGCAGCTCGGCCAGATCGAGCCGGTCGGTGGGCTTGGCCGAGACCAGCGGCCGCGGGGTCATCAGGCGGGAGACGGCAACCGGACCGCCGCTCATCCACATGCGATCGGTTGCCAGAGCGACCAGGTCGGTCGTGGTCACGATGCCGAGCAGCTCTTGGCCCCGAGTCACCGGCAGGCACGAGATGCGGTGCTGGCGCATCAGGGCCGCCGCCTCCTCGACTGATTGGTCGGGGCGGGCGCAGCGGGGCTCAAGCGTCATGACCTCGCGAACCCGGAGACTATGCAGGTGCGCTTCTCGATCCTGGTCGCGGGTGCGGGTCCTGGGGAGCTGGGCCGCCAGGAGGTCGCGCTCGGAGACGATACCCTCGAGACGGCCGCCGCGCACGACCGGTACGTGGCGCGAGTCGGCCAGCATCATGATGCTGCGTGCGACGTCGAGCGTGTCGTCGGGATCAACCACCGCGGGCTCGTCGATCATGAGCTCGCCGACCGTGCGCGCCAGCGCCTGGCTCACGCAGCTTCCTCCTCGTCGGGCGCGGCGTCAAAGGAGAGCCCGCGCGCGAGCGCGCGCACGAGGTCCATCGTGGTCACGATGCCGACGAGCCGCTCACCCTCGAGCACCAGGATCCGGTGCACTCCTTCGTGCGCCATCAAGCGGGCCGCATCGAGGGCCGAATCGTCCGGACGGAGCGCCAGCATGAACGGCGTCATGACCTCCTCGACCAAGGCCTCGGGCGGCGCTCGGTCGGGGTCGATGAGGTCGGTCTTGGACAGCACGCCCAGAAGCTTGCCGTTCCGGTCGCGAACGGGCGCGCCGCTCACGTTGTGCGCCACCAGCGCCCAGGCGGCGGCTTCGGCCGTCGCCTCGGCGGGCACGGTCAGCACCTTGCGGGTCATGACATCGCGGATTTTCAACATCGCGTCACCTCACGATCGGGTGTCTATCAAGGCTCGTGCCAGCGCTTGATCACACGTTCACGGCTCTGCGATCAGGCTGGCCAGCGCGCGCAGCGCGTCGACGGTGGTGAAGATGCCGACCACGCGACCGTCCCTCATCACGACCGCGGAGCCGTGCTTGTGCTCGGCCATAGCAGTCGCCACCGTGCGAAGATGCGCGCGCGGCCCCACCGTATACGGATCCAGCGTCATCGCCTCCTCGACCGTGACGTCGTTGGGATCCACGTCTTCGAGCGTCTCGACCAGATGCAGGTCGCGCTGCGACAGGATCCCGACCAGCCGACCGGCCTGGAGCACCGGCAGATGCCGGATATCGTGGTTGCGCATCATCTCGTGGGCAGCCGTGAGCGTTTGGTCGGGGCCGATCGAGTGCGGCATCGGGGTCATGAAGGCTTCGATCGTGAGATTCATACCTACCCGTCGAGCAAGCGGCGGGCCAACTCGGGCCCGGTTGCTGGTGCCGCGAATCGCGCAGCCTTTTCGCAAGCCGTGGGCGCGCACGCAGCCCTTGCGCGATTTCGTGGGTGCCGTGCCCGTTTTCGCTGGCACGCATCTTGAGAGAGCACTCGGCATGGCCAAACTCAACCGCATCCTGGTTCCGGTCGATTTCTCGGCCTGCTCGCAGGCCGCTCTCGACTACGCCGCCTTTCTGGCCCAGCTCACGGCCGCGTCGGTGGATGTGCTCCATGTATGGGAGCCACCTCTGTTTCCGAGCGATCGATCGGCCATCTATGGGGCCAACGAGCGCAAGCAGAAGCTGGTCGAGTTCATGGCCACGATTGCGGGCCACGAAATGGAGCGCGTGCTGGGCGAGCTCGAACCGAAGCTCGGCGAGCGCGTCCGCGGCCGCATCGAGTCGGGCCGGCCGGTGTCCGCCATCTTGTCGGTCTTGGCGGACGGCGCCTATGACCTGGTGGTGATGGGCACCCACGGCCGCCGCGGCATCTCCCGCATGACCATGGGCAGCGTGGCCGAGCAGATCGTCCGCCGGGCGCGGTGCCCGGTCGTGACCGTGCGTGCGGGCGCGGTGGCGCTCGAGCAAGCGGGCCTGCGGGCGCCCAGCGTTCGTGCCGGGTCCACGACGAGGGCGTGACCGTGTTGTCCCCGGATGGCTTTTACGTGCTTGGGTTCACCGGGGACGCGGTGGTCGACGGGTGGCAGGACGCGCGGTTGGCGTACGCGTGCGTGCAGGCGTGGCGGGCGGCCGGCCGGCCCGAGGATTTCTCGATTCTGCAGGCGCCGGGCGACGGGCCCTACCTCGTGCACTGGTTCGTGAGCCCGCAAGCGGCCCGTGTGCTCGATGACCACGGGGTGCCCTGGCGGGGCTTTTTGACCGGCCAGCGGCGGCGGCCCCCCACCGCCGCCCATGTGGTGCTCCTGGACCCGAGCCCGCCGGCATAGGCTACACTGCTCCCCAGCATGCCCGAGACGTTCTTTGCCGAGATGAAGCGCTACGTGCGCTTCGGGGCCGAGGATGAGGCGTCCCTGCGCGCGCTGGGACCGCACGCGGCGCCCCATTTCGTACGCATCGCCGAAGAATTCTACCAGCAGCTCGAGCAACACCCGGAAGCGCGCGCTGTTTTTTCGGGACCCGAACAGGTCGAGCGCCTCAAACGCACCCTGTGTACGTGGATGCAGGTCCTGCTCGAGGGGCCCTGGGACGAGGCGTATCACGAGCTGCGCACGCGCATCGGTCGCATGCACGTCAAGGTGGCGCTGCCGCAGCGCTACATGTTCGGCGCCATGAATCTGATCCGCGCCTCGCTCATCGAGATCGCGCAAAAGGCATACCCCGACCAGGAGTCAGCGCGTGTGCGCTCCGTGTGGGCGCTGTCCAAGATCTTGGACCTCGAGCTGGCGATCATGCTCGAGACCTACCGCGAGGCCTTCGTCGAGAAGGTGCAGCAGCTGGAGCGGCTCGAGAAGAGCCTGCTCGAGCGGCGACTGGCCATCAGCGAGGCACGCTACGAGGAGATCGTGGAAAGCGCCCAGGCGCTGATCGTCACCTTCCATCGCGACGGATCGATCGCGCTGTTCAATCGCCGCTGCGAGGAGGTCACCGGGCTGCCTCGCGACGACGCGGCGGGCCGTAATTTCTGCGGCCTCATGATCGGCGCGCGCGACCACGAGTCCGTGCGCGCCCTGTGCAGCGACCTTTTGGCGGGCCGCCACGTGGAGCCGTACGAGGGCTCGGTGCCGAGCGAGGCCGGGCCCAGTCGCCGCGTGCGCTGGCATTTCACGACCCTGCCCAGCCCCGGCGATCCGCTTCTGTGCGCCATCGGCGTGGACGTGACCGAGGAGCACGATCTGGCGCTGCGCTCGCGTCGCGCCGAGCGGCTGGCGGCGCTCGGCACCATGGCGGCCGGCCTGGCCCACGAGATCCGAAACCCGCTCAACGCCGCCCACCTGCAGCTCAAGGTGCTCGAGCGGCGGCTGGCCAGGCCCGATCCGGAGGCGGCGCGCGAGGCGGCGGCGCTGGTCTCGAGCGAGCTGGGCCGACTGGCGCTCCTGGTGCAGGAGTTCCTCCTGTTCGCACGGCCGCAACCGCTGCGCTTGCAGAGCGCAGATCTGCGCGCGACCACCGAGGAGGTGTTGGCGCTGCTTTTGCCAGAAGCCGAGTCGGCGGGAGTCGCGCTCGCGCTCGAGCCGGGCTCCGAGGTGCGCGCGGAGTTCGACGACGAGCGCATCAAGCAGGTGATCCACAACCTGGTGCGCAATGCCATCGAGGCGGCCGGTGGCAAGGGACACGTTCGGCTGCGGGTCGGCGCAGACGGGGACGTGGCGCAGGTCGAGGTCGAAGACGACGGGCCCGGCCTGCCGGGCGGCGACGCGCCCATCTTCGAGCCCTTTTTCACCACCAAGCCGGGCGGCACCGGGCTCGGGCTGGCCATCGTGCACCGCATCGTGGGCGATCACGGCGGCCGGGTGGCGGTCGACAGCCGGCCCAGGCGGACCTCGTTCGTCGTCCACCTGCCGCTGCGGCGGGCCTAGCTTCCTTACGCCCGCAGGGCGAGCTGTCCAGCGGGGGCTGGACTAGCCCGACCCCGACAACGCGCAGGATATGCGCCCTGACCGTGCCGGGCGCAAGCTTTGCGCGAAAATCGTGCGCGCGGGGGCGCAATCGCTGGCATCATTCTGGCTAAGGAATGCCCCGATGGAGCCGCGCGCCCGCATCCTGGTGGTCGATGACGAGGCCAACGCCCGCACCGCGCTGGGCGAGCTGCTGCGCGATCAGGGCTATGCAGTCGAAACCGCTGCCGATGGATTCAAGGCCCTGCCCAAGCTGGAAGAGTTCGGCCCCGACCTTCTGCTGACCGACCTCAAGATGCCGGGCCTGGATGGCATCGAGCTCATGCGGCGCTCGCGCGAGTCGGATCCGGAGCGTGCGGTCGTGGTGATGACCGCATTCGGCGCCGTCGAGACCGCAGTCGAGGCCATGCGTGCGGGCGCGGCCGACTACCTGACCAAACCCATCAATCTTGACGAGCTGGCGGTCGTCATCGAGCGCGCGCTCGAGCGCCGGCGGCTGCGCGCCGAAGCCGGCCAGCTCCGGCAGCGGCTCTCGGATCGCATCCGCAACATCGTGGGCTCGAGCGCTGCCATGCGGCCCGTGTTCGAGGCCATCCAGCAGGTCGCGCCCTCGCGCGCCTCGATCCTGATCACGGGCGAGAGCGGCACCGGCAAGGAGCTGGTGGCGGCCGCCATCCACGAGCACAGCCCGCGCGCGGGCGGCCCCTTCATCAAGCTCCACTGCGCGGCGCTGGCCGAGACGCTGCTCGAGAGCGAGCTGTTCGGCCACGAGCGGGGCGCGTTCACCGGTGCGGTTGGGCGCCGCGAGGGCCGGTTCATGCAAGCCAGCGGCGGCACGCTGTTTCTCGACGAGATCGGCGAGATCTCCGCGTCCATCCAGATCAAGCTGCTGCGCTTTCTGCAGGAGCACGAGTTCGAGCGGGTGGGTGGCAACCAGACCATCAAGGTCGACGTGCGCGTGATTGCGGCCACCAACCGGGAACTGCTGGCGCGCGTCAAGGAAGGTCGGTTCCGCGAGGATCTGTTCTATCGGCTCAACGTGGTGACCATCGACGTGCCGCCCCTGCGCGCGCGCCGGTCGGACATCCCGCTTCTGGCCATGCACTTTCTCAAGCGCTATGCCAACGAGAACGGCAAGACCATCGACGGGCTCACCGACGAGGCGCTGGAGCGGCTGACGGGCTACGGCTGGCCCGGCAACGTGCGCGAGCTCGAGAACGCGATCGAGCGCGCGGTGATCGTGTGCCGCGGCAGCGTGATCGGCGCCAATGACCTGGCACCCACCATCGCCCCTCAGGCCAGCGCCAGCGACGCGCCCCCGATTCCGGGAGCCACGTTGGCCGAGATCGAGCGGCACGCGATTTTGAAAACGCTCGAGCATACCGGCGGCTCCACCTCGCGCGCCGCCGAGATCCTCGACATCTCGACCCGCAAAATCCAGTATCGGCTGCAGGAGTACCAGCGCGCGCCCGAGGCCGATGCCCCTGCTTCCCCTGAAGCCGACCCGCGTCCGGGTGACGCGGACGAGAGCTGACCAGGCGCGCGCGGGGTGCGCATGAACGTGCCCGAAACCGAGCTCTCGTCGGATGTCGTGCTGCGCGACGGCTCGACCGTTCGGCTGCGCCCGCTGCAGGACCAGGATCGCCCGGGCCTCGTGCAGCTCTACGATCGGTTGTCGGAGGAAAGCCGTTATCTGCGCTTCTTCAGCATGGGCAAGCTGGACGAGCGCCACCTGGCGCCTCTGTTCAAGGTGGGGGACGACCGGCACTTCTGCCTAGTGGCCGAGGCGGGCGGGCGCATCCTGGCCGACGCGCACTACGTGACCGAGCCTTCCGATCCCACGCGCGCCGAGGTCGCGTTCGCAATTGCGGATGCGGCCCAGGGCCGCGGCATCGGCACCCGCATGCTCGAGCGGCTGGCCGAGATCGCGTACGCACGCGGTGTGAGAACCTTCGTGGCCGATGTGCTGGGCACCAACCATCGCATGATGGATGTGTTCGTGCAGTCCGGGTTTGCGGTCGAGCAGCGACTCGAAAGCGGGGTGTACCGGGTCACCATGCCGCTCGATCTGCGTGGGCGCTTTGCGCAGCGCGCCGCCGAGCGCGCGCAGCAGGCGGCGGTCGCCTCGATGCGGCCGTTTTTCGCGCCGCGCGCGGTTGCGGTCGTGGGCGCGAGCCGCCGCCCGGGCGCCATCGGCAACGCGATTCTCGGCAACCTGCGCAAGGCCGGTTTCCAGGGTCCCATCTACCCGATCAATCCGTCGGCGGCCGAGATCGACCGCCTGCGCGCCTACGCGCGCACGACCGATGTGCCGGGTGCGGTCGACCTGGCCGTGATTGCAGTCCCGGCCGCGCTGGTCGAGGCGGCCGTCGACGACTGCATCCAGAAGAACGTGCGCGCGCTGGTCGTGGTCAGCGCGGGCTTTGCCGAGACCGGGGCCGACGGGCGCCGCCGCGAGGCCGCGCTGCTCGAAAAGGTGCGCAGGGCCGGCATCCGGATGATCGGGCCCAACTGCATGGGCATCCTGTCGACCGATCCCGCGGTTCGGCTCGACGCCACCTTCGCGCCCACGTTTCCGCCCGCGGGCAACGTTGGCTTCGCGACCCAGAGCGGTGCGCTCGGGCTGGCCATCCTTGACTACGCCAAGCGGCTGGATCTTGGCATCTCGAGCTTCGCCTCGCTGGGCAACAAGGCCGACGTGTCGTCGAACGACCTCATCCAATACTGGGCCGACGACCCGCGCACGGAAGTCATCCTGCTGTACCTGGAGAGCTTTGGCAATCCGCGCACATTCGCGCGGCTGGCGCGGCGGGTCGCACGCGCAAAACCGATCGTTGCGGTCAAAGCCGGTCGCTCGCAGGCGGGCGCGCGCGCGGCCGCCTCCCACACCGGCGCCCTGGCGGCCAGCGATGCGGTGGCGGACGGCCTGTTCCGACAGGCGGGGGTGATTCGAACGCGCACGCTGGAGGAGCTGTTCAACGTCACCAAGCTGCTCGCGCACCAACCGCTGCCGGCCGGCCGCCGGGTGGCGATTCTCACCAACGCGGGCGGACCCGGCATCCTGGCCGCCGACGCGTGCGAGGCCGAGGGCCTCGAGCTGCCGCCGCTCTCGGACTCGACCGCGAGCGCGCTGCGCGTGTTTCTGCCGGCCGCCGCCAGCGTCGCCAACCCGGTCGACATGATCGCCTCAGCCACGCCCGAGCAGTACCAGCAGGCGATGCGCCTCCTTCTGGCCGACGAGCGCGTCGACGCACTCCTGGTCATCTACATCCCGCCGCTCGTCACCAGCCCGGAAGAGGTCGCGGCCGCCATCGCCGCGGGTGCGAAGGGAGCCCACGGCAAGACGGTCGCGGCCGTGTTCATGAGCGCCCGGGGGACGCCGGTCGCGCTGGCGGGCTTGCCGAGCTACGGGTTTCCGGAGGCGGCCGCAACCGCGCTCGCGCGCGTGGCCACCTACGGCGCCTGGCGGCGCCGACCGGCCGGCGAGCCCGCTCAGTTCAGCGACCTGAATCAGGTCGAGGTCCGAGGCCTGGTCGAGGCCGCGCTGGCACGCGGCGGGGGCTGGCTGGCGCCGCTGGAGGCGCAGGCCCTCATGGCGGCCGCGCACATTCCGGCGGCGCGGGCGCGCTTCGCCGAGAACGCCGACCAGGCGGTCGCGGCCGCGCGCGCGATTGGGTTTCCGGTCGCGCTCAAGGCGGCCGGCCCGGCTATCTTGCACAAGAGCGACGTCGGTGGCGTCAAGCTGGGCCTGGCTGACCAGGCCGCGCTGCGGGCGGCGCTGGCCGACCTGCAGGCTCGCCTGGGCGCGCAGTTGGCTGGCGTGCTGGTCCAGGAAATGGTCCCGGGCGGCGTCGAGATGTTGGTGGGTGTCCTGCACGACCCCACCTTCGGCCCGCTCATTGCCTATGGCAGTGGCGGCACGATGGTCGAGCTTCTGGGCGATGTCGCGTTTCGCCTGCTTCCGATCGGCGAGAGCGATCTCGACGACCTCATCGCAGCCGTCAAAGGAAGCGCGCTTCTGCGCGGCCACCGAGGCACACCGCCCTCGGACGAGCGCGCGCTGCGCGAGCTGCTGCTGCGACTGTCGGCCCTGCTCGACCTGGCACCCGAGATCCAGGAGCTGGACCTGAACCCGGTGAAAGTGCTCCCAAAGGGCGTGTGCGCGGTCGACGCGCGCGTACGAGTGGCGCCGCCGCCCCACCATCCGCCCTCGCGCCGCATCGCCTACTGAGTCTGGCCCGCAGCCGCAAGGGTTGCGCGCGCGCGCAACGGGAGCGCAAGGTTTGCGCGATCGGCAGCCAGACCGGCCCCGCTGGACCGGAACAGGGTTTGCTACGAGTAGAGACATGACTGTCGCTGACGTGATGACCGATGCCGTCGTGATGGTGGATCCCGACGAGCACCTGGACGTGGCCGAGCTGCTCATGCTGCTGGTGGAGTCGCGTCACGTTCCCGTGGTCGACCAAGGTGCCCTGGTGGGCGTGATTTCGTTGCGCGACCTCCTGGCCGCGCAGCTCCCGAGCACCGGCGCGACCGAAGACGAGCGCTGGCAGCACTTAAAGACCCTGCGCGCGCATGAGGCGATGAGCAGGCCCCCGGTGGTCGCGCGGCTGCACGACTCGATCGCGCAGGCGGCCCACCGCATGCTGACGCATCGAATCTCGTGCCTCCCGGTCGTCGACGGCGAGCAGCTGGTCGGCATCGTCACCTCGACCGATCTGGTCCGCTGCGCGGTGAAACGGCTGCGCGCGCAGGCTGATTCGACGGGTGCCACGCCCAAAATTGGACAGCTGATGACCCCGGAGCCGCTGATGGTCGCCCAGTTCTACGAGCGGCTCGACGCGGCGCAGCTCTATATGCAGTACGAGAAGTGCCGCCACCTGCCCGTGCTCGACGGCACGCGCCTGGTCGGGATGCTGTCGGATCGCGACCTCCTGGGCGCCTTGCGCTCGCGCCTGGAAGCCCTGCCGGCCACCGAGCGGCTGCGTCACGCCAGCGCGATCGAGGTGGCCGCGATCATGACGCCGGATCCGTACACCATCACTACGGACGCGGATGCTGCCGCAGCCGGCGACCTTCTCATCGAGCGCAACGTGGGCGCGCTGCCCGTGCTCGCGGGCGAGCGCCTGGTCGGTATCGTAACCGAAAGCGATTTCCTGAAATTCCTGCTCGCACCGGTTGCGGCCTGTCCCAGAGCGGCCTGAGACCGGCCGGCCGCCGTCACGCCGGGCGTCGAAAGCGCGCCGGTAGCTGCACCTCCTGGGGCCGCTTGTCGTCGCGCAACCCGAGAAACACCGGCTGGCGCAAGCGGCCGTCCGCAGTCCATTCTTGAAACGAGATCTGCGCGACCAGCTGCGGGGCCAGAAACACCGCCCCCGGCTCGCGCGGCGGCTTGGCGAACGGGGACCGGGCGCGCTCGAGCGACCGAAATCGCTGGTACAGCTCGGCCAGCGTCTGCGCGGTAAAGCCTGTGCCCACCTTGCCCACGTAGCGCAGCTCGCGTCCGCTGTAGGCGCCCAGGAGCAGCGCCCCGAAGTACGCGCGCGACCCCGTCGGGGGCGTGTATCCGCCCACGACCAGCTCCTCCTCCTGCCGGACCTTGACCTTGAGCCACTCGGTGGAGCGGCCCTCGCGGTACCGGGACGCTCCATTTTTCGCAACCAGGCCCTCGAAGCCGCGCTGGCGCGCCAACGCGAATGCCTCCAAGCCGTTCTGGGCCAGCCGGCACGACAGCAGCAGCTGGTTGGTTCCGGCCATTACCTGCTCGAGCACCGCGCGGCGTGCCGTCAGCGGCTGCGCGCGCAGATCGCGCCCGTTCCGGTACAGGCAGTCGAACGCCGCCAGCACGATCGGGCCCGCGCTCTGCTGCAGAAGCTGAAACCGCGACACCCCTTGCTGGTCGAAGGCCACGGCCTCGCCGTCGAGCAGCAGCGTGCGCTCAGACAGCCCGGCCACCGCGCGCGCAATCTCGGCGAAGCTTTGCGTGCGGTCCTTGTCGTTGCGCGATCGCAGCGTGACTCGATCGCCCTCCTTGTAGGCCAGGATCCGGTAGCCGTCGTATTTTTCCTCGTACACCCATCCGGGCCGGTGAAATGGCTGCTCGAAAAGCGTCGCCAGCATGGGCCGCACCCGAAAGGGGATGTGGGCGGTGCGGGCGGCCTGTCGCGTGCTCACGGGGAAGCGCCTACTCCGGGAGGAGACTATGTCATGAAACCGGCACTGGTTTGCAGTGTGGACGCGCTCGCTCCCGGCGCCTGCAAGCGGCACCAGGAACAGGCGGAGTGGCTCTTTACCCGGGTGGCCGAGGTGGCCGAAACCGAGTCGGGTTATGGATTTCGCTTCGACTTCGGCGCTGACCCCGAGGCCGCCGAGATCCTGGCGACCTGGCTGCTCGACGAGCGCCGCTGTTGTGCCTTCCTCCAGCTCGAGCTTGGATTCGAGCCCGAGCGCGGCCCGATCTGGCTGCGCGTCCAAGGCCCGCCCGAAGTCAAGACCTTCGTGGCCAAGACCTGGGTCGAGAAGCTGGCCGGGCGCAGGCTGCCGGTGACCCCTTGACCCTTGCGAATCGGTGCCGACAACCAGGATCGGGCTCCGCAACCCCGCAACGCAGCATCCCCCCTTACGCCCGGTTTTGTCGGGTTGCGGAGCCTTTTCTCAAACCGGCTGCGGTCGCGCCGGCCGAGCGATGGTCGGCTGAGCCCATATGCTCGCGGCTGATGTTGTAGGCCGTGTTGACCAGCGCCAGGTGGCTCAAGGCCTGCGGAAAGTTGCCGAGTAGCCGACGCGCGTTGGGATCGTACTGCTCCGCCAGAAGCCCCACGTCGTTGCGGATCGAAAGCAGTCGTTCGAACAGCGCGCACGCCTCATCGTGGCGATCCGAGAGCTCGTAGTTGTCGGCCAGCCAGCATGTGCAAGCCAGAAACGCCCCCTCGTCGGGAGCGGAATCGCCAGCGGGCGAGCCGGGCACGAAGCGCCGCACGAAGCCGTCCACCATGAGCTCGCGCTCGATCGCGCGCACGGTGCCGACCATGCGCGGGTCGCGCGCCGGCAGAAAGCCGACCAGAGGCAGCAGCAGGAGGCTGCCATCAAGCTCCCGGCTGCCGTAGGACTGCGTGAAGGTCATGCGCGCGCGATCGAACGCGCGCTCGCATACCTCCGCGTGGATCTGATCGCGCAGGGCCTGCCAGCGCTCGACCGGGCCCTCGACGCCGAGCCCATATGCGCTGCGAACCGCCCGATCGAATGCCACCCATGCCATCACCTTGGAGTGGGTGAAGTGTTGCCGGCCGTCGCGCCGTTCCCAGATCCCGTTGTCGGGCTGGCGCCAGATCGACTCCAGGACATCGAGCAGCTCGCGCTGCAGCTGCCCGTCACGGGAGTCGGCCGGGATGCCGATCCGGTGGGCCTGGTAAAGCATGTCAAGGACCTCTCCGTACACGTCGAGCTGGAGCTGGTCGGCGGCCGCGTTGCCGATCCGCACCGGCTGCGAGCCCAGAAAGCCGGGCAGCCAGGGCAGCGTCTGCTCGGGCAGGCGCGGCTCGCCCGCCACGCCATAGAGGGTCTGTAGATTCGACGCGTCGCCGGCCACCGCACGCAGCAACCACTCGCGCCAGGCCTCGGCTTCGGTCCGGAACCCGGCCAGCATGAGGGCGAACAGGGTCAGGGTGGCGTCGCGCAGCCAGCAGAAGCGATAGTCCCAGTTGCGATCGGCGCCCGGCCACTCGGGCAGCGACGTGGTCACCGCGGCCACGATGCCGCCGGTGGGCGCGTAGGTCATCGCCTTGAGCACGATGAGCGAGGTCGTAACCGCGTCCGCCCAGCGGCCCCGGTAGGTGCAGCCGGCCGACCACGTGCGCCAGTAGGCCTCGGCCCGAGTCAGCTCGGCCAGTGGGTCGGGCGGCGGCGGCACCGGCTCGTACGACGGGTACCAGGATAGGGCGAATGGCAGGCGCGCGCCCGCC
>DATFWX010000118.1:0-9137 GCA_035258845.1 Polyangia bacterium | reverse complement strand
GGGAATCATGTCGATGACGTCGTAGGCGGCCGCCGCGGGCAACGGAGCGAACTCGATTCCGCCATCCGTGGACAGCCACGCGGCATCGTCGCCCCACGCCACCACGTGCGCGCCCTCTGCGCGCACGTCTCGGCACGGCTCGCGCAGGCGAACGCGGCCCTGCTCGTCGACCAGGCCACGCGTTTCGCAGCGCACGAGGCCCGCGCGCGTCGTCACCGCCAGACCGTCCGTGGGCGCGGTCACGAGGTCGCCACCGCGCCACGCGATGGCGCGTGCACCCGGCGGGGCTGGCTGCCCCTGGAAGCTCGCGCCCCCGTCGCCGCTCGTGAGCAGCCGGCGGCCGCAGAGGGCGGCCACGCGCCCCGTACCGCCCACCGCAAGCGCGCGGCAGGGCGCGCGCACGAGCGTGCTCAGCTGCCCGCTCTGAAGCGCGAGCAGGCCCGCCTCTCCGACCATGAGCACGGTGTCTCCCAGCACTGCCAGCTGCCGCACCGGCGCGCGCTCCGGGTCGTCCTCGGCCTCGTCCGCAGGCTCGTCGGAGGCCGGCAGCCGCGCCGCCCGCGTCCAGGTCAGCCCGGAATCGGTCGAGCGCTCGACCATTTCGGGCCCGGCTCGCCACAGCACTCCGCCTGCGCGTGCGAGCGCATCGGCCCGCGCAGCGTGGGATCCCTCGGTGAGGCTGGCGATCATGACGAGCGCAAAGATCTGCGCGCGTCCATCATCCCAGGTTGCGCGACATCGTGTCAAGCAAGCCAGCGTCGGCATGAGGCGGGCCCTGGCAAGCCGCGTGCCGTGCCGCCACGCGCGCGATCTCCGATCGTTGCGAAGCGCTTCGCACCGCGCTGGCCGGCCGCGTGACGGCCCACCGGCACCAGTGCCGGCCCACCGTCACCCGCGCGGTTTTTGCTTGACTGAAAGGGTGTTCAGTCTTATAAAGCCAGGCGCATGCCTACTCCGCTGCTGCCGCGGCTGGCCATCGAGGAGATTGCGGGCTGGGACGAGCCGGCCGCCCTGGCTCAGGCCGGGCTCCCGGCCCTGCCGCCGCTTTTGCCCGACACAGCCGGCCTTCTGACCCCCGATCAGATCGATGCGCCCGCAGGCTGGCTGTCGCCCAACGCGCTGGTGGTGCTGGAGCGGCGCTACCTCAAGAAGGACGACGCCGGGCGACCCGTCGAGCGGCCGGACGAGATGTTTGCGCGGGTCGCGCGCGCGGTGGCGGCGCCCGACGCGAATTACGGCCAGGACGTGGCGCAGACCGAACGCTCCTTCTTCCGTCTCTTGCGCGGGCTCGAGTTTCTGCCCAACTCGCCCACCTTGATGAACGCGGGCCGCGAGCTGGGCCAGCTCTCGGCCTGCTTCACGCTGCCCGTCGAGGACTCGATCGCGGGCATCTTCGATGCCGTCAAGTGGGCGGCCCAGATCCAGATGACCGGAGGCGGCACCGGGTTCGCCTTCTCGCGGCTGCGGCCGGCCGGCGATCCGGTTGCGACCACCAAGGGCGTGGCCTCGGGTCCGGCTTCGTTCATCGACGTGTTCAATACCGCCACCGATGCCATCAAGCAGGGCGGTACGCGGCGCGGCGCCAACATGGGCATCCTGCGAGTCGACCACCCCGACATCCTCGAGTTCGTGACCGCCAAGACCGATCCGGCACGCTGGCGCAACTTCAATGTCTCGGTGGCCGTGACCGATGAGTTCATGCAGGCCCTCGCCGAGGACAAGGAATACGTGCTGCGCAATCCCCGCACCGGTGAAAGCGTGCGCACGCTGCGTGCCCGCAAGGTGTTCGAGCTGATTGCGAATCTGGCCTGGCGCAGCGCCGAGCCCGGGCTCGTGTTCATCGATCGGATCAACCAGCACAACCCGACCCCACAGATGGGCCCCATGGAGGGCACCAACCCGTGTGCGGAGCTGCCCCTCCTGCCCTTCGAATCGTGCAATCTGGGCAGCATCAACGTGGCGCGGTTCGTCGAAGGCGGGCGCATCGATTACGGGCAGCTCAAGCCGGCGGTTCACGAGGCCATCCATTTTCTCGACAACGTGATTGACGCCAATCGGTATCCGCTCCCACAGATCGAGGCCATCACCCGCCGAAACCGCAAGATCGGGCTGGGCGTGATGGGGTGGGCCGATGCTCTCATCGAGCTCGGAGTGCCCTACGACAGCGAGCGCGCGCTCGAGCTGGCCGAGGAGCTGATGCGCTTTCTGTTCCACGAAGCGATCGAGGCCTCGGCGGCCCTGGCCGACGTCCGGGGCGGCTTTCCCAACTTCCAGGGCAGCCTGTGGGATCGGCGTGGCATGCGGCGGCTGCGCAATGCCACCCTGACCGCGATCGCGCCCACCGGCACCATCAGCATCATTGCCGGTTGCTCCTCGGGCATAGAGCCCCTGTACGCGGTCTCCTACGTGCGCCGCATGCTCGAGGGCACGCGGCTGTACGAGGTGCACCCGCTGTTTCGGCATACCGCCATCGAGCGTGGTTTCTACAGTCAGGAGCTGCTCGCGCGCATCGCGCAAACCGGGCGCCTGACCGATGCGGACGGGGTGCCGGCCGACGTGCGCAGCCTGTTCGTCACCGCCTACGACGTGGCGCCCGAATGGCACGTGCGCATGCAGGCGGCCTTTCAGAAGCATTGCGACAACGCGGTCTCGAAAACGGCGAATCTGCCCGCCGACGCGACGGCCGAGGAGGTCGCGCGCGTATACCGGCTCGCCTACGAACTCGGCTGCAAGGGCATCACCGTGTACCGCGACCGCAGTCGGGTGGGGCAGGTGCTGTCTTTCGGTCCCGAGGAGGCCACGCAGGCGGCCGAGGGCGCGCGCTGCCCCGACTGCGCGAGCCTGCTCAGCCTGGCCGACGGGTGCGCCTACTGCCTCGCGTGCGGCTGGTCGCGCTGCGGCTGAAACTGGGTGCCGACCTGTCAGCGCCCCATGACGCCAAGGATTCTTGTTCTTGCCCAAGCGACGAGCTGAGCACCCGCGGCCATGACGACCGCTGCCCCCCCGACTACGATTGCGATGTCTGCGACGTTAAAGGCTAGTCCTAGCCACGCTCGCCTGAGATGAAGCTCGACATGGACAAAATCCTCCACCCACCCATGAGCGATGAGGTCCAGGCCGTTGCTCAGGCCTCCCGCCGCCCAAAGTACGAGTCCAGTCCGCTCGTTCCCATCCATCACTAGACGCCGACGGAAGAACCAGAGCGATATGGCTAAGAGGGACAACACAATCGAAGTCAACGCGATTGTCCTCGTCCGGGGGTCACCACCGAGGAGGCCAAGTGTAAGCGCGTGGCTCTCAGAGTGTTGGAGGAAGAACCCGTGTTCCCAGGGCGTCGGCGCGACGATTTGGCGCCCCCACATTTTGGTGAGCTGGTCGAATAGTACAAGAGCGGCACCGAGTGCCAGAGCATGCCAGGTTCTCCGTCCGCGCGGCATCGACCCGGCTGATGCCTACCCCGCCTGCGCAGCGCCGTCAACGGCCGCTGCTCAGAGATTGGTTGCGCGGGTGCGACCGCTCAGCGGACCTGCTTGACCTCGAGCTGGCCGAACGGCCTTACGTTGCGGTCGTAGTAGAAATCGCTCGCCCACAGAGTCGCTCCATCGGCCACCAGCTTGGGAAAGAACCCGTGCCCCAATGCTGACATGGGTGAGGGCAGATCCATGTGCGTCCACGTAGCGGGACCGGTACGCTGGGCCATCTGCATGGCCACCGCGCGCCCGTCCTGGTACACGATGCGTACGTTGCCGCCGGCGTCGACCATGATCTGCGTGTCGTCGCCCACCGAGTGGGTCCCGTCCGCGCGCACGCCGTCGTCGGCCAGCTCTTTGACCGGCGCCCCGCCCCCGGGCGCGATCTGAAGGTAACGCAACGTGTCCACGATGGCGTCCTGGTACGCGATGTGAATCGTGTCGCCTGCGCCCACCGCCACCGAGCACCACTGGCCCACGTCGCCGATGTCCATGCCCATCGCATCCTGGCCGTCGAGCAGGCTCAGATGCCACATCATGTCGGTGCTCGTGAACTGAGCCAGCTTCAAGTTGCCGTTCGTGCGGTCGTGATAGACGATGAGCGGATCGTCGTTGGCCAGCCGCGCGGCGTGCGCGAACAGGCCCACGC
Source organism: Polyangia bacterium (assembly GCA_035258845.1). GTDB lineage: Bacteria > Myxococcota_A > Polyangia > JAHFDS01 > DATFWX01 > DATFWX01. Next base: position 5,018 of record DATFWX010000118.1, on the reverse strand, counting down.
CCTCGGGCAGATCGTAAGCCTTGGGCGCCGCGATGATGTCGACGCAGCTGGGCCCGCTGGCGCCGCTCACGCAGCCTTGCGTGGTCCCGCAGCCCGGCGAGCAGCCGGTGGCGGTGGCGACGCACTTTTGAGGCATCGCGGTACAGACCTGGTTGCCCGCGCACAGACCCTTGCAGCCGATCGCAAGCTGGTCGACCTTCTGGATCGTGAAGTCGGTTGCGGCCGCCGGTGACGCGGTCCTTGGGCGCGCGAAGCGCAGCTCGGCCTGAAAGCTCCCCATCCCGTCGGGCAGCCCGTGCGCCATGTACGCGATCTGCGGCAGGCCGTTCTTGTCGAGCGTGAGCGATGTGTAAATCCCGACGCGGACGCCGGGCGTGTCAGCGGTAGCCGGGGTGGTGCCAAGGGGAGGCGCGTCCACGGTCACGATGTCCCAGGCCGCATTCGACGCATCCCGTGCCAGCGCCAGCTTGAGCGCCCCATGCGTGGCGTCGAAGTAGGACACCCGCGCCCGTCCCATCGCATCCAGCTTGAGCGATGTGTAAAGCCCTACGTCGTCACCCGGGTCGGTGATGCCGCCCCGGTAGCCGCTCGGGTCCAGCGTAGGCGGCGAGTTGGGTACACCGTCGACGATCTGGTACTGGATCTTGCCGCCCGGGTCGACCGTGCCGACCAGGAGGTCGCCGTAATGTTCCTCGTAGGCGCTGACCAGCACGTGGCCGGAGCTGGCGCCCAGATCGGACCAGCGCCCGGTTGCGCCCGGCACCGCCACCCGCGGCCCCGAATCGGGATTCGCGCCCCCACCCGTGATGTCGGCCCCGCAACCGGTCACGAGCGCCGCCGCAGCCACGGCCACCGCAAGCCCCCACAGCGCGCCCGCTCCGCCGCGCCGCCGCCGCCCGCACAGCACCGCCGCCCCGGCCAGCATCAGGAACAGAGCGCCCGTCGGTGCGCGCTCACCGCCGCGGCCGCCCAGCGAGCAGTTGCAGCCGCTGGTCGTCATCTCGCGGCCATGGAAGAACACGTACCCGTGGTTGCCGGCTTCATCGGTAACGCGGATGGTCAGGTCATCGAGCGAGCCGGCCGCAACCGTGAGCACGGGTCCGTCCATGGCCACGAAGGCACCGCCCGCGCGCGCATACGAATAGCGCAGCGCGCTGTCGGGTGTCACCATGTCGTGCGCGGTCACCCGCACCTGGCGGCCGACCACTTCCGCGCTCGCCTGCGGGGGCACCGTGTCGATCAGGAGGGGCAGCCGAACCCCTCCCGGATCCAGCGTGTCGGGCTGTCCCTGCACGCGCGCGCGCACCTCGATGACATGGTGGCCCTGCCACATCAGGATCGGATCGCGCACCGTCAGGTCGCTTTTGGTCTGGAACACCGACCAGAAACCTTCGTCGATCCGGTACTGCCATTCCAGGCGCCCCGCATCCACGCCCGCGCCGCCCCCGCCCAGGCGCAGGTGCACCGCCGGCATCTGGGTGGCGTAGTTGAAGTCGGCGCCGATGCGGAAGCCCTCGGTGGGCGGCACCTCGAGCGCCTCCACCTGGGCCGAGGTCTCGACCACGACCTGCAGCGGCATGCCGGTCTGCAGGTCGGCGAAGATGGCCAGCATCGTGTTGTTGTCGGTTGATGTGATGCCGCCCGCCGAAACCTTGAGCTTGATGCCCATGATCGACGGCAGCGCGATCGGGGGCAGCGACTTGGCGATGAAGGGCAGGGCGACCGCCAGCACGGTCGGGAACTTCATGGCCAGGTCGGCCGTCGTTTCCGACAACAGCTGGCTGTTCGAGACCCGGATGTTGCGGAAGGCGCCGGTCACGTCGCCCAGAATCGGCACCAGCTTGCCCTGCCCGTCGACGTCGAGCGCCAGCGGGAGCGAGGCATCGGCGACCATCGTGAACAGCCGAATGTAGCGGTCGTCCGACATCAGATAGAAGTCCATCGTGAAATCGGGCAGCGTCACCGTGACCAGCGGATCCTGGATCACCTTGTTGCCCATCGCGTCGGTCGTGATGGTGCCCCGGCCCAGCGTCATCTGGGGCGACTGCGCGGGCCGCACTGCGATGATGAGCGGCTCGGTCAGCCCGTGCGTCAGGTCGCCCATCGAGGGCGCCAAGAGCGAGAAGGTGCCGCTGTTGAGCAGATCGGACGTCGCCGAGCTCAGGCTCAGGCACAGGACGCCGGCCTGCCAGGCGGCCCAGCCGCCATGCTCGAGGAACCACTTGTGCAGCCCGATCGCGACGTCGAACTGCTGGTTGTTGTTGGGGTTCACATTGCCGTCAAAGGTCGGCGACATGGGCAGCGGCTGCGGCATGGCCGCATCCGCCATGGGCACGCAGCTGTTGTGCGTAGCCGGCTGCATGCCGCCCAAGATGCCCAGCGAGATGCCGCCGTTGTTGGTGTCGGCGTAATGCCCGGCCACCATGTAGAGATCGAGGAAGGCCTGCAGGCCGGGCGCCAGCTTGCTGAGCAGGTTCCCGGCGTCGAGCCGGCCCTGCGCGCCGATCTGCTGCACGCACTTGCCGTTGAGCATGCAGCTGCCGCCCGAGCACGTGTTGGTGAAGGGCGCGCAGTCGGCGCCGCTCTGGCACCTCTGGCACAGCTGCTGATTGATCGCGTCCTGCACCTTGCTCTTGAGCTGATCCTTGAGCGTGCCGATGAACAGGCCTTTGAAGATGTTGGCGATCGCGCAGCCGAGGCCGCCCGAGATGTTGATGTCGCCGTCGTCGAGGTCGACGATGTCCTGCACATTGACGACGGCGCTGGTCAGGTCGGTCACCGCATCGGCCGGCGACTGGAGCGTGACCGTGCCGACGATGCCCAGATCCTGGGCGCCCGAGCGCGTGGTGTCGATCGAGACGTCACAGTTGACCGTGAAGATGACCGAGGCCTGCACCGGAAAGCTGTTGCTGGTGCCGCCATGCGATGAGCTGCGGACGATCGCACGCACGTTCAGGCCGACGTCGCTCGGCGGCGTCGGGTTGAGCGCGAGCGAAGTGACGTTGACGTTGGCCACGCACATCGGATCCGGGTTCTCGCAGCAGATCTTGGTGCTGCCCGAGCAGCTCGGTGGCACGGCTTGGTTGAGGCCGCCGGGCACGAAGGCCGTGATCAGATCCTGAACGTGCTGCTCGAGATACGTGATGCCCTTCGAGCCCACGCGAGCCTGGACGGCATTGGGGACCCGCCGATTGGGATCGAACCCGCCCGGAATTGGCTTTAGACAGGAGCAGCTCTGGCCACCACAGGCCGCGCCCGCGAACAGCGCCGCCAGAGCGATGCCAAGCCGGGCACGGACCGACGACAACCGGGGCGGCGCCATAAGCTATCCTCCCTATCCCAGCAGTAACGCAAACAACACTAACATTCGGCTGTGCGAGGGGTCAAGGCGCGAAACGGCACTTGTTTCGCGTACATGACCTGGCCGCGCGGAGTTCTGATACACTGCCAAACATGGGTGACTGCGGTTGCCGAGCGGCCCCTTTGTGCTCGCGTCGCAAGGGCGATCAGGCCGATCTGATCGTCCGCACGCTCGAGCGCATGTACCCGACCCGCCGCTGGGGCGAGATCGACGATCACGCCCGCTTCCGTGCCGGTGTGCCGCCGGCTCTGGCCAAAAAGCTTGCGCGCGCAGCCACACGCGCGCTCAGCGCCCCCACCTACCTGCGCGAAGGGGGCGAGGACGAGCTGTGCGATTTCATCTGGATCCTGTGCGTGGGCCGCGCGCCTTGCCTGCTCGAGATCCGAGAAGGCTCGGTTCCGCTCGACTTGGTGGAGGAGGATCGGATCCAGGAGAGCTACCTGCGGGTGGCGCTGTCCTCGCTCGTGCGCGCGGCCACCATCCAGGAGGTCCAGATGAGCCTGCGCCGCCAAGGCGGCCTCTATCAGATCCAGGAGCGCACGCGTGATGGCGTCTACGACCCCATCCTGCTCAAGCGGATGCAGAAGATGGTCGACCTGATCGTGCGTGCGGGTCTCTACCACTTCGACTTCGGCATGCTGAGCGAGGACGCGCCCGCCGAGCCGGTCATCGACTTTGGCGACTACAGCGAACGCTACGGTGCCCCGCCCAGCGCGGCCGCGCTTTTGTTTTCTCCGCGATCGCCCATCAGCGTGAGCACGGTCGTGCTCGACGCAAGCTGAGACGATGATCCGTGTCGTGTTCGTCGATGCGGGATCGGGTGACTTCTTGGGCGAGAGCTCGAGCGCGCCCGAGCAGATCCCGGAAAGCTTCGAGGCCTATACCCAGGTTCGCCTGAGCGGCGCCGACTGGGAGGTGGTGCGCGCGGAGCCCATGACGCGCGCGGCCGCGGTCGAGATGGGCCAGATCAAGCTGGTCTTGCGGCGCCTCAAGATCGAGCACGTTGCGCCCGAGCGCATCCATTACTCGCTGCCCAGCATCAACGAGGCCATCCCGCCCATCGCGGCCGGCACCAGCAAGCTGGACAAGAACGTGCTCGAGCTGGGCGAAGACGATTTTCGCCAGGTCGAGCTGGTGTCGCGCGCACACGAGACGGCCGTGCGCACCGGTCTGGCTGCCATCGAACGCATCGTCAAGGAGGCGCGCACGGCTGCCGGTGCGTTCGAGCGCATGCACGTGCGGACCGAGGTGCCGCAGCCGCTCGCGGATCGGAGGATCGGGCTGTCCGAGCTGCGCAGCCGACTTCAAGCGACCGACTACGACGGCCTGACCTATCGGGGCGTGGCCGGGCTGGTCGAGGGCGGCTTTGGCCTGCAGACCCGGGGCGGGCTGCGCCTGTATGGTCTCGAGCAGGACGGGGTGGTCGCTGCAGCGGGCCTCTTGCCGGGACACCTCGAGGGGCCCACCGACCAGGACGCGACCGCGCTGGCGGCGTTCATGGGCGAGCACAATCTGGTGCTGGTCGACTGGTGCCGGACCGAGCTGGTGGACGCGGGCGGCGTGCGCAGCTACCTGGCGGCGCGCTAGCGTCCCGCGCGTCACGAGGTGGCTCATTGAGCTGAGCGAAGCGAGCGGCGCAGGCGACGTCGGGATGCGC
>DATFWX010000117.1:0-49144 GCA_035258845.1 Polyangia bacterium | reverse complement strand
GGGGCGGCGGAGGTGGAGCTGGCGGCGGGGGCGGCGGCGGGGGCGGGGGCGGTGGCGGCGGCGGCGGTGGAGGAGCGGGCGGGGGCGGTGGCGGCGGTGGCGGCGGCGGTGGTGCCGGCGGCTCCAGCGGCGCCGGCGGCGGCGCCGGCCAGGCCGGCAACCCGGGTAGCTCGGACAAGATAAGCGGAGGCTGCGCGGCCGCGCCCGGGTCGCCCGACGCGCACGGTCTTCTGGCACTGCTCGCGCTCGCGGCCGTGCTCGCGCTGCGCCAGCGCCGCGCGCAGCTCGGCGGCTGACCGGCCGCATCGGCGTCCGCCTACGCCTGCGAGATCGCCTCGGGCCGGTCCAGAAAGCGGCGCCGCAGGTAGCGGATGGTGTCGAGCAGCGTGTCGGTCGGATCGCGGGGCCGGAAGCCCAACACGCGGCGCGCTTTGGTCGCGTCGAGGTACCAGAATTTTTGCGCCATCTCGACCGCCGCCAGGTCGAGCGTGGGCTTGCGTCCCTGAGCGCTGGCCAACGCCTCCAGCAGGCGCGCGCCGAAGGTCTGCGCGCGGCGCGGCACTTTGAGCCGGGGCGCCGGCACTTTGGACAGCCGCTCGAGCCGACCGAAGAATTCCTCGAACGTCCAGTTGGGCCCGCCCACCAGGTAGCGCTCGCCCGCCGCACCCTTCTGCATGGCCAGCACCAGCGCATCGGCCGCATCGCCCACGTCCACGAAGTTGAGCCCGCCCGACGGCACAACCGGGATGTCGCGCGTCAGGAACTTGAGCACGTCGCCGGTCGACGACTGCCGCGCATCGCCGCGCCCCAACAGCAGCGACGGATTGACCACCACCACGTCGAGCCCATGCTCGCGCGCGAAGCGGAGCGCGGTTTGCTCCTGGTAGATCTTGGACAGGTAATACGGCCACCGCTTGACCCGCTCGGTGGCGTAGCCGTCTTCCTCGGTGAACGCGTGATCGGGGTCGTCGCCGACCGCCACCGTGCCCGAGGTCGAGGCCACGACCACGCGCGCCACGCGGGCGCGCAGCGCGGCTTCGCACAGCGCGCGCGTGCCGTCGACATGCAGCCGGTACATGACGTGCGCGTCGTCAGGATTGCGCGAGACCAGGCCAGCCAGGTGGTAGACGCTCTGCACACCCTCGAGCGCGTCCCGGAGCACCCCGGCATCGAGCAGATCGCCGCGTACCACCTCGACGCCCAGCTTGCGCAAACCCTTGGTGGGCGCACGCGTCAGCGCCCGCACGCGCGCCGGATCCAACCGACGCAAAAGGTGCTTGCCCAGAAAACCGGTCGCGCCGGTGACCAGGATCTTGCTCATCGGTCGCTCTTGGCGATCATCTTAGTGCCCGGCGTTGCCGTCGTGCCCGCGCCCGCGCCCGTGGCCGTGGCCGTGGCCGTGCCCGCGCCCGTGGCCGTGCCCGCGCCCGTGGCCGTGCCCGTCCCCGTGCCCGTGGCCGCGCCCGCGAGCGGCGGCAGCTCGAAGCGGCGCCGGTCGCGCAGGCATACCACCGCCTCCTCCACGACCGCGGATGCGGTGCGATAGGCCTCGCTGCGCGACAGCTTCTCGGTGCGCTGCTTGAGCAGCTCGTAGGTGATGACCGGTCCGATGCGCGCCGCGATGTCGCGTTTGGTCGGCAGCAAGGCCCCCTTGGGCATCGCATCATGCGTGCCCTCGAGATACATGGGCAGCACGTCGACCTGGTTGGTCAGCGCCAGGTAGCCCAGCGAAGCCTTGAACTCGGCCATCTGGCCGCTCGGCGAGCGCGTGCCCTCGGGGAAGATGAGCAGGATGAGACCGCTCGCGATGACCTCGGAGGCCAGCCGGAGCGACTCCTTCAGGCTGCGCTGCCGCTCCATCGGTAGCAGGTTCGTGAAGTTCTTGAAATAGAAGCCGCGCCAGGAGTCGAAGAAGTAGTCTTTGGCCGCCAGCGCGATCAGGTTCTTGCCGTGATCGCCGAGCGCATGCTTGACCAGGCCCATGTCGAGATGGCTCTGGTGATTGGCGGCCACCAGGAAGCGGCCGTGGGCCGGGATGTTGGCGCTCCCGTAGACGCGCGTGCGCATGATGCTCCGGTAGGCCACCTGGTGGCCCAGCCGCACCAGGCGCCGGCCCAGCGCCTGCACGCTGTCGGGCAGCTCGATCTCGGCCAGCTCGCGCCGCGCCTCCGGCTCCGGCTTCTGGGCCCGCCGGGACCGCCCCTCGAGGGCGGCCCCGCGCCGCTTGACCAGCCGCGCCAGGTCGCGCACGGTCTGGATGCCGGCAATGTCCTCGGGCAGGTTGGCGCCCGCCGCCTCCAGCGCCACGCCCAGCTCGGTGTACATCAGCGAGTCGTAGCCGAGGTCCGAAAAGCGCGCGTCCAGGTGCACCAGCTCGCGCGGCTTGCCCGCCACCTGCGCAATCACGTCGGTGAGCCAGCCGGCTCCGTCGGCATCGGGCGACGCGCGCCGGGCCTGCGTGGCCACGCGGGTCGCGCGCTCTAGGCGCTCGAGCTCCTTCTGGACCAACTTGCGCTTGACCTTGCGGGTGGCGGTGCGCGGCAGCTCGCCGTCCCAGAGATGCACGACTTTGACGCGCTTGAAAAACGGCAGCCCGGCCGACACGTCGCGCAGGTGGGCCTGCACGTGGGCCCGCACTTTTTCGCGTGCGGTCGCCTGGTCGTGCTCGTAGTTGGGCACGGCCAGACACGCAATGGTTTCCCCGCCGTCCTCATCGGGCAGCCCGACCACCGACAGCTCCTTGATCCAGAGCGAGTCGCCGTACAGCTCCTCGAGCTCGTCCGGGTAGACGTTCTTGCCGTTGGCGTCGATGATGACGTCTTTCTTGCGTCCGACGATGCTGAGCCGGCCCTCGGAGTCGATGCGCCCGAGATCGCCGGTATGCAGCCACCCCTCGCGCAGCACCTCCGCGGTCGCGTCCGGGTTCTCGTAGTAGCCGGCCATCACGTTGGGCCCGCGCGCGATCACCTCGCCCACGCCGCTGGGGTCGGGCTCGTGGATGCGCACCTCGATGCCGGGCAGCGGCTCGCCGACCGTGCCGGTGAGCAGCCGATTGCTGGGCCGCATCACGGTCAGAACCGGCGCCGCCTCGGTCAGGCCGTAACCCTCGAACAGCGAGAAGCCGAGCCCGTGGAACTGTTTCATCAGATCGGGCTGGAGCGCGGAGCCGCCGCTGATCATCATGCGGATGCGGCCGCCGAACTTCTTGTGGATGGGCCAGAACAGCAGCCGGCCCAGGTTGAGGAAGCTGCGGTTGCGCAGCTCGCGGTTGAGCGCCGCCAGCGCGCGCGCCGCCCGTTCCAGCCATACGCTGCGGGACTCCAGCTCGCTCGTGATCTTGCGCGCGAGCGCCTGCCACAGCGCGGGCACGCCGACCAGCGCCGTGATGCGCCCGCCGGCCATGGCTTCGCGCAGCCGCTCGGGCGCAATCTCGTCGAGGTAGGTGATCTCGGCGCCGCGCGAGAGCGGCATCAGGAGCCCGGCCGTGAACTCGAACGTATGGTGCAGCGGCAGCACCGACAGCAGGCCGTCCGAGCGGCGCATGTCGAACACGCTCTGCAGCTTGGACAGCAGCGAGGTGAAGTTGCGGTGCGAGAGCATCACGCCCTTGGGCGAGCCGGTGGTGCCGCTGGTGAAGATCAGCGACGCCAGATCGTCGGGCCTTCCGACCGGCACCAGCGCGCGTGCGGCCGGCACGGCGGCCGCGAACAGATGGTCGAATCCGTACACCTCGAGGGGCTCGCACTTGTCGGCATACTGGGCCGAAGCGATGGCGCGCGTGGCGCCGGCCGAGCGTGCGATGTTGCCGATCTCGTCGGGCGAAAGCTGCGGATCGACCGGCACACACACGCCGCCCGCCTTGAGCACGGCGAAATACGCAATGCCCCACTCGGGTCGGTTCTCGCTGCACAGGAGGATCTTCTCGCCCGGGCGCACACCTTGCGCGGCTAGCGCGACCGCAGCCGCATCCGACAGCCGCTTGAGCTCGCCGAAGGTGTAGCGGGTCTCCTCCTCGCCCTCCTCCAGCATGCGCATCGCGATCTTGTTCTTGAAGCGCTTGGACGCGCTCTCGAACATTTCGACCAGATCGCGGTACGCGTACACCGAGCGCGGCTTTTCCTTGAACTCCTCCTCCAGGCTCGGGAAGACCCACTTCTGCAGGCCTTCCATGTGCACGTCGATCCAGTAGTGACGCCAGTTGATTTTTTCGGGATCCCACGGCAGCGCGGCCCGGTCCGCGGGTGCCATCCGCTCGTAGAGCGCGCGCACGTGATCGCAGCGGAACACGTACTTGCGCTCGTAGATGAAGGGCATGAACAGCTCGAACATCTCGTCGGTCTCGCGCGCGATGCGCTCGAGCCGACCCAGGCGGTCGCGCGCCCGATCGATGAAAGATTCGAGCCGGGGCGCGCCCCAGCGCGGCCGCCGGTCGTCGAGCCAGTCGGAAAGCCCGCGCGTCAGCCGCCGGAGCGCGGGCGCGCTGGTCCGGTTCCAGCGCTCGCGCGACACCGGGATGGCCTCGTAGCGCGCCAAAAGCTCGTTCAGGATGCGCGGCCCGGTCTCGCGCTTGCGGAACCACTTGCGGCGATACAGACCCAGAAGCTCGACCGTGCGCGCCATCGTGATCGGGTTCTTGTCCGACGAGCCCAGCTGGTAGACCGGCTGGTTTTCGCCCAGCAGGGTGGCTCCGGTGATTGCGATCAGGGCGGCCGCCACTAGGTCCACCGGCACCATGTCGAGCAGCGTGCCGTCGCCGGTCGGGTAGCTCGAGTGGCCCTTGAGCGAGATGAACGCGAGCGGCGCGCTGGTGGTCATGCCCTCGTTCCAGCCTCGCATCGGGTAGCGGAGCGCGCTCTCCACGATGGCGGGGCGGACGATTGCATAGCGGAGGCCCTCGGTGGCGGCGATGACCTGGTCGCCCAGCGACTTGGTGTAGCAGTAGATGTTGGCCCAGCCCCAGTGCTGAGCGCGCCGCATGCCCTCTTGCGTGAGCTGGTCGGCGATCCACAGCTTGCGCTCGCGCGCCGCCGCCATCTTGACCGAACGCTCCTCGGAGTCGTCGCGGCCCTCCTCACGCAGCCGCGTGCGTGCGCGGTCGCGAAACATCGAGATCAGCTGCCGATCGTCGGCCCGGGCGCGCACCTCGCGCGCGATGCGCTCGCAGTCGGTGATCTCGGCAATCGGATCGAACTCGTCGGGCAGCTCGTCCTGGCGCGGGAAGTAGCCCAGGATGCGCTCGCTTTCCCAGATGGCGCCGTCGCGGTTGCCGGCCACGAAGCAGGTCGACACGTGTACCAGCGCCGCGCCCAGCTTGCGCGCCAGCTCGGCCGCGCATTTGGCGCCGAGCGTGTTGATGCGCAGCGCGGTGTCGAGCGGGGGGCTGAACGAGACCAGCCCGGCCACGTTCACGATCACGTCGACCTGGCCGGTCAGGCGCTCAAGGGTGGCCGCGTCGAGCTCGAAGTCGGGCTCGGTCACGTCCCCGGCCAGAGGCTCCACCAGCTGGTGCAGAAAATCTTCGTATGCGCCGTCGTAGATCTTGCGCACCGGATCGAACGCGGGCGACTGCGCGACCCGGCCGAAGAAGCGATCGGCCGCGGTCGAGCCCAGAGACGGCCGCACCAGCGGATACAGGCGCCCGACCCGCGGAAAGCGGTGCAGCAGCATCGACAGCACCACCTTGCCTACAAAGCCGGTCGATCCCGTGAACAGGATCTTCTTGCCGGCAAACGCGTCGGTGATCGAGAGCTGCTGCTTCATTCCATATCCGCGATCAGGATGGGCGGATGGTGAAGCAGCGTGATTTCTGCCGACCGACCCATGTGCTGTCGCGCCATCGAGATGGCCTCGGCCAGCGTGTCCGCGCGCTCCCACCCCAGGATCTCGGGCACGTGCGCATTGTCCGCGCCCACCACGATGACCTTGCCCATGTGCTGGCGGCCGTTCTCGCCCCAGTACCACATGTAGAACGGGTGCGCGCCATGGTACGCGTTGCCGCGCCGGTACATCTCGATGTACGACGGGTTGCGCGCGAACTCCTCCTCGTACTTGTCCCGGAGCTGCTCGGCGTTGCGGGTTTCGCTGAGGCACCGATTGAAGAACTCGATGTACGACGGATGGTGCACCGGGTCGAACGAATCCGTGCACGGATGCGCGACGATCAGCACCCCACCCTCGCGCAAGAGCGGCTTGCCACGGTACATGTTGAAAAAGTAGCCGTCGGCCATCACCTGCACGAGCAGCGGGTTCAGCGCTTTTGAATTGACGTTGTAGGGCGAAATATACGGAATGCCGCTGATCAGGATGTCGCACTGGCCGCGCACTGGGACCGCGTACTGCTTGAAACAGGCGTCGAGGATCTTCTTGTGCACGGGCTCGGTCGCGCCCGCGTGCACTGCGATCATCTCGTAGGCCGCCGGCACGCGCATGAAGATCTCGCGGCGCGCCACCCGCGGGGTCTTTGAAAGCGCCCACTTGATGGTCTGGAACTTGATGCGGTCCGCCTCCGTGAAGTCGTCCTCGTTCTTCATCAGAAAATCCAGCGGGCCCGAGAACATGCGGTTGTTGAGCGCGGTCTCGATGTGAAACACGTTGACGTGCTCGTCGACGATTCTGCCCTGGCGGGTGGCCGAGTGATTGAGCTCGGAGTTTTTGGGATCCATGTACGACCACGATTTCTTGATCGCGGTCGGATTGTGATGCGGGCGCAGCCCCTCCCAATCGGTCAGGCCCACCGCGACCGATTTGTGGCCGCCGTCCATCGGCACCAGGTTGATGTTGACGTAGATTAAAAGGTCCGATTCGGCGCAGCGCCGGTTGATGCGCACCGGCTCGCCGTGCGCGGTCCGGCCCAGCTCCACGATCCCGCCCTCGGCCTCGGCGTCGTGGTTGTACAAGCGGTCGGGCCAATGGGCGTCGAAGATCTTGTCGCCCACCATGCGCCGCACTTCGGCCGCAGTCATGTGCCGGTGCAGCGCCACCGCGATCACGATCTCGTAATCGTCGACGCCGTAGTCGGCCAGCATCTCGAGCACCGCCTCCAGCACCAGCTGGCGGGCGTCCGGCCTCTGCATGGGCGGCAGCGGCAGCGAGATGTCGTCGACCGCGATGGTCACCTTGAGCCCGGGCCGGAGCTGCGCATGCAGCGGCTCGGCGCCCTCGGGATGCGTGAGCGCATAGCGGATGGCCGCGCGGGGATTGGCCAGCGGCATGAGCGGCTTTCGGGGATAGATCACCCGCGTGCCGACCGGCAGATCCTCGAGCAGAAAATCCTCACCGTAGAACAGGATGCGGGGCGCCGAGTCGGTGTCGATGTAGACCACCGATTCCTGGGCCTTGTACTTGGGCAGAGCCTTCAAAAAACCTCCGTTCGTCTAGCGCAGCTCGACGATCGGCCAGTCGTACGACCGCGCGACCGTTTTCAGCCTGAGGTCCGGGTTGACCGCGGTCGGCCGCCCGACCGAGGCCAGCATGGGAACGTCTGAGTAGCTGTCCGAAAACGCGTAGCTCCGGGCCATCTCCAGGCCATGGCGCTGGCAGTAGTCGCGCAGCACGGCCGCCTTGTTGGGCCCCGCCAGCTCGGGCGGGATCAGCTTGCCGGTGGCGATGCCGTCCTTGAACTCCATGCGGTTGGCGATCAGGTCGTCGACGCCAAGGTGCTGGGCCAACGACTCGAGCGTGAAATCGAGCGCGCCCGAGACCAGGACCGTGCGCAGGCCGGCACGCCGCGACTCCCGGATGAGATCGTAGGCGCCCTTGAAAATGGCGGGCTTCAAGACCTCCTCGAACATTTCCTCGGCCAGAAAGCGCAGCCGATCCTCGGACTGCCCTTCATAGTAGCGGTAGAAAAAATCGTTGAAGGTCTTGCGGCTGTATTGATCGAGCGCCCAGAACAGGGGCACCGAGATCAGGGTCCGGGCGGCCTTCTTGAGCGACCGCCACGGTGTGGGCTGGTTGAACGCGTAGTAGGCGAAGGCATGCACGATGTTGGTGCGAACGAGCGTCCCGTCGACGTCGTAGAAGGCGGCGGCGGTGGGACGCGCTTTGTGCATGACCCTTCGTCCTTACGCCACGTTGCGCTCCAAGTCAACGCTTCGGTTGATGCACAGCGTCGAGCGGATCGTCATCGGCCTGGTGGTCCGACCAATCGGCCACCAGCGGCGTTGGCGGAACAGGGGTTTGCGCGTCAAGGCGCGCCCGACCCGAACGCGACGCCGCGCCGCTCGCGACCGAACGCGGCCACCACGATACCCGCCACCAGCACACACAGTGCGGTCAGCGCCATCACGCCCGAGTAGCTCGACCGTTCGGCAGCGCGCGCCTCCAGGTAAGCCACCGAGCTGGACAAGAGCACTCCGCACTGGGCCGCGAAGCCGGGCAGAAAGCCCCGCACCGGATCGGGCGACAGCTCGCTGACATGGGCCGGGATGATGCCCCACGCGCCCTGCACCATGAATTGCATCAAAAAGGCGCCCACCACCAAGAGAGCCAGGCCGGGCGCGAAAGCCCACAGCGGGATCATGACGAGCGCGGCCGAAAGAGCGGCCACGATGCCGCGCCGCCGCCCCACTCGATCCGATACCCAGCCGAAGAAGATGCCGCCGTTGATGGCGCCCACCATCGACAGCGCGGTCACGGCCGCGCGGGCGCGCGGCGCCAGGCCCCACTGCCGCTCCAGGAAGGTCGGATACAGGTCCTGCGTGCCATGCGCAACCAGATTCAACGTCGTCATGAGCAGGATCAAAGAGAGAAACAGCTTCCAGTGCGACGCGATGCCGCGTCCGAGCTCGCGGAAGCTGGTGTGGTGCGTCTTCTGCCACACCTCGGACTCCTTGACCCGCGCGCGCACGAACAGGGCCAACAGCGCCGGCAGGCCGCCCAGAAAAAACAACGGCCGCCAGCCAAAGCGCGGGTACACCAAAAGATAGGCAGCCGCCGCCAGCAGATACCCAAGCGCGTAGCCCTCCTGGAGCACGCCTGACAGGACGCCGCGCATCCGGGGCGGCACCTTTTCCATGGCCAGCGATGTGCCCACGCCCCACTCGCCGCCCATGCCGATCCCGAACAGGGCACGCAGGACCAGGAACGTGCGGTAGCTCGGCGCCAGGCCCGACGCCACCTCGCACAGCGAATAGAACACCAGGTCGATCATGAGCGGCAGCCGGCGCCCGTAGCGGTCGGCAAGCAGGCCGAACAGAAACGCGCCCAGCGGCCGGAAGGCGAGCGTCACCGTGATCGTGAGCGCGATCTCCTTGTCGGCGCGCCCGAACTCGCGCGCAATCGCGGTCAGACAGAAGACGACCAGGAAGAAGTCGAACGCGTCGAGGGTCCAGCCCAAGAAGCTGGCGACCAGAGCGGCGCGATGATCACTTTGTGCCGGCCCCCCGTCTTCGTGCATGCGGGCCTACTCGCCGATGGCCTTGAGCACCAGCCGCTTGTCCCGCCGGCCGTCGAACTCGAAGTAGAAGATCTGCTGCCACGGCCCCAGATCGAGCTTGCCCTCGGTGATGGGCACGATGACCTGATGCCCGATGAGCAGGTTCTTGAGATGGGCGTCGCCGTTGTCCTCGCCCGAGTGGTGGTGCCGGTAGTCGGGCCCGGGGCGGGAGTCGTCGGCCGCCGGGCCCGGCGCCAGCCTCTGCACCCACTCGTCGATGTCGGCGTGCAGACCCGGCTCGTCGTCGTTGATGAACACGCCGGCCGTGATGTGCATCGCGCTGACCAGAAGGAGGCCCTCCGCGATGCCGCTGGCGCGGCAGAAGCCGGCCACCTGGTCGGTGATGCGAACCAGCTCGCGCCGCTTGCGCGTGTGAAAGGTCAGGTACTTGGTTGCGCTCTTCATTTTGTTCCTTCGCGGCTCGCTCCGGCGCGGCTCGGCAAGTCGCTTCGGCTTCGCCTCGCCCCACGCCTCGAAACCCCGCGTCTACGCTCACCGCTCATGACAACCGGCCTCCCACGCGCCGCTCGACCTCGGCGAGCGCTCCCTCGATGCGACGCTCCTCCGGGGCCACTTCGAAGCCGGCACGGCGCGCTCCGTCGAGTAGTGCGATGCAGTAACGCAAGAGGTCGAGCAGCTCGCGACCGGGCGCCGTGTCCGGGTGCGCCGACAGCGCGTGCTCGATGACGCCGGCCACCTGCGCATAGTCGCGCCAACACACCACCACCGGCATGCCGGGCAGCGGGCCCGCGTTGCGGAGATCGGGTGGAAACGCGATACCCGCGCGCGCCAGCGCGATCTGGCGGCCGTCGTCGAGCAGCACGACGAGGTAGCGCTCGCCGGTGTCACTGGCCGTCCGCGCCACCACCTCGCGCACCTGGCCCCGCGCAAGCCGAAGGGTCTTTCCCGAAAACACGTCGCGCAGGCTGGCGCTCGGCTGGTCCCACAGCACCGCCTGCGGGTTTTCGTTGCAGAAGCGAGCGATCAGATCGAAATCGGGGCTGCTCAACTGGCGGCTTCCTCGGGCGGCCCGCCCGCGCCCGCCAGGTCCTGGGGCCGGATCTTGGCTGGATCGAACTTACGGGCCGCGGCCATGGTCTTTTCCATCGCCTCGTCCCAGTCCATCTTGGCGCCGCGCCGGAACCGCAGTGGGTTTACGCGCGCGATGACGAAGTTGCGCAGGTAGGGGCTGGTGAGGCCGCGCTCGCGCAGCGCCTGCACGTGCGCGCTCACCAGGTCATCGAGCGCCAACACCTCGTCGGCGCGCCTTTCGCGCACGGTGAGCGCCCGCTCGAGCGATTGCTCGAGGAACGCGTCCACCCGCCGCACCAGCGGATGATAGGCTCCGCCCGAGAAGCGGGGCCGCTTCTGGTAGCACATGCCGATCGTGACCAACGACGGATCCTCGAACTCGAGCGCGAACTCGCTCTCCTTGCGTGAGCCGGCGCGCTCGGCCAAGTCGCGGAACATGCGTACGACCTCGAGCGCGCGCTCGCGCAGGTTGTGCGCCTTCTCGGTGTTGAGGGCCAGAATGCGGTAGGCGAGCTGCGGATCCGGCACCACCAGCGCGGTCACGCTGCGCGCGCCCAGACGCTTGAGCGCCGACAGCCGGTGGTTGCCGTTGGGCGTCCAGTACTGATCGCGCTCGTGCACCACGATGATGGGATCGAGAAAGCGCCCCACCTTGTCGATCACGGCGCGCAGACGCTCGCAGTGCGCGTCCGACAGATCGCGCTGGAACGGGGTGGGCTCGACCCGCTCGATGGGCAACACGGCCAGCAGCACCCAATGGCCGCCCAGCGGGTCACGATAGGGCGCCAGCACTTTGGCGCCGTCGCGCTCGAGCTGGCCAGTGAGCTCGCGCACCGAGGCCGGTGCCGCCTCGGCGCCGCTCGCCACCTCGGCCGGCAAAAGCCCGCGCGAGCCCGGCTCGCCGTGACCCTTGCGCTTGCGCGTGCGCGTGCGCGGCTTGCTGGCGCCGCTTCGACCCTTCTTCGGTTCCGCCATCTCGACGCGCATCTTACACCAGTGTCCGAATCAGAAATTCGTTTACGAATTTCTGATGGGACACTGCGCCTTTCTCCGAGACCCAGGCCTAAACCTACCGCCAACGAGCCTTCAACTCGCCACACTGGGAACCCGGTTGCGCCCTTGCCGCGCTGGCTTCATGATCAGAAGGTGGGATCTTTGCGTTTTTTAGGTTTGGGGGCGCCCGGACCGCTCATTTACCTGCTCTTGAGCACGACTTCCGCCGCTGCCGAGCGCGGGCCCTACTGCGCGGGCGAATATGCCGAGGATCTGTCGGCGCTGGCGCCGCGCGTACGCGAATTCGAGCGCCAGCCGCAAGCCCAGTACTCGTACTGCCTGCGCAACACCGCCACCTACGAGTGCCTGTCCTATGGCACCGACGGGAACCTGCGGCGCACGCGCAAGCGAGCGGTTCTGCACGGCACCGGGTTCGGCTACAAGAAGCAGGGCGGCGAGACCCTGCTCCTCACCAACCACCACGTGGCCGAATGGCCCGCGGTCACCGACGACGAGCACCCGGTCGACGGGGTTCCGACCGGCTGCAAGAAAGTGTCCGAGTCTCTGCGCATCGTCGACAACGAGGCCGACGCCTACGAGCGCGACGACATTCCGCTCACGCGCGTGGTGGCCGATCCGCAGCTCGACGTCGCCATCCTGAAAGCGCACGTGGCCCTGCAGACGCTGCCCTGGAAGATCGGCAAGTCATCGTCGCTCAAGGCGCGCAGCGTTGTGGAGGTGCGTGGCTTCCCGCTGGGCGCCTTCCAGGCCACCAACATCGGCAAGGTGGTGTCGGCCTATGATCACGACGACTACAAGGAGTGGGATCACGTCGACTTCGTGATCGACGCCCTGCTCTCGCCCGGCAACTCGGGCTCGCCGGTGCTGGCGGTATCGTGCAAGACCGGCGAATTCGAGCTGGTCGGCATCTATCATGCCGAGTACACGAGGGGCAGCGCGCTCAACGTGGTGGTCGGCATCGACCAGGTGCGCGATCTGATGGCTACCCTGCGCCGCTCGCCGCGCGGCCATGCCGAGGACAACGTGGCCCTGGGCACACGCGAGCGCACGCGCCTTCTGGAGACCGTGCGCACGGCGCTGGAGCCGTTCTTCCCGTTCGGCCCCCTGCCGGCGGCGGCGCGCCCACGGACCGACGGCGCGCTGGTGTTCGAGGTGTTCTCGCGTGACTTCCCGCTGCGGTCGCAACCGATCGTGGTGATCGAGGATCTGGTGCCACAGAGCGCGGGCACGTTCGGGGAGATGGGGCGGGTCTGGTTCGGCAGCCCCCACGGCACCCTGCGCGCCTACCTGCGCGCCGACCTCGACGCCGACGTACAAGCGCAGATGATACGCCTGCTGGATGCGCTGCGGCGCGACGCACTGAGCGCGTTCGCCTACCGGGCCTCGACCCGTGACGCCGCCACCTCACGCGAGCGGTTCGAGCACATGTCCAAGCTCGAGCGCTCGCTCAGTCGCACCGCAGCCGCCCGGCGCGATCTGGCGCAACTGGTGGCCGACCTGGCCGATCGCCTGGCACCCCACGGCAACGAGCCCTCGGTCTCGCTGGCCGACGCCTTCACCCCCTCACCAGCGGGCGGGGCCGCCGCGACCGCAAAGGGCGCCCCACCCCCGCCTCCCGCCGGCAAAGAGCGCGAGGTCGGCAAGCGCTGACCTGGCCGCCTACGGCTGCTCGACCACGCGCACGAACTGGTTGCCGCGCACGTTCGTCAGCAGACTCTGGCGGCCCGAAGGCCAGCGGACGCGCACCTCCTCGGCGCCATTCCAGTCGCCGAGCCCAAAGTGCACGCCCAGCTCGCTCTGCGAGAGGTGGTTGCAGCCGGCCTGGATGTCTCGAAACTGGACCAGGTTCCCGGTCTTGACCGAGACGCGAGCGCCCACACCGGTTGTGTTGTCGGCTCCCGGCCATCCCCCCTCCAGCGTGACGTGCAGCCAGGCTCGGCTGCCGCGATCGGTCAGGTTGCGCAGAAGATGGACGTGCGTGCCCGCGGAGCTGGCAAAGAGCGCGTCGACCGCGCCGTCGTGATCGTAGTCTGCAAACGCGATCGAAACGTTGGTGTCCGGGTTGGACGGGTTGCCGTAGGAGGGGAAACGCTCGAATCGCTGGAAGCTGCGGTTCCCCCGGTTGCGATACAAAAGGTTCGGAAGGCCCCCGATCTGGGCTTCCAGAATGTCGACCCAGCCGTCGGCATCGAAGTCCTGGAAGCCGATGCCCCACCCCCATTCACTCTGGAGGCCGAGCGCAGCCCCCAGATCGGTGAAAGTCCCGTTTCCATTGTAGTGCGCAAGCACGGTGTTTCCGATCTGGCTGACGAAGTAATCGAGATAGCCGTCATGATCGATATCGGCCACGTCGATGCCCATCGAGTTTCCGGCCGCGATGTTGCGCACCCGAGAGGCCCGGGTGACGTCGGTGAACACTCCCCCGTCGTTGCGCAGCAGGATCTGGTCGCCGGTGTCGTCCCAGATGAACAGATCGATGTCTCCGTCGTTGTCGTAGTCGGTCCACAGCACCACCTCGGGGTTACCGTAGGTCGGGATGGCGACCCGGGAGGCCGTCGTGACGTCACGGAAGGTGCCGTCTCCGTTGTTGCGGAGCAGAACGATGTATGGCGGCACCGCCATGCTGCCCGCGCTCACCAGGTCGAGCCAGCCGTCGCCGTCGAAGTCGCCCATGGCGACCACCCGGCTCGCAAAGCTGAACCGCGCATCGAGCTGCTGCGCGGTAAACGGGGGACCGCCCGCATTCGCCGACGCGGTCACGTCGCGGAACGTGCCGTCTCCGTTGTTGTGGAGCAGAAGGTTGGTCGGTACTGCCGCCACATACAGATCGACGTAGCCGTCGTTGTCGACATCACCGGCCGCCGCCGAGTAGGTGTCGATCCCCGGGAGCGCCAGCCCCGCTCGTGCAGTCACATCGGAGAAGGTGCGGTCTCCGTTGTTGTGATACATCGCGCTGGGAAGCTGGGCCGGGGTGAGCCCATCCTTGCCGTTGGCGAGAAAGATGTCCGGCCACCCGTCGCCGTCGAGGTCGGTGAACACGACGCCGCCCGCATGTTGCGAGGCCAGCGTGACCGCCCCGGAGAGCCCGGCTGCGTCGGTGACATCTTCGAACTCGATGGGGCCGCCGTCGCGGATCTGGCTGGGTGGCAACGGCGCCGCAACAAAGGTGTCGGGGCTCGCATCCGGTGGCGGCGCGTCGGGCGGAGGTCCATCGCCCGGGCAGAGATGGCCGCTATCGGGCAGCGTGCCGGCGGCCGAGCCGCACGCGACGCCACCGAGGACGCAGAGCGCGGACAGCGCGAGCGCGCGCAAGCGCCCCAACCGTTTCATCGCCCGCTCCTCCCGCGGCCGCGCTCCGTCCCCGCTGCCGGCGTCCGCGTGCCAGCCGCTCGGAACGATAGACGAGGCGGCCAGGCGAGGCAAGATGCGCGAGCGCGATTCCTGAAGTGAGCAGAAGCACTGCCGGGGCCCGGCTCAGCTCCCGCCCGCTTTCGGTGCGGCGCCTTTGAACTCCCCGGTCGACAGCTTGGACTGCCAGCGCCCCTCGTACTCGCAAAACTCGTCGCCGCGCGTGCGGCAGCGGCGCTCGTCGACCACCACGTGCACGCCTCCGGTCAGCTCGGCCGCACGCCAGAACCAACCCTGCTCACGCATGCAGAAGGCCGCGTCGGTCACCGAAAAGTCGAACAGCCGCCCCACGATGTGCCCGGGCTCTTGCTTGGCCCACTCCCAGCGCCCGGTATCGTGATACTGCCGCCAGACACTGATCCCTTTGGCGAAGAACCATTCGGGCGTCTTGAAGCGCAAGAGGAACTTGTGAAACGAGTTCAGCTGCCACTCCGCCGAGAAGCGGCCCACGTCGCGACACAAGGCCAGATCCCCGCGCCCAAACGTCTTATCGACCGCCCGGTGAAAGCGCAGGATGGGCTCGAGCGGATACCAGCCCACGGGAACGATCGAGCTCAGAAGATCGCGATCGTCGCGGCTGAGCTGGGCCAGGCACCTTTCGACCGCGTCGCGTCCGAACTGGCGTTCGGTGAACATGCGGACCGAAACGTACAGCGTTCCCTTCGACAGACCCAAGACAGCTTGATCATACCACTTTTTAGAGCTGTTCAGCCATGGCGGCCGACACGACGCGCAGGAGCAGCAGGGCCTGATCGCGCCGCTCCGGGGTGGCCAGCGTGGCGTCGTCGGCCACGTTGGCGCCCAGGTAGTCATAGATCGCCGGCTGCGCCGATCGAAATCCGTCGACGTTCGGTCCCCGCTGGGCCGCGGCGTCCAGGTGGCGCGCCTCCAGCGCGGGCAGCTTGCGGCCGGCCGCACGCTCGACCGCACGGGCGACGATCGCCGCGTGCAGAAGCGTGAGCACCACTCCCTCGACTCCCAGCTCGCCCTGGTGCGACGCGATGTAGTTGCCCACGATGGGCTGGCGCCGCATGAACGCGCCGACCGTCTCCTCGACGAAGCGCGGATTGCCGTGGCTCTGGGACACCTCGGTCACCACCTGAGCAAGCACCTCTTCCGCGACCATCATCGGCACTCATTGTAACATGACGGCGTGATGCTCCTGGTGTGGTCGATCCTGTGCGCGAGCCCGCGCGTGCAGCTCATGACCATGGGAGAGGCGCCGCCCCTGTACGCGCGTTTCGGCCACGCCGCGCTCCGTGTCACCGACGGCGCAAGCGACCTGGTTTACAACTTCGGCACCACCGACTTTTCACGCCCCGATCTGTTCCGCGCTTTTCTGCGCGGCCACGTGCGCTTCTGGGTTGCGGTCTCGAGCTACCAAAGCACGCTTTCGGCCTACCGCGCCGAGGACCGCACGATCTGGCTGCAGGATCTGCATCTGTCGGCGGCTCAGCACGAGGCCCTGGCCGAGCGGCTGCGCTGGCAGGCTCTGCCCGAGCACCGCGAGTATGCGTACGACCACTTCACCGACAACTGCACCACCCGCGTGCGCGACCTGATCGACGAGGCGGCCGCCGGCCGGGTGCACGCCGCGCTCGCGCTGCCCTACCCGCGCACCTACCGCGAGCTCGCGCTGGCGGGCTTCGAGGGTCAGATGGGCATGCAGCTGGGCACTGATTTTCTGCTCGGGCGGGCGGTCGACCGGTCGATCTCGCGTTGGGATGCCGCCTTTCTGCCGCGCGTTCTGCGCGAGTCGCTGCCCTGGGTGCGGGCCGAGGATGGCGCCCCGCTCGCGGCCGCTCCCGAGGAGATCTATCGGCGCCGGGGCCGGCCGGTCGGAACCGGCGAACCCGCCACCGGCGGGCGTCTGCTCGTGCTCTCGGTGGCGGCGCTGCTGCTTCTGCTGTCGCTGCTCGCCCTGCGCTCGCGCCGCCTGGCGCTCGCGGTGCGAGTCGGCTGGGGCCTGGGCGGGGGCCTGCTCGGCTGCGGCCTGAGCGCGCTGGCCGCCTACACGACGCTGCCCCTTCTGCGACAGAACCCCACCCTATTGCTCCTGGTTCCGGTCGATCTGGTGCTGATGGGGCTGGGCTCGCGCCTGAGCCGCAGCTACGGCGTTCTGCGCCTGCTTACCGCCTGGGTGGTGTTTGCCATCTGGCGCCCACCCATCTCGGTGTTCGCGCTCGCGGTCGCGGGCGTGCTGGCGGCGACTTCTTACGACCTGCGAGCCCGTCTGCCGTAGAGGAGGACCAGCACGAAAAGCAGGCTGATCGGACCGTCGGGCCGGCTTGCGGGGGCGGCTGCGCAGCCGCCTTGCATCCCGCTGCCCCCGGACGGCGGGGGCGGCGTCGCATCCGCTCCCGCATCGGGAGCCGGCACCACTCCGCCGTCGGGCTGGCCCGTGCTCATCCACTTGGCGCGCACGACCTCCCAGAACGAGCCGTCCTCATAGCCCAGCGCCCACAGCCCGATGCCGCCCAGGCCCTCGCGCAGCGCCAGATCGATCTTGAGGCCCAGGCTCTGCTCGTCGTCGTACCAGACCTGATGCCACGCCCCGCCGCTCTGGTAGACGTACCAGGGCGTTTGCGAGGCCTGATCCCACTGCCGCCCGTACTGCTGGGCCTGCACGCGCGCGCTCCGGTAAACCACTGCGGTGGCGGCTCCGGTTGCGCTCGCGCCCGCGACCGCCGAGGTCGAGGGGTAGTCATAGCCGTAGAGCGGCATGCCCAGCACCAGCTTGGCGAGTCCGGCAGCGCCCAGGGCGCTCGTGTAGTCGGCGACCGTGCTCTCGACGTCGCGGCTGCTCCAGGGCGGGCCCGTGCTGAGCGGCGCCACCGGGCCGGGCGCGCTGGTCCGCCAGTGGTAGTCGTAGCCCATGATCATCAAAAGGTCGGAGGCCGCGGCCAGCCCGGCCACGTCGTAGGCGTGCGACCAATCGACGGCCGGCATGGCCAGCGAGACCTCGGCCGACGGCTTGCGCGCATGCACGGCCTGCGTGAGCGCGGCCACCCAGGACGTGAAGGCATCGCGGTCGGCCATGGCCAGGCCCTCGAAGTCGACGTCGATGCCGTCGCCGGGCTGCATGCCCAGCCCTTCCTGGGTCAGCGCGTCTGTCGCCGCCTGCCGCGCCGCCTGCGACGACAACAATGCGTGCATCGAGGTCGCGTCGAAGTTGGTGACGGTCAACACGACCTTGACCTGGTGCTGGTGCGCCTCGGCAATCAGCGCGCCCACCTGGCTCGAGCGCCAGAAGCTGGTCCCGCTGAGCGTGCCGGTCGACGACACGCTCACGTCGAACACGGCCACGTGCGTGAGCAGATCCCACGCGAAGCTTTCCTGGCCCGCCTGCCACGACGGGTAGTAGCCGAATACGATGCGAGCGGCCAAAAAAGCCGGGAGCAGGTACACGGAGCCTCGTTTTTGCAAGCCAGGCGCCTGCCCGGCCACGAATGGTTCCGGCACCTTAGCACGAAGCGGCTGCAATAGATCGGTTGCAGTGCAACCGCCGGGTTACAATGACAATTACAGTTGGCAGAGGGGGGTCAGAACGTACTCGCCGGGCGCGCAAAGGTCGGCCAGCCAGGGCCGGCCATCGCGCGACACCACGTGCCCGGCCAGCCAGCCGGCCACGAAGCGCCCAAATGCAGGCCCGATCGCAAGATCGGCCAGCCGCGCGCTCGCGACCTTGCGCGACTCGCAGGTCATGATCCAGCTTCCGGCCGAGCAGGTCAGGCTGCGCCAGCGCCGAAGTGCGCGGGCCAGCAACGTAAACGGGCTCGGCAGCGCGAGACCGTGCGGCGGCGTGTCCTCGCGCTCCAGCACCTTGCGCAGCGACCGGTGCGCGGCGCCGCGTCCCAGCGCTTCGGCCAGCGCCAGATCGCCGCGGCCCAGCACCTCGTCGCCCACCTGCAGAAAAGTTTCCCACGAGCGCAGCGGATACCACTGATCGACCCGCACGTGCCCGAGCGACCATTGCTCGCGCTCGGGCATGGCGCGGTACAGCGCGGCCAGCTGGGGCAGCCCGCGATCCCCGGCCAGCCAGCGCAGCGATGCCACCAGGAGGTTTCCCTGCACCCGAGCCGGCTCGGGCCTGACCTGCTCGCCGGGCAGAACCTCCAGGTGCGGATGCGAGATCGTCTGCACGTGGGGTCCGGTGTCCCAAAGCATCTGGGCTTGGTTGTGCACGCGTCATGCCCCTGCCCGGTCTCGACATTTCGAGGGCTTTCGCGAAGCTGTCGGGGCCTGGACACGGCAATCGCAAGCGCAGGTTTGCGGGGCTTGCACCGCGTGACCCATCCAAATCGGGGCTTCTTCTATACTATGTATTGTGCTATCTGGAGTCGGCCGCAGGTGCGGAGCAGACTCCGCACACGGAGACCCGGGATCCCGGGATCTCAACTGGGGAGAGGCAAGCATTGTGCCGTAGTTTCAGCTGTCTCCGATCGTTGACCGACTGTAACGGAGACGGCCCGGCGGTTGCTTACCGTAGTCGACAGCCTAGGAGGACGGCATGACACCTCGGAAGTACACGGCGCTCCTCGCGATGACTCTTGGGCTTGGGTGGAGCGCGTGTCAGGGCGAAGCCAGCCTCGGGCTAGGGGGTGCGGATCCGGTTCAAGATCCCCAGCTGGCTGCAAACGGAGCGCGCTCGCTGCGCCTGGACGTGGTGCCGATGCCGGCCAACCTGGAGCTCCATCCGCAGGTGCCGCCCACCGCCGACGTGTGCCCCAATCCGCACACTCTGTTTCTCAACTTCGACGGCGCCACGCTGACCAGCGGCAGCGGCTGCTCGAATGCGCCGCAAAACTGCACCTTCATCGTCCGCGGCGGCAGCGTCAACTTCCCGGCCTTCAGCGGCACCGCCTCGCAGAAAACGCAAATCATCAACCTGGTCACGCAGTACTACGCGCCCTTCAACGTGCTCATCGTCAGCTCGCGGCCCGCGAGCGGCAGCTACGAGATGTCGATGATCGGCGGCTCGCCGCAGAACATCGGCCTGGGCGCGGGCGCAGCCGGCGTGGCGCCCCTGGACTGCGGCAACACGAATGCGACCGACATCTCGTTTGCCTTCAGCGAGGTGACCCAAAACGACCCGCACCTGGTGGCGGTCACGGTCTCCCAAGAGTCCGCGCACGGGTACGGTCTGGGCCACGTCAATCTGCAGACCGACATCATGTATCCGGCCCTCTCGGGCGTCGAGGACAGCTTTCATAACCAGAACATGCAGATTTACGACCTGGGCGGCGGATCGTCGGACTGCAACGGCACCGGCGTGCAGAACGATGTGACCCAGCTCAATCAGAACGTGGGCGCGCAGTGCGGGGGAGGCGGCTCGGGCGGCGGGGGCGCGGGGGGCGGCGGCGGCACCGGCGGCTCGGGTGGCGGCGGCGACATGATCCCGCCGCAGGTGCAGATCACTTCCCCGCTCGAAGGCGCGACCGTGCCGTCGGCGTTCACAGTCACCGTGTCGGCCAATGACAACAGCGGGACCGTGGCCAAAGTCGACCTGTTTGCGGATGGCTCGATGATCAGCGAGCTGACCGCGTCGCCCTGGAGCTTCTCGATCGCGAGCGGCCTGCTGGCGCCCGGCCGCCATGCGCTGTCGGCCAAGGCATTCGATGGCGCCGGCAACACGGCCACCTCGACCACGGTCAACGTCACGGTGCAGAGTGGCGGCGGCGGCGGATCGGGTGGCGGCGGTGGCTCGGGCGGCGGTGGCGGCGGCGCGGGCAGCGGGTCGAACGTCGATGAGGTGACCGGGAGCTGCGCGGCCGTGCCGTCCGGCCCCGGTGATCGAAACATTGCAGGAATATTCAGCCTTGCCGCGCTGGGTCTTGCGCTCGGGAGCCGCGCGCGCAGGCGCTTCAAAAGCTAAATCATGGGCATGGACGCAAGTCGACAGAGGTTCCTTCCAGAAAACAGGATGACTGTCCGGTCAAACCTGTACTGCATTGGAATCACACATTTCCAGGAGGGGAAATTGTGGGCAGCAACCCGCAGAACCGGCGGCGCCGCCGGGGAGGATGACGATGTCGATCAGTGAACGAGCGCAAATCAGGAGTGTGACTGTGGAGCTGGGTGAGGGCGTGCGAAACCTGGGTTTTCCAGCTGTCCGCCCGCCCACGCCAGCGCCCTCGGCGCTGGTGTTTGAGGAGGTTCTGAACTTGATCGACAAAGCAGTCCTGCTGGCCGCGCTCGATCAAGACGGCACGGTCGGGCTGCGGTTCACCAACCGGTCCGCCGAGCGTCTTCTGGCCACCACGATGGGTGCGACCGGAGCGCCCACACTTGCCGGCCGGCCCCTGCAGCTCCTGCCCAGCATCGAGGGCGCCTTGCGCCGGACGCTCGAGATCATGGGCAGCTCGCACGGACCGGTGCTCGATCACTGGGTGTGCGCGGGCCGGCCGCTGCGCGCGCGCGTGAGCAAGCTGCACGTGGGCGGCAGCGAGCTCCTGGCCGCCGAGCTGGAAGCCGAGCCCATGCAGCCACGCGAGGGCACGGCTGCCCTGGCCGAGGCGTTTCAGCTGAGCATGCAGGAGGCGCGACTGCTGCGCCTGGTCTGGCGCGGGCTCGGCAACGAGGACATCGGCCGCGCGCTCGGCATCCCGGCCGGCACGGTCAAGTCGCGGCTGTATCGGCTGTTCCGTCGCCTGGGCGTGCGCACGCGCGCGCAGGCGGCCGTGCTGGCAGCCGATCTGCTGGCGCGGGCGGGCCCTCCCGAAGCGCGCGCGAACGACGACCCGGGCCCGATCGCGGGCACGGTCTAACCAGGCTATCCCTTCACCACCGAGGGCGGAAGCGCGCGCGGCGCCTGCCAGTGCGCGAGCACACGCTGCATGAAGCGGGGCCTGATCAAGCCGCGGGCTGCAAAGTCGGTAATGGCGTCACGGATCGACTGGTCGAGCGGCCGCGTCGTGTAGCCCAGCTCGCGCTCAGCCTTGGCCGAGCTTGCGTGCAGGTAAAAGCGCAGCACGCGCACGTTGGCTTTGGTCAGAAGGGGCGGCCGGTGCGTGATGTGGTCGGCCAGAAACTCGAGCAGGGCCGCGAAAAAAAACACGAGCCCGTGGGGAAACTTGAACGGCGGCGCGTCGAGGCCGGTCACGGCCGACAGCCGCTGCATGAGCTCGGGCACGCTGAGGTTCTCGCCGCCCAGGATGTAGCGCTCGCCCACCCGCCCCCGCGCATAGGCCAGAAGGTGGCCGGCCGCCACGTCGCGCACGTCCACGAAGTTGGCGCCACCGTCGGTGTAGCCGGGAAGCTGGCGATTGACGAACTTGACGATGAGCTCGCCCGTGGGCGTGGGCTTGATGTCGCCCGGACCCAGCGGGCCGGCCGGGCACACCACCACGACCGGTGCGCCCGCGGCCGCCAGCTCGAGCGCGACCTCCTCGGCGCGACGCTTGGACAGGACGTAGGGGTCGCCCGTCACCTCCAGGTTGAAGGCGCTCGACTCGTCGGCAATCTCGCCGCGCGCCGAGCCGCGCACCGCGCCCACCGTGGACGTGTAGACGATCCGGCGCACACCGGCTTCGGCAGCCGCGCGCAGGATGCGGCGCGTGCCCTCGACGTTTGTCTCCCAGAAGATGCGGCGGTCGCGCGCCCACAGGGCGTACAGGCCCGCCACGTGAAACAGCGCGTCCTGTCCGCGCACGGCCTCACGCAGCGAAGCCTCGTCCGCGAGGTCGCCCAGCGCGTGGCGCACCGCCAGCCCCTCGAGGTTGGCGGTGGGCGAGCTGGCGCGGCGCAGGATGGTCACCTCGTGGCCGGCTTCGACCAGGGCGCGCGCCACGTGCGAGCCGATGAACCCGGTCGCTCCGGTGACGAGCGCTTTCAAGCCCGGACTTTTTTGACGGCCGCCACGATCGCGTCGGCCGACAGGCCATGGCGCGCCAGAAGCTCCTGGGGCGTGCCCGAGCGCGGCGCCTCCGAGACCGCCAGGTGGGCGAACCTTTTTGCTCGCACTTCGGCTGCCACCGCGTCGCCGAGGCCGCCCCAGGCCGCGTGATCCTCGACCACCACGATCGCTCCCGTCTCGTCCGCACACTTTTGCAGCGTGGCGGCGTCGATGGGCTTGACCGAATAGGCGTCGACCACGCGCACCGCGAGGCCGTCCTTTTGCAGCTTGTCGTAGGCCGCCAGCGCCTCGTACACGGTCACCCCGGCTGCGACCACGGTTGCCACGTCCTTCGGCGACTGGCGCAGTAGCTTGCAGCCGCCCGCCCGGAAGGTCTCGCTGGCGTCGTACAGCACCTTGGTTTTGGGCCGCGAGGTGCGGATGTAGACGATGCCGCCGATTCGGATGGCCTCCTCGACCAGCCGCTCCGCGCTCATGCCGTCACAAGGGTAGAACACTTGGGCCCCGATGATGGCGCGCATCATGGCCAGATCTTCGAGCGCCATCTGCGACGGACCGTCCTCGCCGATCGAGACCCCGGCGTGCGAGCCGCACAGGATCAGATGCGGCGGCATGCTGTAGGCGGCGATGCGGATGAAGTCGTAGGCGCGGGTCAGAAAGCACGCAAACGTGGAGGCGCAGGGCACGAAGCCCTCGGGACCCAGCCCCATCGCCATGCCGGTCATGTTCTGCTCGGCAATCAGGCCCTCGATGAACCGCTCCGGGAACTTGTTCTTGAACTTTTCAGCAAAGGTTGAGTTTTTGACCTCGGCATCGAGCGCGACGATGCGCTTGTCGACCGTGCCCAGGCGCACGAGCGCGTTGCCGTAGGCCTCACGCGTCGCAATTTCGTCGCCTGGCTTGTAGCTGGGGGGCGCGGCCGCCTCGCGCGGAGCCGGCGGCGCACCGACGCCCGGAGTCCCGCGCGTGCGCGGCTCGACCTGGGCGCTGACCTGTGGATCGCCGATCTCGGCCAGCGCGCGCGCAGCCTCGTCCCCCTTGGCCAGCGGCCGGCCGTGCCAGCCCTCTTTGCCCTCGAGGAACGAGACGCCCTTGCCCTTGATAGTGCGCGCGATGATCATGGTGGGCTGGCCCCTGACCCCGCGCGCCTCCGCCAGCGCGCGCTGAATGGCGCCGATATCGTGCCCGTCGATCTCGATCGTGTGCCAGCCGAACGCGTGCCACTTGGCGGCCAGCGCCGCCGAGTCGTGCCGATGCTGGGTGGGCCCACTCTGACCCAGCCCGTTCATGTCGACGATCGCGCACAGACTGTCGGCCTTGTGGTAGCTGGCCAGCGCCGCCGACTCCCACACCGACCCTTCGGTCACCTCGCTGTCGCCGAGCAGCACGTACACGCGCCCGGGATCCTGCTTGAGCCGGCGCCCCAGCACCATGCCGAGGCCGGCGCAGATCCCCTGCCCGAGCGAGCCGGTGGTGACCTTGACCCATGGCACGCGCGGCGTCGGGTGGCCCTCGAGCGGGCTGGACAGCTTGCGCAGCGTCATCGGGTCGTCCGAAATGCAGCCCGCCTCGTGAAGCACCGCCCACAAGATGGGCGCGCCGTGGCCCTTGGACAGCACGAACGCATCGGTTCCGGGTCGGACCGGATCGCGCGGGTCGTACACCATCTCGTCGAAAAACAGGACCGACACCAGATCGGCCGCCGACATGCAGGTGGTCGGGTGGCCGCTGCCGGCCTCGGTGGTCGACAGGATCGACACGCGACGCAGCTTCTGCGCAAGGGCCGAGAGAGTGGCTTGGTCGGGCATGGCCCACGATCTACCGCGACTGGAGTGGCAGGGCAAGCCCAAGACGAGGTAGTCTCGAGCGCCGTGGAGAGTCAGGCCCCGGCCGCGTCCGCCGCATCCGCCGCTGCGGCAGCTCCGCCGCGCGCGCACGGGCGCAGCCTGACCCGGCTCGGGCCCGCGCTGGTGGCGGCCGTGGTGTTCGCAGACCTGGGCACGTCGGTCTACTACACGCCCGGCATCTTGTGGGAACGGTTCGGGCCGCTGGCAGGGCCGCTGGTGCTGCTGGCGGGCGTGGTGTTTGTGCTTCTGGCCGGCAAGTACGCCGGCATCTGCGCGCGCTATCCCGAGGGCGGCGGCGTGGTGGCAGCAGCCGGCGACGCCTTCGGCGATTTCGTGGGTCTCCTGGGCGGCATGCTGATCACGGTCGACTACTTCCTGACCTCGGCCCTGAGCCTGGTGATTGCGGTGCATCAGCTGCGCGCCATCTGGGCGTTCGACGCCAGCCTGGTGGCGTGGATCGCCGCCCTGGGGATCGCGTTTCTGGGGCTGCTCGGGTGCGTCGGCATCAAGGAGGCGGCGCGGGTGGCGGCGGCGGCGGCGGCACTGGCGCTGGCGGCACAGGTTGCGCTCATCGTGGCGGCCGGGCTGCGCATCGATGCCGGCGAGTGGGAGGCGGTCTGGAATGCGCTGCGCGGCGTGCGCGCGGTGGCGCCGGGCACGGTTGCGGTCGGCTTCGCGGCCGCATGGCTGGCCTTCTCGGGGTTGGAGTCGATCGCTCAGCTCGCGCCCATGCTGCGCGAGCCGCGCGGCCGCACCGCCCGCATGGCGCTTCGGATCGTGGTGCTGGCGGTGCTTCTCACTTCGCCCCTTTTGACCACCTTTGTCACGGTCCTGCCCGAGGTGCCCAAAACGCATCCCGAGCGCTTTCTGACCGAGGCTGCGCTGGCTTTCGGGGGCCCCTGGCTGGGCGTAGCGGTTGCGCTGTCGGCGGCAGTGCTGCTGGCGCTGGCCGCCAACACGGCCATGGTCGGCTGCTACCATGTATTTCTGGCGCTTTCGCATGCGGGCTTTCTGCCGCACGGTCTGGGCGCGCGCCACCCCCGCTTCGGCACGCCGCACCGCGCGGTGCTGGTGGCGACCCTGGCCCCGATCGTGCTCGCGCTCTTGACGCACGGCGACGTGCTGCTTCTGGGCGAGCTGTACGCGTTCGGCCTTCTGGGCGCGTTCACGGTGGCTTCGGCCGCGGTCGACTGGCTGCGCTGGCAGGACCACCAGCGCGGCCCGCGATTCTGGGTCGGCATCGCGGTGACGCTGGTGATGGCATGCGCCTGGCTCATCAACATCATCTCCAAGTGGCAGGCCACGCTGTACGGCGGCATGCTGGCGGGCGCGGGCGTCGTTCTGGGCTACCTGGTGCGCAAGGGACGCGCGTTCGCGCCCCGGGGCGGCTTCGCCAGCGCGGAGGCGGCCGAGCAGGCGGCGGCACGCTCGACCGACATTCGCGAGGCCATGATCCTGGAGCAGGCGCTCGACCTGGCGCCGCTCGAGCGCGCGGCCACGCTGGTCGCGGTGCGCGGCGGAAACCCGCGCCTGTACCGAGAAGCTGCGCGGCACGTACGCGGCCTGGGCGAGCGCAACGTGTACGTGCTCTATGTCGACGAGGTGCCCGGGCTGTTCTTCCCGCCCAAGGTGGGGCCGTCGCCGGATGCGCTGTCGGTGCTCGAGGACGCGGCGCGTGCATTCCACGCGGCCGGCATCGATGCGATTCCGATCTGGCGGATGGCGCATGGGGCCGGCGAGTCGATCGCGGATGCGGCCGAGCGGCTGGGCGTAACGGCGGTCATGGTCGGGACCAGCCAGCGCACCGCCATCTGGCACCTTCTGCGCGGCAACGTGCTCAAGGAGCTTCTGCGGCGCCTGCCGGATACGACGCGCGTTTTGATCATCAACTGAGAGGAAGAGGATGACACTGATGCTTGCGGTGTGGATGGCGCTCGCGCGGCTTGGGGGCCCGGGCCCGGATCCGGTCGCGCAGGCCGAGCGTGTGGTGCGCGATCTCGATGCGGGCCGCTTCGAGGCCGCGCGCGCCAGCTTCTCGGCCACGGTCAAGTCCGCGCTACCCGAAATGCAGCTTCGCATGGTCATGGACCAAGTGCACGCACAGAGCGGGAAGCTTTTGCGCCGACTCGATGCGGGCGTGGACCAGAAGGGCGGCCTGCAAGTGGTTCGGCTCACCATGCGCTACGAGCGCACGCCGCCCGATTGGCTTTTTACGGTGAGCCTGAACCCGCGCGGCGAGGTCGAGGGCATCTGGGTCAAGCCAGCACCGCCCAAGGGGCCGGTGTCGGAAGTGGAGCTGCGGGCGGCGCTCGACGCGCTGCCCGCCCAGGCCAGCGTGTATGCGACCGTGGCCGAGCGACCCGAGGTTGCATTCCGCCATCACGCCGATCGGGCGGCCAATCTGGGCAGCCTGTTCAAGGTGTTTCTGCTGGCGCGGGCGAGCGAGCTCCTGGCTGCCGGCAAGATCAGCCCGTCCCAGCGGCTGCGGCTCGATGGGTCGGTGAGGTCGCTGCCGAGCGGGCTCCTGCAGGAGCTCGACGACGGCGTGCAGCCCACCGTGAACGATGTGTTGAAGCTGATGATCGCGATCAGCGACAACACCGCCACCGACATGGTGGGCCGCCTTCTGGGCTGGCGCGAGGTCGAGAAGCGACTGCCTGGGTGGGGCATCAAGACGCCCCTCATCCTGTTTTCGACCCGACAGCTGTTCGCGCTTGCGTACGGCCGGGTGCCTTCGCTGCCGCCGGAGCCGGACGCGCGCTTTGCGCTTCTGCGCGTGATGACGCCGGCGCTGCTGCGGGCGGCGGCGGTCAAGGCCGAGGCTGAGCTGTTCGCGCAGCCGATCGATGTGGCGGCCCTGGACGCCGAGCTCAAGGGCAGCGAAGGCTTCGAGGCCCGCAAGCGGGTCTCGCACCTTCTCGACTGGAAGGCCACGCCCGAGGAGATGGGAGGTCTCTTGCGCGCTGCCGCCACTCGCGCGCTGGGCGGATCGCCCAAGGTGGGCGAGCGATTCGAGCACTATCTGCGCGCGGGCGGCAAGATCGACAGCATCATCGGGCGGGCGCTCAAAGGCGACCCGCGGGTCAAGTGGGTGGCGCGCAAGGGCGGCGGCGACGTCGGGATCCTCACCGACGCCGGGTATCTTCTGACCGACCGCGGCGAGCATATCGTGATCGTATTCTTGACCAACGAGCACAAGAGCCCGGGCGCCGAGGCCCTGCTGATCGAGCAGATGGGCGCGCTGTCGGCCCAGATCTTCGAGCGGCTCTATGCCGCCGCGCCGGCCCACGCACCGTAGGGGCGCGCGGAGGATGACTGGTCCGAGCTTTCGACTCAGATCGCCGTGACCACCTTGTGGAACCTGGGCAGCGCGGCCGCCCAGTCGGCGAGCAGGGCCGCCGCCCGCTCGCTGCCGGTCTGAGCCGCCATCCGCTCCACGATCCCGCGCAGGAGCGTCCCATCCGCTTCCGAAAGCGGCACCACCTGGGCGTCCCGGTGCACGCATCGAGCCGCGTCGCCGTCCGGGTCGAAGAGGTACACCGTACCGCCCGTCATCCCGCTCGCCACCACCGGCCCGACCGGGCCCAGCACCACGCCAACACCGCCCGTCATGTATTCGAACGCATACTTGCCCGCGCCTTCGGCCACCACCAGCCCGTCTGACATGCGCACGCCCAGGCGCTGACCGGCGCGCCCCTCGCACAGAAGCGTGCCCCCGGTGGCGCCGTAGCAGGCCGCGTTGCCGATGGCCGACTGGCGCGAGCGGTCGGCCACCTCGGGCGGCTGCCGAACCACGATGGTTCCGCCCGACATGGCCTCGCCCACCGTGTCGTTTGCGTAGCCCGTAAGCTCGATCTGCATGCCGTCGGTAAGGCCGAAGCCGAGCGCCTGGCCCGCGTAGCCGCGCAGGGCCAGCGCGATGCCGCCCGGCGGCGGCTCGATTTCACGCGTGGCCAGCTTGCCGGCCAGCGTGGCGCCCACGGCCCGGTCGGAGGTCGTGACCGGGTAGGAAAGCCGCACCTGCCCGCCATCCGCGGCCGCCATCTGCGCGAGCGCCGCCCGGGTATCGCCCACGATGCGGGCATTCAGAACGCTCGTCGGATCGGCAAACAGGCCCTCGGGCGCCGCCCCACCCTTGGCCACCCCGGGCCGCCCCGATGGGTCGAGCAGGAGCTCGCTCAAGTCCACCTTGGCCGAGCGCTCGCTCGGGCCCGGCAGCTGGCGCAAAAGGTCCACGCGCCCCACCAGATCGGACGGCCGCCGCAGCGAAAGGCGCGACAGAATCCCGCGCACATCGCGCGCCAACGCCAAAAGGTAGCGCTCGACGCCCGCCTTCGCGTCCGCGAATCGCGCCGCTTCCTGATCGGGCAACACCGTGTCGGCCGGCCGGCCCTTTTTTTCGGTCATCAGGCGTCGCGCCACCAGATCGTCCTGCGTGGTGATGCCAGCCGGACAGTTGCCGAGCGCGCAGCCGTGACAGAAGATGCACTGCTCCGCCACCATGAGCGCGGTGCCGAGCGAGACCTCGTCGGCGCCCAGAGCCAGCACCACCGCCACGTCGTAGCCGGTCTTGATGCCACCGTCGGCGCGCAGCCGGACCGCGGGTCGGATCCCGTTGATGATGAGAGCCTGGTGCACCTCGGACAGCGCGCGCTCGAGCGGCAGTCCCGCGTGCTCGATCGAGGACGACGAGGCGGCGCCGGTGCCGCCCTCCATTCCGCTGACGTCGATCACGTCGGCACCCGCCTTGGCGATGCCGACCGCGATGGTCCCGATGTCGGTCACTGCCGGGATCTTCACGCTCACGCGCGCGCGCGGATTGCACTGCTTCAAGTTGTAGATGACCTGCGCCAGGTCCTCGATCGAGTAGATGTCGTGATGCGGCGGCGGCGAGATCAGGGCCACGCCGGGCCGGGTCTTGCGGATGGCCGCCACCTCGGCCGTCACCTTCTCGGCGGGCAGGTGGCCGCCCTCGCCCGGCTTGGCGCCCTGGCCGATCTTGATCGAGATCTCGTCGGCGTTCATGAGATAGCGCGCATCCACGCCGAAGCGGGCGCTTGCGAACTGGCGGATGCGCGAGCGCGATTCCTGCCAGGGTCCGCCCCGATCGCGCCGTGGATCCTCGCCGCCCTCGCCGCAGTTGGAGAGCGCGCCAAAGTGGTTGAACGCGGCCGCGATGGCACGGTGGGCCACCCGATGCAGGGCCCCGTGTGACATGGCGGCGCCGCGGAAGGTCGAACGGATGATCTCGTCTTCGCTCGCGACCGCTTGCAGCGGCGTCGACCGCTCCTCGGGCAGCTCGCCTAGCTCGAGCAGGTCGCGCAGATAAACCGGCGGGGTGTCCTCGATCATCTGCAAAAAGCGCTCGTAAGCGCCCGCGTTGCCGCGCGCGGTCTGCTGCAGCTCGTGCCACACCTCCTTGCGGTAGATGTTGACGTCGGGCTCGCGCTGCGGGGCCGCGCCGCGCTCGAAGCGCCACCGGATGTCGGCGTAGATGTCGTCGAGATCGATGCCGCCGATGCGGGCCTGGATCCCGGGCAGATAGTAATCGACCACGGCCGCCGCGATCCCGACCGCCTCGAACAGGCCCGATCCGCGGTAGCCGTCGATCGAGCAGATGCCCATCTTCGACATGATGCGCTTGAGCGTTTCCTCGAGCCCGCGCACCAGCCGTCCCACCGGATCGAACGTGTCCGCGCCTTCGAGCGGCTTGGCCCCCGAAGCGCCCACCTGCAGGAGCAGATACGGGCACACCGCGGTGGCGCCGCACGAGAACAGGATCGCCGCGTCGTGGCCCTCCTGCACATCGGCCGCCTCGACCAGGATGCCCACCCGCCGCCGCAGCCCCTCGCCGGCCAGCGCGTTGTGGATGGCGCTCACCGTCAGCAGCATGGGCAGGGCCAGCCGTGGCGCCGGCGCATCCGCGCCCACGAGCGGGGGCTCGAGTGCGCGTCGGTCGCTCACCAGCAGCACGGCGTCGCCCTTTTTGGCCGCCGCCACCGCCTGCCGGCACAGCTCGGCCATGCGGCGCGCGATCAACTTGCCGGCGCCTGGACCGTCCTCGAAGGTGGCGTCGAGCAGCTCGCAACGTGGCTGGTCGGGTGCCTGCGCATCGCGGATGCGGGCCACCTGCTCCTCGGTCAAGAACGGGCTCTCCAGTCGATACTGGGGCGTGACGTCGTAGACCGGCTCGTTCTCGTGCACCAGCGGGCTGGGCCCTAAGTGCGTGGTCAGGTCGAACGCGCTGCCCTCGCGGATGTGATCGATGGGTGGGTTGGTCACGACTGCGACGATCTGTTTGCAATACCGATACAGCGGGGGCCGCTGCGCGCTCAGCACGGCCAGCGGGCGATCGTTGCCCATCGAGGTGATGGGCTCCTTGCCGTTCTCGGCCAGATAGCGCGCCAGCTTCATCTTCTCGGTCGACCAGCCGAACAGGTTGAGCACGCGCTGGTCGGGCTTGCCGCGCAGCTTGCCGGCACCCGGCGCCGAGCGCGGCGGTGCCGAGACCAGGCAGCGCTCGGAAAGCTCTGCGAAGTTGATGCGGGTCGAGCGCACAACCTTTTCGAGCAGCTCGGGACCGCACGTGATCCGGCGCGCGCGCAGGTCGACCGTGAGGGCCTCGCCGGGATCGAGCTGCCCGGTCGTTGCGAGCTCACTCGGCTCGACCGGGATGGCACCGACCTCGCTGGCGATGATGACCCGGCCCGATCGGGTGACCAGATAGCGCAGCGGCCGCAGCCCCATGCGATCGAGCCCCGCCACCACCTGATCGCCGTCCGAGGCAATCAGAGCGGCCGGCCCTTCCCAGGCGCCCATGCTGCCGAGCGCGCGCTGTACGCCCTGGAAGAAGCGCGCAATCTCGGGCGCCGGGTGCGCGAGGTCGCGCCAGGCCAGCGGCATCATCCGGCACAGGGTCTCGTCGAGCGGCACGCCGTAGACGTGGAACATCTCCACGATGCGGTCGACGTCGGCCGAATCCGAGCCCTGCGCCATCAAGAGGCCATGCCAGCCCAGCTCGGCCTCGAAGTTGCGCACCGCGTTCCGGTTGGCCTTGATGGTGTTGATCTCACCGTTGTGGCAGATCATCCGGAACACCTGGGCCAGGTACCAGTTGGAGAAGGTGTTGGTTGAATAGCGGCGGTGAAACACCACGACGTCGGTGGAAAGGTCCGGATCGCGCAGGTCGGCGTAGAAGCGGCGCAGCTGGGGCCCATCGCACAGCGCCTTGTAGACCAGGGTGCGCGGCGAGAACGACGGCAGATAGAGATCGCGGAAGTTGCGCTCGATGGCCGATTTGACCTGGAACAGCGCGCGCGCCAGGTCCTCGTGCGGCACCATGCCCTCGCCAATCAAGCACTGCCAGACCTCGCGCCGCGATTCCCAGGCCTTGCGCCCGAGCGCGCTCTCGTCGACCGGCACCGGGCGCCACCCGAGCGGCGCCAGGCCGTGGCGGCGCAGAAAGGCGTCGATCTCCTGCTGCCAGTAGGGCAGGTTGGTACGCTCGCCGACCGGGAAAAACACGACCCCGACCGCGAGCCGATGGCCCTCGGGCAGCCGGCGGCCGGGCGCGATGAAGCGCGCGAAATAGCGCTGGTCGATGGCGAGCTGGAGCCCGGCCCCGTCGCCGGTGTCCTCGATCGATCCGCCGCGATGCTCCATGCAGCCGAGCGCGCCCAGGGCCAGCTCGATAAGCTCATGCGAGGGCCCGTTCAGGTCCGCGATCGCGCCCACGCCGCAGCCGCCGCGCCCGGGATGGCGCGAAAGGGTTGCAGCCAGCTCGTCGGCGCTCCGGCCCATCCTGCTGAGTATGTCTATCCGCGGGCTGCCATTTCAATCAAAAAGTGACGCGGCGCGTCGAAACAAACCTGAAACATTTCAGGGACAAACCCTTCGGTGGATTGAGAAATCAGCTAATGGACCGATTCGAAGTAAAGCTCGTCTTCGGGGCGCGGATTGGCCTGCACGTTGGCGAACTGAATCACGACCTGAGTGCCCCACTGCTTGTACAGGGTGGGCAGCTTGAGCCCGCCCCCGACATCCTTCCACTCCTCGAGCGCCCATGCGCTCTTGCCCTCATGGCCTTCCTGTTTCCACAGCATCCAGCTCGGCAGGCGGGTATCGGGGCTCAACAGCCACCACAGCTCGTCGCCTTTTCGGTCCACGTCGGCAGAGGCGTCGAAGGTGACGTGCAACGCCTCGTATTTCTTTTCATCGGGCCCGGCCACATCAGTCTCGAATTTCACGTGCACGCCCGGGTCGCGCAGGTTGATGGGGCCGATCAGCCAGCGCCGGGCCTGCACGAACGACTTGACCGCGGGCTCCTGGTAGTGCTCGAACTCGGAGCTGGGCAGCGGCTCGAACTTGGCGGCCTGCACCAGGTTGGCGTTGTTGGTGCCCTGCACGCCCTGCCCCGACTGGGTCTGATTGCCGGCCGCCGACCCGCCCACGTTTCGTTTGGCGTGGAAGGCCTTGCCGGTGTGCTTGACCAGATCGACGCGCACCGCGATGCGGTCGCCCTCGACCGTGTTCGACTCCCAGCGCATCCGATGCTCGAACCGGTTCCAATAGAAGCTCTCGCTTTTCTTGAGCGCGCCGTTTTCCGTGAAATTCCAGGTAAACCGGATCTCGCCGTAGGTTTTGTAGGTCGGCAGCACGCCCATGGCCTGCCACGTCTCGTCGATGGCCTTTTGCGCCTTGGCGTCGGCGTCGGCGCCCGCGGGCTGGGGCGCCCAGCCGGTATCGTCGCGGAACGTGGCACACCCCAGGGCGACCGCAATCGCGAGCAGATGCTTGACTCTTGGCATGAGAGACCTCCGCGCGCGCTTTTTACCGCAGCCTGGGGCCCGAAGCAACCGGTCTAGACTAGCTGCGCAGGCCGTGCTTGCGAATGAGCCGCTCCAGGGACTTGCGGTGCACCTCGGCAATCGTCGAAGCCGCGTCCAGGTCCCAATCGGTCACGCGCAAGAGCTCCTCCAGGTACTCGCGCTCACGCTGCTCGCGCGCCGCCCGCAGCGACACCCGCTTGGCCAGCGACTGCTCGACCGTCCGACGCAGCTCGCCCAGCGCATCGAGCGGCTCGCCGCCCAAAAGCTTGGGGTCGGCCAGGATGACCGCCCGCTCGACCACGTTGCGCAGCTCGCGCACGTTGCCCGGCCAGTCGTGCGCCGACAAGAACTCGAAGATGGTCTCGAGCGCGCCCCCGCGCAGGCCGTCGGCGCGGGGCCCCGCGTAGATGAGGTGGCGCGCGAAGTGGGCCGCCAGGAGCGGGACGTCCTCGCGCCGCTCGCGCAGCGGCGGTACCCGTACGCGGATCACGGCCAGTCGATAATAGAGATCGGCGCGGAAGGTGCCCTCGCCGAGCAGCCGGTCGAGATCGCGATTGGTGGCTGCGATGACGCGCACGTCGACGGTGATGGGGCTGGTGCCACCCACACGCGTGACCTCGCCCGAGTCGAGCACGCGCAGGAGCTTGGGCTGCAGCTCGGGGGCGAGCTCGCCCAGCTCGTCGAGCATCACGGTGCCGCCGGTCGCGCGCTCGAACACGCCGGCGCGCCGCTCGCCCGCCCCCGTAAACGCGCCCTTTTCGTGGCCGAACAGCTCCGACTCGATCAGGGTGGGCGGCACCGCGCCGCAGTCGAACACGCAAAACGGCTTGGCCGCGCGTCGCGAGCGGGCATGGATGGCACGTGCCACCAGCTCCTTGCCCGCACCCGTCTCGCCCTCCACCACCACCGGGGCCTCGGTGGGCGCCACCCTCGCCAGGGTCGCGTACAGCTCGCGCATGGCCACCGAGCGGCCGATCAGGCCTTCGAATGCATCCTCCTCGGAGAGCGGGATGTCGAAGGCCTGCTCCAAAAGCCGGAGCTTGACGCGCGTGCTTCCGATCTCGATGATCGCGCCGTCGGCGAGATAGGCTTCGCGGACGCGCACACCATGAAGCAGGGTGCCGTTGGTGGAGCCGAGGTCGCGCAGCACGTACGCGCGCTCCTCGACATCGATCCGGCAGTGCAGCCGCGAGACGTGCGGGTCGGTGAGCGCGAGATCGCACGAAGGCTGCGTGCCCAGCAGCACAGAGCGCTTGCCGGGCCGCACCGAGCGCCCCTGATCGGGTCCGGCTTCCACGGACAGCTCGAAGCCGCGCACCTGGATGGCAACCGGGCGCAGGCCCACCTGAAGCAGCGTGGTGGCGGGGCGGCTGGCCATACGCTGACAGCTTACCATGGTGGAGCATTTTTGCTCCAAGCCCGCGCTTGGGTTCCGGCGAGCCCACGCCAGCTTGCGCAAGTACTCGATCTTCATGGGGTCAAAAAATTTGGGGCCGGGCACAGGCCGTGCTTATAGTGGGGGCCATGCAAAAGGCCAAGCGTGTACTGAGTGTCGGCCTGCTGGCGCTGGCGCTGGCGGCGGCGCTGCCCGCTTGCGACGCCTCAAAAGAGGATTCGGTGGTGGGCGACACTTGCAGCCAGAACGCGCAGTGCCGTTTTCTCTGCGCGACCGGCCCCGCGTTCCCGGGCGGCTTCTGCACGCTCCCGTGTCAGGGCGACAACCAGTGCCCGCGCGGCGATACGCTGTGCATGGATAGAGCCGGCGGCGTGTGCCTGTTTACTTGCATCAACAGCGTCGACTGCGTCTTTCTGGGGCCGGGCTGGGCGTGCCGCAACATCGACCGCGTCGGCGGCGGTAGGGCATCGGTCTGCATCGGCGATTAGTGACCGGCGATTTGTGACTGCTCAAGGAGCATAGAATGCGCACACGCTTCCGCTCACACACCTTGCTTTGCACCCTCGGCCTGCTGCTCGCGCCCCAGGCCGTGCGCGCGCACAACTTCACCGGCAGCAACGAGCTCGGAGGCATGATCGGTGGCCAGATCGGCGTGCACGAGGCGCCGGGCGGCGCCAAGCTGTTCAACGAGTACGGCTACCGGCTGTCCAACACCGGCTGGCTCAACCTGCAGCTCAACCTCACATTCGGGGGCGGGCGCGATTGCGTGGTGGTGAGCCCGAGCGGCAATCTCGAATGCGGCGCCTTCAACGGCGAGGCGATCGAGCTGATCGCGGGCGTCAAGTTTAAGTTTCCGACCCGCCACGAGCGCCTGGTGCCCTATGCCAAGGTGGGAGGCGGCCTCTCGTTCGTATTTTTTCCGGGGCCCGACAACGACGGCGTGGCCGCGGTGTTCCGGGGCGGCGGCGGCGTCAAGTACTACGTGATCCCGGCCCTGGCGGTGGGTGGCGAGATGGACATGGAGTTCGGGCCCGGCTTCCTGGCCTGCGGCCGCAGCTGCACCACCACCGACCTCTTCTTCGGCATCGATATTGCCGGCGGCATCGAGTGGAATTTTTAGAAAGTCGAAAAGACTCCAAGCGGTTTCGACTACGATAGGGGGATGCTGCGCGGCGCCTTCCTGACCATGCCGCTGCCGGACCTCTTGCAGTGGCTCTCGGACGCCCGCAAGAGCGGCCTTCTGACGGTCGCGATGGAGTTCGAGGAGCGCTCGCTGCGCCTTGCCGACGGTCGCATCGTGGCCCTGGGCGCCGACGACGCGCTGCAACGCGACCTGGGGCGGGTGCTGCTGGCGCGCGGCCTCATCGACGAGCGCACGCTGGGCTGGGCGCTCGACGTGCGCACGCGCTCGAGCCGGCCGCTCGCTGAGCTCCTGGCCGCCGAGGGCCTTCTGGCCAAGACGGCGCTCTCGGAGGCCGTGATGGCGCACGCACGCGAGGTCACTCTGACCCTGTTCCTGTGGCGCCAGGGCACCTTCGCGTTCTCCGAGGGCGAGCCGCCGTGGGGCGCTGAGCTGCGCGGGCCCGAGCTCGTGTTGCCCGATCCGCTGGAGACGCGCGCGCTTTTGATGGAGGGCATGCGCCGGGTCGACGAGTGGCAGCGCATCACGGCCGTGTTCCCATCCGAGTACACGCAGGTCTACGCGCTCGACGACGATCGGTACATCCCGGTTCTGAGCAAGCTGCGTGAAATCGGCGAGCCGGTGGCGCTGGGCGAGCTGGCGCTCCTGTGCCCGCAGTCGCGCTACGAGCTGTACGAGCAGCTCTACCAGGCTCAGCAAAAGGGCCTGCTCGCGATCGATGCCGGGGTGGCGCAGGCCGAGCCGCCGGCCGCACGCGCGCCCGTCGATCTCCTGCTGGACGCGGCCCGGACGCTGCTCGGCGAGCGCCAGTTCGACGAGGCCAACGCTCTTTTGCGCGCGGCCGAGCATCTGGATCCGTACCGAGCCGAGACGCGCGAGCTCTTGCGCCGCTCCTACGACGCCGAGCTGGCCGATCTGTATCAGCGCTTCCCACCTTACAAGGTGCCAGCGCCGATGGGGCCGCGCGAGCGGGCGCGGGAGGCGCGGCTGGGACCACGCGAGCGCTTCCTGCTCACGCGCATCAGCGGGCATACCGACGTGGCGCAGCTCGCGGTCATGACCCCGCTCGGGGAGCTGCACACCTTGAAGATCCTCGAGCGGCTGGATCGGCTGGGGCTGATCGAGCTCCAGGGCTAGATCGCCGCGCCGCCGCTTGTGGCCGGCCTACACGCGCGCAGTTGCAGCGGCAGCTCGCGCCAGCTCGAGATCGACCAGGAAGAACAGCCCGAACACCGCATCCTGCGACGACACGGCTCCGGTGTCGACCCGGCGCAAGAGCTCGCGCAGACGCAGGTAGCGGTCGCCCGGCAGCCGGTACAGCAGCGCCACCACGGCCGAGCCACCCTCGCGATCCGGGCCCGCCAGCTCGGCGACCGCGTCCTCGAGGTGCTTGCCGACCCGGCGCACCGCGCCTGCGTAATCCCCGCGCACGATGTCGCCCTCGACCTCAAGCACCAGACTGCGGACCGGCCCGGGCGCAAGCAGCTCGGCCAGCGAGCCGGTGGGCGGCGCGGGTAGAGTCCGCGCGCCGCTGCCGCTGACCCGGATGGCCGGATCGCTCCGCTCGGCGAACTCGATGATCTTCTCGCTCAAGCTGCCCGATGATGCCGTGCTGGGAGCGGCCGTATCGCGCTTGCCGGCGGCCCCGCCCGCCGACTTCTTGTCCTCGGCTCGGTCGCGCGGCGGTGGCTCCCAGGCTCCCTTTGCGCGCAGATCCTGGAGCACGTCGGTGGTGATGGCCTTGAGCGCGTCGAATACGCCCTTGCCCGTGGTGGCCACGGTCTCGAACGCCTGCACGCGCGAAGGATTGAGCGCGCCGTCGAGCTGCGCGCGCGTGAGCAGGCTCGGGCAGTCGCGCTTGTTGTACTGGAACACGACCGGCAGCTTGCCCAGCGCAAGCCCCTGCTCTTTCAGGTTGTCGCGCAGATTCTCCATGCTCTCGATGTTGGCCGCCTCGCGCTCCTTCTGCGAATCGGCCACGAACACGACCCCGTCGCAGCCGTTCAGCACCAGCTTGCGGGTGGAGTTGTAGTGGACCTGCCCGGGCACGGTATAGAGCTGCACGCGCACGTTGAAGCCGCGCAGCTTGGGCAGCTTGACCGGCAGGAAATCGAAGTACAGCGTCCGGTCGATGCCGGTCGCGAGCGAAACCAGCTGGCCCCGGCTTTCCGGCTTGAGCGCGCGATGGATGAACTGCAGAGAGCTGGTTTTTCCGCCCAACCCG
The DNA here is from genome assembly GCA_035258845.1 of Polyangia bacterium. Taxonomy (GTDB): domain Bacteria; phylum Myxococcota_A; class Polyangia; order JAHFDS01; family DATFWX01; genus DATFWX01. The sequence continues at coordinate 10,963 of DATFWX010000117.1, read as the reverse complement.
GGACCGTAGTAGACCACCTTGATCGAGATCTCGCGGGCCTGCAGGTTGACGAGGCTCACTCGTTTCACTGTATCACGGCGGCCGCGCGCTCGGACCCGGAGCATTTCTGCTCCCAGGCACAATCCTGTTCCCTGCGCCCTACCAAATGGTGTATCATTTCGCGGGGTCGTGTGTGGCATGCAGCGTGCTCCACGACCCCTCGAGAAGGAGGGCACACGCATGCGCAAGGGGCTTGCGGCACTGGTTGGAATCATTGCCCTGGTGAGCCTCACAGCCGCCGCCGAGGCCAGGAGCATCCGCTATCACGCCCAGCATCCGATCCCGGCCAAGTTCGGGGGCGGCTTCTGCTACATCACCGAGCCGCACGTGCATGCCTTCGGGCCCTCCGATCCGCGCCTGTACCGCATGCACGACGAGGAGTATTACTTCGTCGGCGACCCGACGCCGTTCGGCTATGACGGGCCCCGGTACTCGTATTACGGCCCCCATCCGGTCGTGGATGTCGGGGTCGAGTTCGGAGAGCCGGTCTACTGCTATCTCGATGGGCCGCACTACCACTGGTACCAGCCGGTGGCCCAGGCCCAATTCGAGTTTCGCGGAGGCGCCTACTGGTACGTCGGCGACTACGACCCCATCTATTACCGCCAGCGCGGGCGTTACGTTGCCATCAATGAGGCCTATCGGCCCGTGGTCTGGGAGCGGCCGGTGGTCGACGTGACCGTGGCGCCGCCTGCATTCCACGGAGTCATCGTGGCCGGACCGGGCGTGCATGGGCACGCGGTCGTGGCGGCGCCCGCCTTCTCGGCGGGCGTGCACGTGGCGGTGCCGCCACCGCCCTCGGTCCACGTCGGCGTGGGCGTCGGGGTGGGCGGGCCGGTCGTGGTCGGACACGAGCACGTAATCGTGGCGGAGCCGCCGCCGCGCACCGTCATCATTCGCGAGCACCACGACAACGGCCGTCATGAAGGCTGGTACAAGCACGGCAAGCACTAAGGCGCCAAGGAGCCACCATGAGGACACGTGTTCTGACCGTTCTTTTCGCATGTTTGGTGTGGACCTCGGTCGGGTGCGGCAAGAAGGAAGGCGGGGCCGCCGCCGGACCGGGCGAACCCGCGCACGTTGATGGAACGCCGCACACCGACCAGGTCGTCAATGCCTGGAAGGGCGCCGGCTTCCCCGCGGAAGGCTTCGCGGCCATCGATCCGACGGCCTATCGCGCCGGCTACTGCTCGCAGGGCCGGGTGGGCGGCATCGACGCCCTGATCTGCGAGTACCGCGACGACGACAGCATCGACCGGGCGCGCAAGCTGATCCAGGATGAGTGGGGAAAGGAAGGCGTGCACACCGGGGTTGCGCTGCGCTCGAAGCGGACCCTGGTGGCAGTGGCCGATCGCGGCCGCTCCGACCCCAGCGGCAAGACCATCAACAAGCTGCTCGATACCTTCAAGAAGCTGTAGCGTCGGAAGCTGTCAGCTCTTGCTCAGCGCGCCACGATCTTCTCGAGATCGGCCGGCCGCTTGGGAGCGGCCGCGGTGAGGACCTCCGCGCCCTCGGCGGTCACCAGCACATCGTCCTCGATTCGCACACCCAGGCCGCGGTATTCCTCGGGCACCGTGGCGTCATCGACGGCGAAGTAAAGGCCGGGCTCGACCGTGAGCACAAACCCGGGCTCGAGCGGACGCGGGCCGCCGCCGACCCGGTAGCTGCCGGCGTCGTGCACGTCCAAGCCCAGCCAGTGCGAGGTCCGATGCATGTAGTAGCGCTTGTAGCTGCCCTTCTCGATGGCCTCGGCGGGCGGCTCGGCCAGAACCTTCATCTCGTAAAGGTGCCGCACCAGCACCTCCAGCGCGCCCGCATGGATGTCGTCGAGCGTTGCGCCCGCGCGCACGCGCGCGATGGCGGCCTGCTGGGCCTCCAGCACCGCGTCGTAGACGCGGCGCGCCGGGCGGCGGAAGCGGCCCCCGACCGGTACCGTTCGCGTGACGTCGGCGGTATAAAAATCGAACTCGGCCCCGGCGTCGACCAGGAGCAGCTGCCCCTCCTCGAGCCGGCTGCGGTTGTCGACATAGTGCAGGATGGTCGCGTTTGCGCCCGCGCCCACGATGGTGGTGTAGCCGGGGCCGCGGGCGCCGCGCCGCCGGAACACATGCTCGATCTCGGCCTCGATCTCGTACTCCCAGGTGCCGTCGCGGGCTGCCCGCATGGCGGCCTGGTGGGCCTCGACCGTGATGGCAGCCGCGCGCGCGAGCGCGGCCAGCTCGACGGGCTCCTTGCGCAACCGCATCTCCGCGGTCAGCTCGCGCGGATCCAGCACCCGGCGCGGCGCGCGCACGCCCCGGCGCTCGAGCGAACGCGCCCGCTCGAGCAGGCTGGTCACCTTGATGTCCCAGGCCGCGTCCCGGCCCAGCGGGAAGTACAGATCGTCGACGTTCTCGAGCAAGCCGGGCAGCTTGGCGTCGAGCTCGGCGATCGGAAACGCTTCGTCGGCACCGTAGTCGCGGGTGGCGCCCTCGACGCCCGCCCGGCGACCATCCCAGACCTCGCGCTCGGGATCGCGCGGACGAACGAACAACAGGAAACGCCGCTCCCGTCCGGGAGCCAGAAGCGCCACCGCGTCCGGCTCGTCGAAGCCGGTCAGATACCAGAAATCGCTGTCCTGCCGGAAGCGATAGCTGGCATCGCCATTGCGAGGCCGCATGGTCGCGCCCGGCAGGAGCACGAGCGCGCTTGCACCGATCTCGCGTAGCAGACGATCACGGCGGCGGGCAAACGGAGATTCCACAAATCTATTATGCCTGCGCCGCCCGGCCAGCGGTAGTATGCCCCGGTGCAAACTGAAGCCGACCCGAGCCTCCTGGTGCACGATCCCGACGCGCTGCGCGAGATCCTTTTGGCCGCGCGTACCATCGCGGTGATCGGCCTGTCCGCGAGCCACACCCGGCCCAGCCATGGCGTGGCCAGCTATCTGAAGGCGCATGGCTACCGCATCATTCCGGTCAACCCGCATGAGTCTGAGGTGCTGGGCGAGCGCGCGTACCCGACGCTTCGGGAGGTGCCGCCCGAGGTCACGATCGATCTGGTCGACGTGTTTCGGCGGCCCCAGGAAGTGATGCCGCACATCGAGGAGGCGATCGCGCGCGCAGGTGTGCGCTGTGTGTGGCTGCAGGATGGGGTCATCAACTGGGCGGCAGCGCGACGCGCGCACGCGGCGGGGCTCAAGGTGGTGATGGACGATTGCACGCTGCGCCGCCACCAGCAGCTGGTCGGCCAGCCGGTGCGCTAGGATTGGAGGCGGTCGCCCTCACCGACCGGGGCGCAGCCCAGGTGCGCGCGGGGCGGCCCTGGATCTGGCGCACCGAGGTCGCACGCGCGCCCGCGCACCTTCCGCCGGGGCCGGTGCGGGTCACCGACCGTCGCGCTCGGGTGCTGGGCGGGGCGCTGTGGGCCACCCGCTCGCCGATCGCGCTGCGCATGGTTCAGGCGGGCGCCGATGCGCCGCCCTGGGATCGCGCGCTGCTGGCATCGCGCCTGCAAGCGGCGCTGGCCCGACGCCGGCAGCTGTACGGCCCGGCGGCCGATGCCTACCGGGTCGTGCACGCGGAGGCCGACCAAATCCCGGGCCTCCTGGTCGACCGCTATGCGGATCTGGCGGTCGTGCAGATCGGCTGCGAGGCGCTCGATCAGGACGAGAGCGGCGTGCTCTCCTGCGTGCGCGAGCTGCTGGCGCCGCGCGCGCTGGTCTTGCGCAACGACGGCTCGTTGCGCGACTTCGAGAGCCTGCCCCGCAGCCCGCCCCGGTTGGTGCATGGCGACTCGGCGCGCGCGCACTTTCACGAGGGTGCCATCGGCTTCGAGATCGACGCGCTCGCCGATGCCAAAACCGGTGCCTTTCTGGATCAGCGCGAAAACCACCTGCACGTGGCGTCTTACGCCCGCGGCGTCGGGCGCGCGCTCGACCTTTTCACCTACCAGGGCGGCTTCGCGCTCCAGCTCGCGCACGCAGGCGTCGAGGAGGTGCTGGCCGTCGACGAGAGCGCAGCCGCCGCCACGCGCGCGCGCGAAAATGCCGAGCGGGCCGGGCTGGCCGGCCGCATCAAGGTCCGCATCGGCAACGCCTGGGAGGAGCTTCGGCGCCTGGAGGCGGCCGGCGAACGCTTCGACCTGGTGGTGCTGGATCCGCCCGCGCTGGCCAAGCGGCGCGGGCCGCTGGCCGCCGCCACGCGCGCGTACCGCGAGCTGAATCAGCGCGCGCTGCGCCTCCTGCGCTCCGAGGGCATCCTGGTCACCTGCAGCTGCTCGGCGCGCCTTCAACGCGACGCCTTCGGGGCTCTCTTGGCCCAGGCCGCCGCCGCGGCGCCGGCCGCTCTGCAGATCCTCGAGCAGCGCGGAGCCGGTCGCGATCACCCCGAGCTGGCCGGCGCGCCCGAGACCGCGTATCTCAAGTGCTGGATCTGCCGGGCGCTCAAAGCGTAGCATGGGTGGGTCATGCTGCGCGCAGGCGTGGGCCTCACGCACGAGCGACGCGGGCGCACGGCCGCATTCGAGGCCGCCTCGCGCGCGATGGCACGCGCGGGCCTGACCCGCGCCGAGCTGTGCCTGTGCTTCGCGACCCCGGATCATCAGCCCGACATGCCGTCGGCGCTGGCCGCCATCCGCCAGATCACGCAGGCGCCGCAGGTGGTCGGCTGCACGGGCGGCGGCATCCTGACCAGCGAGGGCGAGCACGAGGGCCAATCGGCGCTCGGGGTTCTGGTGGCGAGCGGCGACGAGCTGCGCGTGCGGCCCTTCCTCGTGCACACGCTCGAGGCCTCCGAGGACGCGGTCGCGCAGGCGATCGCGCGCTCACTCGCGGCCCCCGGAGGCGACGCGAGCGAGGATGGCCGACCGGCGCTTCTGCTCGCCCTGGTGGGTGCGCTCGGTTCCCACCCGAGCCGGCTGCTGGATCGGCTGGCGACCCTTTTGCCGGACGTGCCCATCATGGGTGGGAGCGCGGTCGGCACGCCCGACGGCGCCGACGTGTGGGCGCTGGGCGAGGTCGCGCGGGGGGGCGCGTGCGGCGCGCTCATCAGCGGCGTGCCCCGGGTCGCGATTGGGGTCGCGCACGGCTGCCATCCGGTAGGGCCGCTTCTGACCGTCACCCGCGCGCGCGGCAACCTCATCTTCGAGCTCGATGAAGAGCCCGCGTTCGAGGCGTTCGCCCGCCTATGCCGGGAGCCGCTTTTGGCGGATCTCCGTCGGGCGGCCGCGTTCGTGTTTGCGGGCCTGCACGCGGGCACCGGCGCGCGCGCCGACTACCGCGTGCGCAGCTTCATCGGTTTCGACCCGCAGAGCGGCGTGCTCGCGATCTCAGAGGCGGTCGAGGAGGGACAGAAGCTGACGTTCCTCTTGCGGGAGGCGCAGGGCGCGCGGCGCGACCTCGAGGCCATGCTGGGCGAGGTCGGAGAGAAGCTTTCCGGTGCGCGGCCGGCCTTCGGGCTCTATGTCAACTGCGCGGGCCGCGGCCAGGGCCTGTATGGCATCGCCGACCACGACGTGGCTTTCATCAAGCGCGCGCTCGGCGAGTTCCCGCTGCTCGGGTTCTCGTCGGCGGCCGAGATTGCGCCGCTGGGCGGCCGGCCGGCGCTCGAGATGTACACCGGCGTGCTGGCCGTGTTCGCCGAGGTGGCGCAAGCGTGAGGGCGGGCGGCGACTACGCCCGCGCGGAGCGGCGCTTTTTCTCGGGCGTCAGCTTGCGCACGACCCACGCGATCAGCCAGCCCCCGATTCCGCCCACGATGATGGCGACGAAGAACGACCCGATGGCCGGCGTCACCACCTTGTGCGGCCGCGCCTGCTCGAAGCCGAAATAAACTGCAAACAAAAGCGATACTGCCGCCGAGATGCCCAGGCTCGTGCGCCCCTTTCGATCCAGCATCCGGTCGAGCGCGAGCGCGAACACGAACACCAGTCCCGCGGTCACGTAGATAATGAGCGGGGGCAGCGGCGCCGGCCGCAGCTCGATCGTGACCTCTTTGTCGATGTTCTCGTCCTTCTGCTCGAGCTTGAGCGTGACCGCGCCGCGGGTGCGGCCCAGATAGTGCGTCTGCTCGTTGAACTCGGTGGTGGCCGAGCCCGAGCCGCGCCGCCCCACGCGCACGCGTACGATGTTGCGGGTCAGCTCACCTTTGACCTGGCCCGCGCCCCCATCCCAGCGCCCACTGATCACGAAGGGCGCGTTGACGTCGCCGCCGCCGCGCAGCTTCGCGGTCGTGTAGACCGCCTTGCCGCCGGAGGGCGCCGACAGCGTGACCTCCGAGCCCTCGTCGGTAAGCTTGCCGCTCGCGTAGGCTTTGCCCGGGAAGATGCCGTACACGATGGGGTAGATCGCGTCGAGCGCCCACACCGCGCACAGAAGATAGAGCACGGCGGTGAGGGTCCTGGTTTGCGCATGGGCGCGCGCGGGGCTGGCCGCCATCACCATGGCGCCGAGCGACACGCCGAGCGCCATGATGAGGCCCAGCATGCGCTCGTTGAACAGATCGAGCTGGTAAAGCACGAACAGGAGCGCCGCGAACAGGATGAGCGAGACATGCTTGAGCCAGCCCGCCCAGGCATCCTCGAACCAGATTTGAAACGCGGTCGGCGGCTTCTTGCCGGACGCGGCCTTGGCGCCGCCAGCCTGCGAGCCGCGCGAAGACTGTGTAGCCATGACGGGGGCCCAGACTACAACAGCCGGGTTAAGTTGCAACTCTCAAATGCGGTCGCCCTCCGGCGGCATGCGGGGGCACGCGGCGGCACGCGGGGGCATGCGGCGGCACGCGGGGGCATGCGGCGGCACGCGGCGGCACGGGGCGGCACGGGGCGGCACGCGGCGGCACGCGGCGCGGCGGCTTGACCCGGCCCCTGGGCCGCGCTAGCGTCGGCGAGACCCCGACGCATCCATGACCGAAGTCCGGCTCGCGCACATCCGGACTGCCTTTGGTCCGGTCCATCTGGCCGCCTCGCCGGCGGGTCTGCTCGCCATCCATCTGCCGGCGCCCGGAACCGACGCGGCCGCGCTGCTGCGTGCCGAGGTGCTGGAGCTGGTGCCGGATGCGCGCATGCGGGCCGGGCACCTCCCCGAAGCCACCCGCCAGCTCCGCGAGTACTTGGCGGGCCAGCGCCGCCGGTTTACGCTGCCGCTCGACCTGCGCGCGCGCGGCTTCGTGCGCCGCGTGCTTTCGGCCCTGCGAGAGATCCCCTACGGGCAGACCCGCTCCTACGGCCAGGTCGCCGAGCAGATCGGCCGGCCGGGCGCGGCCCGCGCGGTCGGCAGCGCGTGCGGCGCCAACCCGTTGGCCCTGGTCATCCCGTGCCACCGGGTGGTGGCCGCGCGCGGCCTGGGCGGCTTCGGCGGCAGCGGCCGCGCCACCGGAGAGCGGCGCGCGCTCAAGGCCGCCCTGCTCGCGCTCGAGGGCGTCGATCTGGCCCCGGCCGGCCCGCCCCGCCGTCTGGGGTGGGCGTGATTGGCGATTCGACTGCGCTCCCGCCGCCCGGCCCGAAAGGCGGCGGCCGCGGCTCGATGCTGGCGCTGTACCTGGTTCTGTCGACGGTGGGCGCGGCCAGCATCCTGATCGAGAACCTGCTGCACCTGGGCGCGGGACTGGCGGCGCTGCTCTCGTTCTCGGGCGTCATTGCGGCCGCGCTTTTGATCTCCTGGGGCGCCGAGGCCGCCCAGTTCCACGTCAGCCGCGGGTTCGCCATCGCGTTCATCGCATTTCTGCAGGTGCTGCCCGAGTTCATGGTCGAGGCCGACATCGCGTGGAAGCAGGACATCCCGCTCATGTTCGCCAATGCCACCGGATCCAACCGCATCCTGATCGGGCTGGGCTGGACCCTCATCTTCTTTACCACCGACGTGTCGAGCCGGATGCGGGGAAGCGGGGGCATCCGGCACGTGGCGCTGGCGCGCGAAAACATCGTCGAGGTGCTCGCGCTGGCGCTTTCGAGCTCGTACTACCTGGTCATCATCGCCAAGCGCACGCTCGCGGTCTACGACACGGTCATCCTGGGCGGCATCTTCGTGCTCTATCTGGCGCTTTTGCAACGCATGCCGACCGAGGGCGAGGAGCAGAAACAGGAGCTCCTGGCCCCGCCCCGGGCGCTGGTCGACATCCGCTCGGGACGGCGGCGCGCGGTCGCCATCCTGGGCATCTTCACGCTGGGCGGGTGTGTGATGGGCTTCGTGGCCGATCCGTTCGTGGAGTCGATGAAGGGGCTGGCGGTGTCGGTGGGGGTGTCCACATTTGCGTTCGTCCAGTGGGTCGCGCCGCTCTTGTCCGAGTTCCCCGAAAAGGTGACCGCCTTTTACTGGTCACGGACGGTGCGCCTGGCGCCCATGGCGCTGCTCAACATGATCGCCTCGACGGTGAATCAGTACACGGCGCTGGTGGCAATGATTCCGGCCGTGTACGCACTGTCCCGGCACGATCTCGGGGCCGTGGTGCCCATGGACGCGCGCCATCGCTCCGAGGTCTTCCTGTCGTTCGCGATGACCCTGTATGGCTGCGCGTGCCTGCTCAAGTTCCGCTATACGCGCATCAACGCAATCATCATGTTCACGCTGTGGCTGGTGCAGTTCGTGTGGCACTGGCGGCTGCCGTTCGAGCTGCCGGTGGTCGGGGACAGCCCGCATTCGCTCCTGGCCTGGGTGTTCATCCTGCTGGCGGTGATCGAGGTGCTGGTGCACGTTCGCGAAATCGAGTTTTGGGGCGCGCTGCGCCACGCGCGCAGCCTGATGCGGCGGACCTGACGGCGACTTCCGCCATGACCCCCCTTGACGCCGCCCGGCTTACAGCCGATGCTTTCTCCGCCATGAAACGACTCCTCCTCGCAATCCCCCTCCTGATGCTATTCGTGGGGCGGGCGCAGGCCCGACCCGAGGACCTCAAGCGCGAGATCGAGGCCCAACAGGCGGCGGTCGCCGACCTGCAGCGGCTCGATGAGCGCGGCGCAGTCACCGACGAGATCACCCTGCTCAAAAGCTGGCTCGACGAGGCTTGGGGCCAGTTTTCGAAGGAGGACTACGATCGGGTGCGCGAGATCCTGGATCGCTGCATTGCTCAGGCCGAGCTGATCCGGCAGAAGACGACGGCGGCCGGCCTCAAGGCGCGCGCCGAGGACCGCGAGGCGGCAGCACGGGCCTCGCGCGACAAGGTCGAGCGCACCAAACAGGCGCTGCAGCAGGCGCTGATCAAGAAGAAAGCCCTGGAGATGAACGCCAAATGAAAGCCACCACCTTTTCGCCGATGGGGCTTGTGCTGGGGCTTGCCCTGTGCGCGTGCTCGACCCCACCCAAGCCGCGCGAGCTGGACGCGCTCGAGAAGCTCAAGGGGCAGCCCATCGTGGAGCTGGCGCGCAAGCGCGCGCCCGGTCTGATCGAGGACTCCGACCGCATGTTCGCCAAGTCGCGCGAGGAATGGGACTCGAACGACCTCGAGAACTCGCGGCGCGACGCCATCATGGGCCTGATCAAGCTCAAGACCGCGATCGCGCTGGTCGAGCAGGATCAGGCGCGGGCGCGCGAGACCTCGGCCCAGAGCGAGTACAAGCGGAGCGAGGACGATTATGCGCGCGCGGCCAAGGAGCTGGCGGCCACCAACGAGCAGATCACGCTGCTGCAGAAACTGCAGGAGGCGCGGTCGGCCACCGCGGCCGAGCAGCAGAAGCTGACGCAGGAGCAGCAGCGCGCAGCCGCACAGGACAAGGTTGCGGCCGCCCAGCTCGCGCTCAAGACCGCCGAGACCGTCGACGCCAAGACCTATGCGGCGCCCGAGTACTCGGCGGCCGCGGACATGCTGGCGCGCGGGGAAACCGAGCTCAAGAACGGCAACATGGCGGCCGCGCAGACCAGCGCCGAGCTGGCTAAGCAGAAGGCCGACCAGGCGGCGGCCACGGCCAAGCCGCTCTACCAGCAGGCCGAGCAGTCCAAGCAGAACAAGGCGCGCGACGAGGCGCTGGGGCACGACGCGGCCGGTATCTCGGGCGTGACCGTGCGCCTCGAGCGACGCGGGGATGTGCAGCGGCTGGTGCTGCCGCTGCGGGACCTGTTCGTCAAGAAGCAGACCACGCTGGCCTCGGGCCGCGAGGCGGCGATCGATCAGGTGGCGGAGCTGCTCAAGAAGTACCCCACCTATCCGGTGCAGATCGTCGGTCACACCGACAACCGCGGCAAGCACGACCAGTTGGTGGCGCTGGCGCTGGCGCGCGCCAACTCCGTGCTCAATGCCCTCATCTCGCGCGGCCTCGAGACCAAGCGGTTCCTGGTCTCGGGCAGCGGCCCCGACGAGCCGGTCACGGACAACAAGACCTCGAGCGGCCGCGCGCAGAACAACCGGGTCGAGATCATCTTCCTGTATCAGTAGATCCGCAAAGCCGCGCCGCTCATCTGGGGGGCGCGTGCTCCCCGTGCTTGCTTCGATCATTGCCTCAATTCAAGAATCGCACCCAGGTTCAGATCTCAAGTGCGTCTGGCAGAAAAGAAGAGTTAGCCAGTGCCCGCTTGTAGGCTCCTCAACGGCCAAGAAGAGGAGAAGAATCCGGGGGCGGCTCAAACGCCTCATCGAGGCCGAGCTCCGCCTGAGCTGGAGCCCTGAGCAAATCAGCGGCCGGCCGCGCATCGAGCGCAGGTGCATCGACGTCGTCGCAGCGCAGACCGCCGCCGCCCTGGCGCCTTACGGTCTGCTCAACAAAACCGTCACCAACGACAACGGCCACGAATTTCAGCAGCCCAAGGCGCTCGAGGCAGAACTCGGCGTCGACGTCTTTTTCACCGAGCCGAGCTCGCTCTGGCAACGCGGCACCGTCGAGAACACCAACGGCTTACTCCGGCAATCCTTTCGCAAAGCGCACATGCCTCGAAAGCTATCCGCGATGGTTTCCACCCGCTCTCCAGGATGCCCCTCAAGATGCCCCTCAACCACCGCCCGCGAAAGACGCTGCACTT